>CAYMUE010000007.1:36859-83053 GCA_964393505.1 uncultured Polyangiaceae bacterium
TCGGCCTCGGTCCTCGGCGTTGGTCGGCCTCGGTCCTCGGCGTTGATCGGCCTCCCCGGCTACGCCTCCAACCACGACGTCTTCGGCGGAAGATCGTCCCCGACCAGCACCTCGCACCCGCCGTCGTCACCCCTGCGCAGCACGATGACCTCCTCGCGCTCCGCTCGCCCCGTCAGCAGCGACGACGCCGTCGCACACAGAATCTGCGCGGGCAGGTCGATCGACTTGAGCAGCTCGTAGGCGAGGTGCACACCGCGGGGGTGCAGAGCGGTCTCCGGCTCGTCGATGAGCACCATCTCGTCGGTGCCCGAGAGCTGGTTCGGAAGCAGCGTCAACGCCATGAGGCGCAGCAGCGAATCCGACAGGCACCACGACGGCACGGGAGTCTCGCGCGATCCATCGAACTTCGCCTCGAGCACGAGGTGACGGTCCGACTCGCGCTCGCGCACGGAGGCTTCGGCGAACCCCGGCACCGCGAGGCGGAGTGCCTCCTGCCATCGCGCAAACTTGTCAGGAGAGGACTCCTTCAGCGCGCGAACCGCGCACGGAAGGTTCGACCCGTCGCTGTGCAGTCGCGCATGGCTCCCCGGTGGAGCGGACCTCCGGAGCGCTGCGATTTCGAACGCGATCGTGGACACGCGCTCGCGAAGGAAGTCCCGCGCCCCAAGCGCCGTCGGAAACCGCCCGGCGTCTTCGGGCAGACACCCGAGCGCCGACCGATCCGCACCGAACCTCAGCATGTTGTGCCAGTCGGACCGCTCGTCCCAGAAGTAGTCTCGGGACTCGGTGGACTTCGCCACGACCCGTCGCCATCCGCGCGGCGTGCGATCGTGAATCAACGAGTGCTCCGTGGGATCCGGCTCGAAAAGCGCCTGCTGCATGGGCGGCGGCTCGTCGAGCATCGAAACATTCGCCACCACGAAGAGGTGCTCACGCGAGATGCGGGCCACGCGCTGGTCGTCGTGACAGAGCTCGAGCTCGTAGCGCGTGCAGGAACCTGAGCCGGACGATGGAACCAGCTCGACGGCGAAGGCGATCGGGCGCGAGGGGTCGAACGCGAGATCCATGAGGGATGGGGCCAGGGCGCGCGCGGCGGCCGATGCGCTGCTTCCAACGATGTCGGACACGAACTGGATGGCCGCGAGGACCGAGGACTTGCCGCATGCGGCGGAGCCCGTGAGCAGAAGCGCGTGGGACAGGTCGAAGCTGCACGATCGCAGCATGCGGAAGTTCTGGACGTGGAATTTGCGGATCATTCGCGGAATCTCGCTCCGTCAGCAGACGCGCAGCCTACCCGTGCCTGCGAACCCGCGGCAAGCGCGTCGCGCCGATCCTCCCCTATCGCCCCTGGAAGGTCACCTCGCGCTTGTCGAGCCACGCCTGCAACGCGTTCGCGAAGTCCTCGGTCGCGAGCAGTTGCTCCTGCATCTCGGCCTCCAGGGCCAGCGCCTGCTCCAGCGGCAGCTCGTAGGCCGCCCGGATGGCCCGCTTCAGCTTCCCGAACGCGTGCGACGGCCGCTCCGGCAGAAGGAACCGGCGAGCGTGGAACACGGCCTTGTCGAGGAAGTCCGCGCCAGACTCGCACTCCCACACGTAGCTTACGAGTCCGAGGTTCTGGCCGTGCTCGAATCCGACTCGCATCCCCTCGAGCAGCAGTTGCGTCGCCCGCCCTCTGCCCACGCAGCGCACGAGCCGCTGCACTCCACCCGCACCCGGCAGGATGCCGTAGTCGATCTGCGGCAACGACAGGGTGCCTTCCCCTTTGCGCGCAACGCGAACGTCGGTCGCCAGCGCCAGCTCGAATCCCAACCCGCTCGCGTGTCCGTTGAGTGCGGCGATCACCAGCTTCGGCGTGTTCTCCAGGCGGAGCAGGACCTCGCTCGCGTGACGGTAGAAGTTGCTCCGGAACCCCCGGTCGACCTCCCGCAGCATCGCGATGTTCGTCCCCGCGCTGAAGCAGTGGTCCCCCCGGCCCGTGATCAGCAACACCTGCACGTCCTCATCGAACCGCGCATCCGTGATGCACTCGTCCAGCTCCTTCACCATCTCGTGCGTGAACGCGTTGACTGGCGGATCGTTCAGCGTGATCAACGCCACTCCGCGGTCCGTTGCGTAGTCGACCAGGTTCGCCATGCCTCCCGCCTCTCACCCGTCGCCAGGCGCCCACGCGCCCGCTCGATTCGCGTAGCTCGATGGTAGCCCATCTGTCGCTGGAAGCGTCAACCCCCGCGCACGCTGGCCACTTCGTCCGAACGCGATCCGGCCGCGTCTGCCGGCGGGGGCCGCGACACCCGGTCCCACGCAATGCCCGAGGCCACGATGAACGCGTGGGATTGCTCGTTCAACGACGGATCCGCGAGCTCGTCCGGCGTCCCCGCCGCCACCACCTGGCCGTCCACGAGCAGCACCGCGCGGTGCGCGATCCGGAACGTGCTCGTCATGTCGTGCGAGATCACCACGCTCGTGACCCCGAACCGCTCCCGCGTCTCCTCGATGAGGTCATCGACCATCCTCGACGTGTGCGGATCCAACCCGCTCGTCGGCTCGTCGTAGATCAGGATCTGCGGCTCCAGCATCAACGCACGCGCCAGGCCCACCCGCTTTCGCATGCCGCCCGACAGCTCCGACGGGAACTTCTTGGCGTCGTCGGCCTTGAGCCCGAGCATCTCCAGCGCCGTGATCACCTTCTCGTGCACCTGCTTCGGCTTGAGCTTCGTGTGCTCACGAAGAGGGAACGCCACGTTGTCCATCACCGTCAGCGAGTCGAGCAGCGCCGAGTACTGGAAGACCATTCCGAACTTCTTCCGCACCTGGTTCATCTGCAGCTCGCCCAATGGCACGATGTCCTCTCCGTCGATCAACACCTGCCCCGAGGTCGGCTTCTCCAACCCGATCAGGATCCGCAGCAGCGTCGTCTTCCCAGCTCCCGACCCTCCGATCACGACCGCCGTCTCGCCTCGCTGAACCGTCATCGATATCCCGCGCAGCACCTCGGTCTTCCCGAAGCGCTTCACCAGATCCCGCACCACGATGTGGTCGCGCGGTCCAACCGGGGACTCTTCCGTCATCGATTCGTGTCTAGCTCAGACTCCCCACGCTGACGACCCCCGTCGGTCCGTCGCCGGCGTTCCCCCCTCCTCCCCCTTTCCGCCTTGACTCCCCCCGGCTCTCCGGTCTCTATCTCGCCCCATGACCAACGAACAGCTCAACACCGTCTTGTCGATGCTCCCCGTCGTCAAGGGCGACGATGGCTGGTTTAAGGCGGAGCGCGACCAGTTCCTGAGCCTGTATGCCGCCCACGACGGCGTTCCACTGACGATCTCCAAGGTCGAGACCGTGAAGGTCGA
Source organism: uncultured Polyangiaceae bacterium (assembly GCA_964393505.1). Classification (GTDB taxonomy): domain Bacteria; phylum Myxococcota_A; class Polyangia; order Polyangiales; family Polyangiaceae; genus JACRCQ01. The sequence goes on from CAYMUE010000007.1 coordinate 40,207, forward strand.
AGGGCATCTGATCCGCGCCAATTCCCACCGCGGAGAGCAGTATGTCCTCGTCCTCGAGGACCTGTTCGCGCTCGGCTCCGAAGCGCCCAGTGCTGCAGCTCGCAAGGCCGGCTTCGGCCACGAGTAGCTCCGGCCTCGTGCTCTGGTCCTGCCTCGCGGCCATCGTCGCTCGTCTCCCGTTCGGCTCCTTGCGGTTGCCCGGCGCCCTCCTCGGGTGCTTCGTCGCCTGCCTCCTGCGCATCCGACGCTCCCATGCCATGACCGCCCTCCGGCGCGCCCGCATCCCGCATCCCTCGAGCGTCGTCGCCGGCGTCTACCGCAGCCTCGCCACCAACGTCTTCGAACTCCTCTGGATGTCAGGCCGTCCCGATGCCCCGCTGGAGCCGTTCGTGCGCATCGATCCCGACGACTGGTCCCGCCTCGAGGCATGCCTCGCGAAGGGCAGGGGACTCGTCGTCGCCTCCGCACACTGCGGCAACTGGGACCTGGTAGCCTGCGCCATGGCGAAGCGCACTCCATTGTCCGTCGTGACCCGACACATGTCGTGGCGCTCGGCCAACGCCTTCTGGATGAAATTCCGCGCCTCCAGAGGGGTCAGCCTGATCGAGCCTCACGCTACGATGCGGGCTGCCTCCGATGTCCTGCGCGCAGGCGGCGTCGTCGCCTTCATGATCGATCAGGCCCCCGAGCGGCGTCACGGCGTCGTGCCGCATCCCTTCCTGGGCGCCCCCGCCTGGCACGACACGACCTTCTCCGTCGTCGCAATGCGCTGTCGCTCGCCGATCGCCGTGATCGTCGGACATCGCGACCCCGACGGCCGGCATTCCTTGCGGCTGCTCGATCTGATCGAGCCCCCGTCGAGCAGGTCCACGGCCTGGGTGCGGCAGGCCTGCGATCGCGCGTCCGGAGGCGTCGAGCTCTTCGTTCGCGACAACCCTGCCCAGTGGCTGTGGCTCCACCGGCGTTGGAAGGAACTGCCCTGAAAGACCGGGCGCCGTTGCCCGCTGGTCATCCGGGGGCTGGGGAGGGTAAGCTCCCCGCGTGTTCCGTCTCGTCTCCCTGGTGGCCGTCGTGCTCGCGCTCGCCCCCATGCAGTGCTCGCGCAGCAACTCCGATCCCGCGCTCGCGCGTGAAGAGGGGCCTGGCGACGCGCTGTACTCGCTGGCCCAGGACTTCCGCAGTCGCGGCGACGAGAAGGCCTGGCGCGCGACCCTGGAGTTCCTGATCAAGCGCTATCCCTCGAGCCGCAGGGCCAAGTCCGCGCAGCTCGACCTCGACGCCAGCGCCTCGGACTCCGGCCACTGACCGTCCCGGCTGCCAGCCATCTGCCCTCGTGTTGCGGCAAACGTGACACTTCGCCCCGCGCGAACTAACGTACCACTCATGACCTCGCGCAAGGAGCTCGACAAGCTTCGCAAGGAAATGGCCGAAGGCGATCTGGAGGTGCTGCGTGCTCTCGAGAAACGCGCGCGTCTCTCCCGCTCCCTCGCCAGGCTCACCGGTGGCGCCATCCCCACCGCGCTCGCCGATCGCGAACGCATCTCCGCCCTCGAGCAGGCCTCCGAAGGCGACCTCCCCAAGGAGAGCATCCGCTCCGTCTTCCAATCCGTGTTCGCCGCCTTCAGCTCCCTCGAGCGCCCCACCCGCGTCGCCTATGTCGGCTCCGAGGGCTCTCTCGGCTTCGTCGCGGCCCGCCAGGTCTTCGGCGTCTCCGTGCAGGCCACCGGCTACGAGAACGCCAGCCAGGCCCTCGACGAGGCCGCGCGAGGTCGTGTCGACTTCGCCCTCGCCCCCTACGAGTCGTCCGTCGAAGGTCCTCTCATCGGCACCATCCTCGCCCTCAAGCAGACCGACCTCGTCATCGTCGGCCAGAATGAGCTCGCCGCAGGCGTGTCCCTCCTCAGCCGCACCGGCAACCTCGCCGACGTCGAGAAGGTCTACGCCAGCGCCCAGGACCGCGTCTGCTGCCGCTCCTTCCTCGACGCCAAGCTCCCCCGCGCTTCCGTCATCGACGTCCGCTCTCCCCACGTCGCTTGCCAGTTCGCGGCCGAGGACCACGGCGGCGCTGCGCTTGCCAACGAGGCCGTCGCGGATCTGCACGGCCTGCAGGTGGTTCTCCCCAACGTCGGCGATGTCTCCGACCTGCGCATCCGCTTCGCCGTCATCGGCTCGCGCCCGTCTCCCCGCACCGGCCACGACGTCACCTCCATCGTCTTCACCGTCAGCGACGAGCCCGGTGCGCTGCTGTCTGCCATCAACCACTTCGCAGAGAAGCAGATCAACCTGCGCAACGTCATCTCGCGTCCGCTTCCCGGCGAGGGGTGGGAGTACCTGTTCTACGTCGAGGTCGTCGGGCACGTCACCGACCGCCCCATCACCGCCGCCCTCGAGATCATGAAGAAGAGCACCAAGTTCATGCGCGTGCTCGGCTCCTATCCCACCCACTCCTGACGCTCTCGTCCCGCTCTGCTCTGCCCCCCGCTCTGTGCTACAAGGATTCGTTCCCACTCGGAGGTGCCTGGTGAGACTGCGCGCCCTTCTTGCTTTCGCAACGCTTTCGCTCTCTGTGTTCGTCTCCGCCTGCTCTCATCAGGGCGACAGCCTCGTGCTCGCGGGAGACGGCACCCGCATGTCCGCGGAGGAGATCGACAAGGACCCCCTCGCGCTGCTCCCCGGCGGCGCCCTCGGCCTCGCCTACGTAGATGCCCAGGAGGCCTACAAGTCCCAGATGGGTGCGTCCTTCGCCTCCTTCACCGCTGCGGCCCTCCCCCTCGGCCCCGACGCCAACTTCGACGCGCGCCGCGACGTCACCAAGGCCTTCATCGGCTTCTACTCGTTGCAGGGAGTCGATGTCGCCGCCGTCATCCAGGGCAACTTCGATCCCGACGCCATCAAGGCCTCCGTGTCCAAGGGGAGCCCGACCATGCTCGGCGCCCCCCTCACCAAGCTCAGCTACGCCGGCAACGATCTGTACATCGCCGGCGACGTCGGCTTCGTCGTCGTCACCAAACACACCGTCATCGCCGGCAACGACGTCGGCATCCGACGCACCCTCGACCGGATTCGTGACAAGAAGGTGCGTCGCGACGTCTCCGAGTGGATGGTCCAGCTTGTCGAGACTCCGAAGGCCTCCATGGTCGGCGTCGCGGACCTGTCGAGCCAGTCCGCCCTCTCCGCGCTCTCGCAGCAGGCGCCCTTCCTCAACAACCTGCAGGTCGCCCGCGTGCTCGGCAACTTCCAGGCCCCGGGTGTCAACTTCGCCGGCGCGCTGACCTACCCCGATGCTGCCAATGCCGAGGTTGCCAGCAAGTCCGTCCAGCAGCTCGCACAGCTCGCCTCCTGGACCTCTCTGCTCGCCCTCATCGGCATCCGTCCCCCCATCCAGAATATGCAGGTCCAGGTCGAGAAGAACGACGTCCAGTTCATCCTCTCGATCGACGCCCAGGGCGCTTCGGGCATTCTCGACTCCCTCTCCGGGGCTATGCGCGCGACAAAGAAGTAGCTCTCTGCTACCAATCCCCTCGTGCCCACTCCCGATCCCCGCCCCCCCGTCGTCACCATCGATGGCCCCGCCGGCGCCGGAAAAAGCACCGTCGCTCGTGCCCTCGCCGAACGCCTCGGCTTCGTCTTCCTCGACACCGGCGCCATCTACCGCACCGTCGCCCTCGCCGCTCGTCGCGCCTCCGTCGATTGGTCGAGCGCTCCCGACGTCGCCTCCGTCGCTCGCGACATCGTGCGTCGCAGCCTGCTCCGCTTCGAGCGACGCCCCGATGGCGTCCAGCGCGTTTGGCTCGGCGCCGACGACGTCTCCGAGGCCATCCGCACCCCCGAGATGAGCACCGGCGCAAGCACTGTGTCCGCCCACCCCGAAGTGCGCTCCGAGCTGCTCAACCTCCAGCGCGACATCGCTCGCGACGGCGGCGTCGTCGTCGAAGGGCGCGACACCGGAACCGTCGTGTTCCCCGATGCAGAGTTCAAGTTCTTCATGACTGCCACCCCCGAGGAGCGCGCTCGCCGACGATGTGACGAGCTCGCCTCCAAAGGCCTCGCCGTCGATCTGCAGGCCACCCTCGCCGAGATCATCGAGCGCGACAGGCGCGACACCGAGCGCGCTGCCGCTCCGCTCAAACGCGCCCACGACGCCATCGATGTCGAGACCACGAACGTGCCCGTCGAGCAGGTGATCCAGCGTCTCGCCAGCCGCGTCCTCCGGGGAACGTGAATCGCCTTCGATGCCCCTGCGTCCCCGGTGCGCTGCTGCTCGCCGCGGCTTGCAGCGGCGGCCGCCCGAACCCTCCCCAGGCCGTCCCGTCGCCGGTCCCAGCGATTCACCTCGTCCCCGAGACGATGAACATCGTCGCACGCGCGGATTGGAAACGCGCCGGCGAGGCCAACGTCCGCGAGGACCTGCTCGCGTGGATGCGGACCGCGCAGATCTCGGAGCGGATGATCGACGTCCTGCGCGGCTGTCTCCCGCGTGCCAACGAGCTCACCGTAGCGCTGCGCTCCAGCCGTGCCGGCTTCGAAGGAGACGCCGTCGTGATCGTCCGGCTGTCGGACGATGACTCGTCCCGCGCTCCCGAGTCCGTTCCCTGCTCCGCGAAGGGATGGCGAACGCTGCGCGAGGAGCGCGGGCTCCGGCTCTTCGAACCCGAGCATCCCCGCCCCGAGCGGCCCGAGCCAGCGTTGATCGCTGCCGACCAGGAGGCCGTGGCCATCGCGTCTCAGGCTGCTGCGGACTGGATCTTGCGCGTCGTGCATGACGGCCCCGATCCCGATCGCCTCCGCCCCCCCGACAAGCCGCTGATCGCCGTGGATGCCCGTCTCGGTCCCGACGCGCTCCCCGACAACCTGCGGGGGCGGTCTCCGGTGATCGCTGATCTCGCCCGAGGACTCGAGCACGTGCGCGTGCAGATCGAGATCGCGGAGTCGATTCGCGTTCGAAGCGCGCTGTCCTACGCGGCGGCGCAGGACGCGAAGGCCGCGGGTGTCCTCCTCACGCGGTTGCGTCCGGGCTTCGTGAGCTCCGAGAAGAAGGAATGGAGCGAGGCGGCCCGCAGCTCCCACGCCGCGCTCAGCGACACCGTCCTGCGCCTGACCTTCGAGATCCCCAAGTAGCTCGGCGGCCCGCGGTTTCGCCGCGTCGCGGCGCAGTCCCCCCGCGTTCCCGCGGTTTCTCCCTCCCGAAGTGCGCTGTTTGACACGGCCCCCCCCCCGCGCTACGGCACCCGGCCAGCCGGCGCCCACCCCCCGTGTGCCCACCTCGGACACCGTGTGCGGGTGGTCCCGACGGCAATCCTAGGAAAGTCGAGGACACCAAATTTCACATGGCAGATCAGGTCGAAAACACGTCCGAAATGCAGGATAGCTTCGCTTCGCTTTTCGAGCAGACCGTCGCCCAGAGCGATCTCCAGAAAGAAGGAGAGATCGTCAGCGGTACGGTCGTGCAGATCACCCGTGACCATGTCGTCGTGGATATCGGCGGCAAGTCCGAGGGCGTGATCTCCCTGTCCGAGTTCTCCACCGGCGCCGGCATCCCCCCGGTCAAGCCCGGAGACAAGGTCGACGTCTTCATCGAGAGCCGCGAGAACGACGACGGTCTCGTGACCCTCTCGAAGGAGAAGGCCGACAAGATGAAGGTGTGGGACGAGATCTCCGCTGCCTGCGAGCGCGACGAGATCATCGACGGCACCATCACCCAGCGGGTCAAGGGCGGCCTGTCCGTCACCATCCGCGGCGGCGTCAAGGCGTTCCTCCCCGGCTCCCAGGTCGACCTGCGCCCCATCCGCAACCTCGACAAGCTGATCGGCCAGACCTACCAGTTCAAGGTCATCAAGTTCAACAAGAAGCGCGGAAACATCGTGCTGTCCCGTCGCGTCCTCCTCGAGAAGGAGCGCGATCAGATGAAGGCCAAGACCCTCGAGACGCTGCAGGAGGGCATGACCGTCAAGGGCACGATCAAGAACATCACCGAGTACGGCGCGTTCGTCGACCTCGGCGGCATCGACGGCCTGCTGCACATCACCGACATGAGCTGGGGCCGCGTCAATCACCCCGAAGAGCTCTTCAAGGTCGGCGACGACGTCCTCGTCAAGGTCCTCAAGTACAACCCCGAGACCGAGCGCGTCTCCCTCGGCCTCAAGCAGACCCAGGAAGACCCGTGGAACCACGCCGAAGAAGCCTACCCGGCCGGCAAGAAGGTCCACGGCAAGGTCATGTCGATCACCGACTACGGCGCGTTCGTCGAGCTCGAGCCCGGGATCGAAGGCCTCATCCACGTCTCCGAAATGTCCTGGACCAAGAAGGTCAAGCACCCCAGCAAGCTCCTCGAAGTCGCCCAGGACATCGAGTGCCAGGTCCTCGAAGTCGATGCCAAGGCCAAGCGCATCTCCCTCGGCCTCAAGCAGCTCGAGCCCGATCCCTGGAGCCTGTTCACCGAGCGCTACCACCCCGGTGACAAGATCTCCGGCAAGGTCCGCTCCCTCACCGATTACGGCGTCTTCGTCGGAATCGAAGAGGGCGTCGACGGCATGGTCCACAAGAGCGACCTGTCGTGGACCGTCAAGGTCAACAACCCCAGCGACATGTTCCACAAGAACGACGACGTCGAAGCGATCATCCTGTCGATCAACCACGACGACAAGAAGGTCTCTCTCGGCATCAAGCAGCTGTGGGACGACCCGTGGCCGACCATGCTCGCCGAGTTCCCTCCCGGCAAGGTCGTCGAGGAAGCCACCGTGCTCTCCATCGTCGAATACGGCGTGTTCGTGCAGCTGCGCGAAGGCGTCGAAGGCCTCATCCCCGTCTCCGAAGTCGTCGAGGAAGAGGGCAAGAAGCTCCGCATCGCCGACAAGGTCCGCTGCGAGGTCTCCAACGTCGATGCCGTCGACCGCCGCCTGACCTTCACCATGAAGGACATCGGCATGAACGTGCAGCCCGATGCTGCCGCTGCCCACGTCCACAAGCCGGCTCAGGCCAGCACCCTCGGTGAGCTCATCAAGCAGAAGCTCGGCGAAATCGACCTCAAGAAGTAGGTCCCGATCGCAGAGTGTCGCGGCTCCGCTGCGACAAGGACAAAGGGCGCTGCACTACGCGGCGCCCTTCGTCTATTCGCCCCCCCCCTCAGCCCGTAGCCCTCAGCCCCCGGCCCTCAGCCCCCGGCCCTCAGCCCCCGGCCCTAAGCCCTCGGTCCGCAGCCCCCGGCCCTAAGCCCTCGGTCCGCAGCCCTCAGCCCTCGGCCCGAAGCCCGAAGCCTCGTCACGGCAGCGTCTGATCGGATGAGAGAGGGAAGGGCGAGAGGACTACTGCGGCTGCATGCTCAGGTTGACCGTGGAAGTCACACCCGCGGTGACGTTCACCGTTTGCGTGGTGTCCTTGTACCCGGCCTTACGCGCGCGGACCTCGTAGCTCTGCGCAAACACCGTGTTCGCGAAAGCGTAGTCGCCATTGGATCCCGTCGTCGTGTCCTGCACACCACGGTTCAACGTGATCTGCACGCCGGAGATGAACGCGCTCGTGCTCGCGTCCGTGACCATGCCCGAGACGCTCCCCTTGCCGGGATCGGCTCCGATCTGCACTCGGAACCTCGCCGCCGACTTGGTCAGATACCCCATCGTGTCCTGCGAGATCAGGTGGAAGAACCAGATGCCGTTCGCCTTGCCCGGAAGCAGGATCTGCTTCGAGTTCTGTGGCGTCACCAGATCCATCGGGATCTTGCTGTCCGCCGCCGTGGGGATCGTCTCGTAGTAGGGGTCGAACACCCAGTAGAAGTTGCTCGTGTTCACGTCCGCCTGCGGCAACGTCCAGATGAAGTGCGGGGCCGTGTTGTCGTACCAGGTCGTCTGGCTCGCATGGGTGTCGCTCGTGATCGACGGCGCAGTGGAGTTGATCTTGACCGTGAAGCGATTCTCCACCGTGCCGAGCGTAGAGAACGGCCCGAGCGTCGCGATGTGCATGTGGTTGGAGCCGGGCACCAGGCTCGTCGACTGGTACACGATCGACTCGCTCGACTGGAAGGTCGCGTTCGCGAACGCCGGCACGAAGCCGTACGTCGTGTTCAGCTTCTCGTAGTACCCGGCCGACGCGATGAACGGCTTGCTCCACGCGATGTCGACGGACGTGTACCCGTCGTTGTACCAGCGGTCCTGCCGCGGATGCGTCGAGGATGTCAGGTCATCGGGCGGCATGAAGGAGGAGAAGACTGAGCCGACGGTGGATCCGCTAAGGGTCTTTGCGTCGCCGTACAGCAGCTTGATGACGCCGTCGCCGCCGTTGCCCCCACCCGACGAGCCTCCCGGACCTCCTGCGGTCGAGATCGAGCCAGCCACAGAAAGATCCTTGGTCGCGCGCAGGAACACTTCGCCGCCCGAGCCTCCTCCGGAGCAGTTCGTCCCCGCCTGGCCGATCGCCGTGATCTGGCCTCCCGCCTGGATCGTGATCGTCTCGGCGTAGATCGCCAGGTATCCGCCGCCCTTTCCTCCCGGTGTCCCGCTGCACGCTCCACCCGGGGAGCCCGTGACCACTTCCGTGTCCGCGATCGCGTACGTCGAGCCTCCCGCCTTCGATGCCGTACAGTAGTTCGTGCTGCAGTAGTAGCTGTAGCAGCTGATGTACTTCGACATGCCCGTCCCGCTCGTCCCGTATCCGCCGCCGGTCGCGCTGAGCGTCGTTGTCGCCGTGCAGCAGTTGGTGCAACTCGCCGACCCACCGTCCGCCCCCTTGCCACGCGGCTCGTCTCCCGTCGGCTGCACCACGATCTTCGAGCTGGCGTCGATCATCACGTTCTTCGCACGGATGATCAGCTTGCCGCTCGGAACCGTCAGCACGCTGGCGTTCTTCAGCACCACGTCGCCGTCGTAGACGTTCTCCCCGTCGAGCGTCGCGTTCGCGTCCGCATCGATCGTCAGTGTCGGCTTCGCGCACGTACCCTTGACGCAGAACGTGCTGCACGTCTGATCCTGCGTCCACGCCGTGCCCGTCCCGTTGCACGTCTCCGTCGTGTTGCCGTTGCACCGCTTCTCGCCCGGCGTGCACGCACCCGTGCACAGCCCCTGGTCGCACGCCACCAGGCACGACTGCACGTTCAGCCACGCGGTGCCCGTCGAGTTGCACACCTGCGCTTGCAGCCCCGAGCAACGACGCGTTCCCGCGGTGCACGTCGCCGCGCCCGTGCACGACTTGGCCTGCGCATCGCAGCTCTGCGCGCACACCTGCTGCGTCATCCACTGGTGGCTCGCGTTGCATACCTCCAGCAGGTTGCCGTTGCATCGCAGATCTCCCACCGTGCACGCTGCCACACACGCCGCCGGCGTTCCCTGACACACGCCGTTGCTCGGGCAGTCCTGCGCAGCCCCCCAGTCCGTGCATCCGTTGCCCTGCACAGCGCACGTCTGGATCTGCGAGCCGCTGCACTTCGTCGCCCCGTCCGTGCACTGGTCCGTGCACGTCGGGCACACGCCGTTCACGCAGCTCTTGCCGTTCGGGCAGTTGACCGGCTGCTCCCACCCCGCGCACCCGTTGGTCTGGATCGCGCACGTCTGGATCTGCGTCCCGTTGCACTGCGTGTTGTTCGCCGTGCACTGGTCCGTGCACGTCGGGCACGCGCCGTTCAAGCAGCTCTTGCCGTTCGCGCAATTTTCCGGCGCCTCCCAGTCCGTGCACCCGTTGCTCTGCACCGCGCACGTCTGCACCTGCACGCCCAGACACTGCGTCGCGTTCACCACGCACTTGTCCACGCATTGCGGACACGTTCCCCCCGAACACGCCTTCCCGAACGGGCAGTCCGTCGCCGTCCCCCAGACCGTGCATCCGTCGGCACCCGTCACGCACTGCTGGATCTGCGCACCTGCGCACTGCGTGTTGCCGTACGTGCACGCGTCGGTGCACGTCGGACACTTGCCCGCGTTGCACGCCTTCTGGTTCGGGCAGTCCTCCGGCGCCGCCCACTCCGTGCAGCCATTGCTCTGCTTCTCGCACGTCTGCACCTGGGCCCCCACGCACTGGGAGTTGTTCTCGGTGCACTTGTCCACGCACGTGTTGCCCCCGGCACTGCCGGCGGAGCCCGCGTCGCCTGCGCTGCCTGCGGTTCCTGCGTTGCCCGCAGTCCCTGCGCTGCCTGCGGTTCCTGCGTTGCCCGCAGTCCCCGCTGTCCCAGCCGCGCCCGCGTTGCCCGCCGCTCCTGCGGCTCCCGCGGTGCCTGCTGTCCCCGCTGCTCCGGCAGTCCCGGCTGCTCCTCCGCTCCCGGAGGTCCCCGACGATCCGGCGCTCCCCGCCGCCGCGTCCTCCTGCGTCTGCCCCCCGGTGCCCGGTGTCTCCGACGTCTCCGAGTCCCCCGACCCGCATCCTGCGAGCCACGCGCCCGTGAGTACCGCACCCGCCACAAGCCCGCCGCGCACCAACGACCATCGCATGTTCGTACCTCCTTGGGACTCCTGCGTCGTACGCACGGAGTGTGCTCGAACTCCCCAGGATACTAGGTGTTCCTCCGACGCTCCACGGATCTGTGCGACTGGCCCCTTCTGGGCGCCTTTCGGGATGATCGCGTTGGGGGAAGAGAGGGGGAGGGGAGTGAGACCTACGGCACGTTCGCCTTGCACGGCGTCGGCGTCGTCGTGAACTTGAAGTCCGCGCTGTTGTCGTTCGTGTCCGCGCCGTTCGGCAGCCGTGACACGGAGCCGAGCTCGTCGAGGTCGGACTCGGTCGCCGGCACTCCGGTGCCCTCGGTGCACGCGACCGACGCTCCGCTGTACGTGATTGCCGCAGTCGTCCCCTCGTAGCTCATCGCGTCGATCACCGTGTTGTCCGCCACGCGGATGATCACAACCGCATCCGGTGCGCCGTTCTGCAGTGCGTTCTGCGCGGTCCCCAGACTCACCGTGAGCGCGCAGCCCGTTGGAGGCGTGAACACCGTGCTGTGCAGCAGAAGGAAGGCCCCCGGATTCAACGTCCCGCTCAGCGCGATCGGCGAGCTCCCGTACACCTCCGACTTGCTGGCGTTTACGAGCAGCACCGCAAGGCCGTTGAGCGAGATCGGCGACGCACTCGTGTTCAGGAGCTCCACGAACTCACCGTTGTCTTCGCCCGGCTGATCGTAGTCCACCTCGTTGATCACGAGCCCTACCGACGCCCCGCCGCTACCTGCGCTGCCTCCCTGTCCCGAGGCGCCGCCCTGACTGGTGCCGCCCGTGCCCGACGCGCCGCCTTGTGAGGATCCTCCCTCGCCCGAGGCGCCGCCCTGACTGGTGCCGCCCGTGCCCGACGCGCCACCCGACGCGCTGCCAGCATCACCGGCCGCTCCGCCCTGCGCGCTGCCGCCTTGCCCCGTCGAGCCTCCCTGGCCGGAGCCGCCTCCGGTTCCGCTCGCCGGACAGGCCTCGTTGCAGGCCTCGGCAAGCTCGAGGCAGCACCCCTTCCTGCACGTCGGGGGAACGTCGATCTTCTCTCCGCTCGCGCAGTTGCACGTGAGCTGCCAGCACTCGCCGTCCTTGGAGCACGCTTCCGACGTGCCGCAGGCGCTGCCTCCGGCGTTGCCGCCATAGCCTGTGCTGCCGCCCTTGCCCGCCGAGCCCCCCTTGCCCGCATCCGAAGCCGGAGGCGTGTTCAACTCCATGTCATCCTCGGAGCTGCACCCGCCACCCAGGAACCCCGCTGCTGCGAGAACGCCCGCCGCCATGAGGGGAAGCACGAAACCCTTGCGCTGAAGACTGTTCATGGTCGCGCAGGATAGGAGATGCCTCGCCCCTTGGGAAGATCCACCGGGATCTGCCGGACCGCTTCCATCCCCTCACGCGTGGTCCTGCTCGTGATCGCCCGAACCATCACCCCCTGCCGGGCCGCTTGCCCCAGCCTCTTCGCGTACGCCGCGTCGATGTGCCCCGCCGGCCGGAACACGTCCACATCGTCCCGTGTCGCCACGAAGAGCATCAGCGCCCGATCCCCGTGCTTCGTCACACGAATCAACTCGTCGAGGTGCTTCAGACCCCGCTCCGTCACCGCGTCCGGGAACATCGACACCCGCTCCTCCGCCATCGACGCGCTCTTGATCTCCACGTACCACCGCGCCCCCTCCCGATCGCGCAGCATCAGGTCGGCCCTCGATGCCCGCCCGTACGCTACCTCCGCCCGCACCTCCGCGACCGGCCCCACGCCGTCGATCATCCCGGCCTCGATCGCCTCGCGCCCTATGGTGTTCGCGAGGATCGGGTGCGCTCCCACCCAGGTCCGGCCCACCCGCACGGCCTGCAGCGTGTACCTCAACTTCCGCGTCGGGCTGTCGCTGTCCTGCACCAGACACCGCGCCCCCGGACGGTTCACCCCCAGCATGCTCCCTGTGTTCGCGCAGTGCACGGTCGCCTCCGTTCCGTCGTCGAACACGACATCCATCAGGAACCGCATCCTGCGACGCACCAACGTCGCCTCCTGAAGCCGCCTTGGGAACTTCATCACCGCTCTCCCCAGCGGTCCGACCAGTCCTCGCCCACACTCGTCGGCGCCTCCCGACGCCTCGGCAGACGATCCTCCCGAAGCACTGTCCCGCGCTGGTCGATCACCGCGTACTTGTAGAGCACCGCATGTCCCGCGCTGCGCTCGAACCCCAGCGTTCCCACCCACAGGTTCGGGTTCGCATAGTGCATCCGCACCGCCCTCGAGATGTCCCATCCCCCCAACTCCGGCGCATCACCGATCACCACCACCGACTCCCCGAATCTCGAGCGGTATCCGCTCAGCGCGCACGTCGCGCTCGCCCCCACCCGCTCCCTCGCCCGCGTCGCCGCGAACACCCGAGCCGCTCCCGACGGCAAATGCAGTTGCTCGATCCGGTGCCCCCGGACCATCGCCCCAGTTCCGCTCAACACGTCCACCACCGGTCCGTCCCCGAATGGAACCTCCGCGACGCCGATCGTCACCCCCCGGCCGCGATTGAGCGCCACCACCACGTGGTCCTCGACGTGCGATCGCGCGTACACGAGCACATCCTCGTTCACCCACAGACTCCGGTAGCGCCCGCGCTGCACCGCGAGGTTGCCGCGGCGCAGCATCGCGAGCCTCCAGATGACCTCGCTCTCCGCCGTGTCGTCCCACCCTTCCATCATCGGCGCGTGATGCGGTTCGTGTTCCCCTCCTGGCAGGTGCAGCCCCTGCTCCACCCCGTAGGTCAGCATCGGCACTCCGCGCGAGGTCAGCAGCAACACCAGCGCGATCGCCAGGTGCTCCCGTCTCAACCCCGCCGATTGCAGCCGAGTCGTCCAGCCGCACTCGAGCGAAGTGAGCAGCGACGTCGCATCGGCCAGCGCGTGGTCATGCTCGAGATACGTCGCGATCCGACGCAATCCTCCGACGTCCTGCCAGCACAGCGACTCCTGCACGCCCCGGTGGAACCCGAAGTCCCCGCACGAAACCCCCGAACGATCCGCGAACGCGATCGACAGGTCGTCCCATCCCTTGCCCGCCCACTTGCCCAGCAGACACGCCGCCCCGGCCTTGTCCGAGAGATGCGCGCTCAGCTCCTGCCAGAACCACAGCGGCATCTGGTCCGCCTCCTCGAACAGGAAACCGTCCACCCCGCGTTGCAGCCACCCCGCGAGCACGTCTCTCATCCAGGCCCGGAACGTCGCCGACGCAGCGTCGAACATCGGCGGCCCATCCTGCCCCTCGCGCCCCGGCTCCCGCCGATACCACCCCAGCCCGTCGTGCTCGAACGACAAGAGCCACTTGCCGTCGTCCAACATCTCCCCGCGCGCATGATGCGCCCCGCCCGGGTTCGACTGCCCGCAGTACACCTGCACCACGACACGCATCCCCACTGCGTGGCAAGCCGCCAACAGCTCGTCGAAGACCGTGTCCCAACGCCCGAACGGACGATCCCATTCTCCGCGCCCCACCAGGTGCGGCTCCAGACGCCGCATGTCGTACGCCCAGCCTCCGTGCCAGGCCGAAGCGAGCATCCCGCGGTCGCGACCGATCGAGGGCAGTTGCTCCATGACCGGACTGAGCACCAGCACCGTGATCCCCAGCCTCTGCAGATAGGGGAGCCGCTCGAGCACGCCCCTCAGATCGCCCCCCCAGTGCCGCAGGAAGTCCCGATGCGTCGGGTCCAATGTCGCCGCGTCACGCCCCTCGTCGTTCGTCGGATCCCCGTTCGCGAACCGATCGAGGTGCACGAAGTACAGGGTCTCGCCACGAAGGTCCTTCATCTTCGCTCCAGGTCCGGCGACGCTCGCTTCACCGCGAGCCGTCCGCATTCCCGCCAGCCTAGGACCCGTCGAGCTGCCTGTCCAACGCACCCACGATCGCCTCACCCACCTGCGTCGTGCTCCGCCCCGCCTCCGCTCCCACAAGGTCCGCCGTCAACGCGGTCCCCTGCGCGACGACCGCGGACACCGCGTCCCGGATCGCATCGGCTGCCAGCACCAGCGCGGAGTCTCCGCGCTTCCCTCCCAGCCACCGCAGTCCCTCGGACACGGCCCCCACCATCGCCATCGGATTCGCAATCCCCTGGCCCGCAAGCGCCGGGGCCGAACCGTGGATCGGCTCGAACATCCCGTGCTCGTCGCCCAAGTTGCACCCCACCGCCATCCCCATCCCCCCCTGGAGCACGGCCCCCAGGTCCGTGAGAATGTCTCCAAACAGGTTGGTCGTCACGCACACGTCATAGCGCTCCGGTTCCACCATCAGCGACGCCGCAAACGAATCCACGAAGACGCGCTCCGTGACGATGTCGGGCCAGGCTGCCCCGACACGCTCGAACACCTCCTCGAACAAGCGGCACCCATGAAGGACGTTGCTCTTCGAGATGCACGTCACCCGCCTGCGCCCGTCGCCCGGTGCGCCACGGCCACGCGCCGTCGAAGTCTCGAACGCCCTGAGAATGACGCGCTCGCTCGCCCTCCGCGTGATGACCCGCGTGTCGGTCGCGATCATGCGCTCCCCGCCGGGCTCCAGCATCCCCCCCATTCCCGCGTACAGCCCTTCGGTGTTCTCCCGCACGATCACGAGGTCGATCTTGTCCGAGACCCATGAGCTCGTCGCGCGCCCGTGGATCCTCGGACGGACTCCTGGCAGCAAGCGGATCGGCCGGATGTTGGCGTACAGATCGAGCCGGGCCCGGTTGCCCAACACCGGCGACCATCCCGCCATCCGGCCGTCCTTCATTCGCACCGGACCCTCGCCCCCAGGAGCGGGCCACCCCACGGCCCCGAGGAAGATCACGTCCGCGTCCGCGCAGGCTTCCTCGCTCCCCTCGGGCCAGTCGCGACCGTGCTCGAGATAGTACCGCCCGCCACACGGGATCTCCGTGATCCGGGCCGCGATCCCGGTCTTCTCGAGGGCACGCTCGAGAACCCGCCGCCCCACCCCCATTACCTCCGGGCCGATTCCATCTCCCGGCAGCAGCACCACCTCGTAGTTCACCTCTCCGGTCCTCCTCGCCCCCGTCTGTCCCCGTCCCCCCCGTGCTCGTGCTCGTGCTCGTGCTCGACCGTGACCGTGACCGTACTCGCACCCGCTGGCGCGGTCGACCCCCCCCCAAACAAGGCCCGCGTCCGTTGGCACGGCGGGCTTGCATAAGCGCCCCGTGCACACCGGACCCAACGCAGACCAGCTGGCAGGCAGAGGCGCTTGGATGCCGATGGAAGAGCGGACGAACAGCGTAGATGCGCACGATTCTGGGCTCCCGGCCGGGGCGGCAGGGGGGCAGGGGGCCGTTAGCCGCCTGACGGACGGCCCCGTCAGTTTCGTAGCGAGCGGGCAAGCCGAACTTGCGCGGATAACGCGAGGATGGAGGGCGTTGTAACGGGATACTGAACATGCTAATCCGCTCCGGCTTGGCCGGAACCGGTTGGGCATGCTGCATGTGGTGGGATCTCCGAGGAGGCGATTCCAACGACGACAGCGAGTGGCTTTGCGACACGCTTGGGCATGGTGAACTGAGTATGAGCACCGTCCGAAGGATGGAGGTTGTGGGATGAGAAGACGCATGTACGCAGCGGGGTTGGGCCTGCTGGTGGGCATCGCCGCTTCGGGATGCGCCCAGGAGCGGGATCCGATCAATCGGGTCCAGCCTGACGCTTTGAAGAAGAGCTTCTTCGTGGGTGACGACCTGCACGGGTCCCACGACGATCCGGTCTTCTACACGCGCGGGTACAACACCGGGCAATCCTACGACCAGGCAGACATGTTCTACGGAACCGCCTCCGGCGTGAACCGCGTCCGGTGGGAGATCACCGAGGACATGCTGATCGCCCGCCAGGCGTATCAGCTGCAGCCCGGTCGCGACGACAAGGGCGTTCCCGGTGGGACCGCCAACGGCACCGTCGTGGCCGCCTACAAGATCCTCAGCCACTTCGACGTCCGCCGCGCCTACAACTCCGGCACCGGCGAGGAGCTCAACGTCGTCGAGGAAAACTCCTCCGACCGCCCCTGGTACGACCGCGAGTACATCCGTGTCGACTGGTCCACCAACCAGGTCGCCGACCCGATGTACCTCGAGATGCTTATCGGCAAGTGGTTCGGTGAGCCGAAGATGTCGCCCCTGGCGTACTACGTCAACGATCCCACCAGCGAAGATGCCCCGCACTTCGAAGAGGATCAGGGCTACTTCGAGGTCACCAACCGCTACTGGGTCGAGCCCGGCTCCTTCTCCTTCTCCTGGGGCACCGTCCCCGCCTGCCTCGTGTGGGGCTACCTCACCGGCGGCAACGACCGCGACTGCAACGCCCAGTCGGTCAACATTCGCCTCTCCTTCTGGAAGGTGAACCCCGACGACCATGACTTCGAGCGCCTCGAGCTCACCCGCTCCCCCGAAGACATCGTCAACAACTTCGGCACCATGGGCGAGAGCCTCTACGTCCAGTACGGCGCCGCGCTCAACGACTACGACCCGGCGTACGGCTACCTCGACGAGGGCTTCCACAAGTTCGCCACCCAGTTGAACATCTGGAAGCGGGCCCACACCAACGTGGATTGCTGGTCGAACAAGGACGGCGACAACGACGGCACGGCAGACGACTGCGCCTCGTACGAAGGTTCCAAGGGATCGCAGTGCGATCTGTTTGAGCGCAAGTGCACCATCCCGTACCGCGACCGCGAGATCCGGACCCGCGGCTGGTTCGTCAACAAGGAGATGCCGCTGCTCTACCAGGATCCGCTGGACGAGTACGGCAACCGTATCACCGATGACTTCGGCGCGGAGATCCGCGGAGCTACCGAGGACGTCGCTTACTCGTGGGACCAGATGTTCCGCGCGGCTGTTGCGAGCGCTCGCGAAGTCGAGTGCCGGCGTACCGGCGACGGCAACCGGGACGAGTGCCACTCCTGGTACTTCAACCCCGACAAGGTGATGGTCAGCTACGGCAACTGGCTGATCGACGACGCGAGCGACCCGACGCCCGTCCAGATCGTCTGCCACAACCCGGTGCGTGAGTACGACAACCACGAGGTTTGCGGTGCGACCGGCTACCGCGCACGCCTCGGCGACCTGCGCAAGCTCTTCCTCATCGACTGGCCGACCGCGACCAACGCCCGCTTCGGCGGCGTCACCAACCTCGGCACCGACCCGCTCACCGGCGAGATCATCGGCAATACCTCTCTCACCGTGCACGTCGATCGCCGCGCCCGCTACTTCGTCGAGCCCCTGCTCGTCGCCATGGGCGATATCTCCCTGGAGGACTACCTCGCGGGCGGCGCGCAGGCCAAGTACGCCCAGCTCACCAGCGGAACCCTCCCCGCGGCGCCCTCGGCCCAGGAGATCCATCGCCGCACGCACACCGGCAGCTACGGCAGCCTCGCAGCGTCGGGCATGGGCAAGTCCTACGACGGCTCGGTCCAGCAGAAGACGGCGTCCATCGTCAAGGACCGCCTGTCCACCACCAACGACCCCACGATGCTCGCGAAGCAGTCGCTGCGCAATCAGCAGCTCCTCGCGCCCCTGCAGGGGACCGGCGTCGAAGAAGGGCTCGTCGACGGCCAGTGGCTCGCCGGCGCCGGCTTCGATCCCAGCATCGGCGTCAACTCCTCCACCGTCGAGATGACCTCTCCGCTGCGCAACATGGACGCCTCTCGCCTCCGCGAGATCCGCGAGACCATGGCCCGCAAGATGGGTCACGCCGGCGTCTGCTTCTCCCCCCTCGAGGAGGCGATGCAGATCGGCAACATCGTCAACGCCCCGCTCGTCAAGTACTTCCAGGACAAGTACGGCCACCTCTCCGGCCAGGAGAAGTACGACGCGATCTTCAACGAGGTGAAGATCGAGTCCTTCAAGGGCGTCATGCTCCACGAAATGGGCCACGCCCTCGGCATGCGCCATCAGTTCTCGTCGTCGTGGGACTCCATGAACTACATGCCGCAGTACTGGCAGCTGCGCACCAATCGTGGCGCCAGCACCGATAGCTGTAAGGGGAAGGTCACCTCGGACGGCTCGACCTGCATGGGGCCGCGCTACCTCGATCCCTACACGCAGGACGAGCTCGGCAACGGCGACAAGGGGCGCCCGCGCATCGAGTACTTCGCCAACACCTCCACCATGGAGTATCAGAGCGAGCGCTTCAGCGAGAGCTCCGGCCTCGGCACGTGGGACTACCACATGACCAAGGCGATCTATGGTCGCGTCCTCGAGACCTACGATCCCAAGCACACGAACCGTGCGGACATCGAGAAGTACATCCCCCGCATGATGAGCCATCTCATGGACGGCGACCTGGTCAACGACGTGGTCCACGCCGACGACCCCGCGATGGAGTCGGCCTACAACAAACAGTTGTTCGGCACCGACCCCTTCGTCCACACGTGGCACTACACGAAGCTCGCGCGCGAGCTCAAGCTGTTCGACGAGGGCCGCGACTGCCGCGACGCCACCGACCAGGAGATGGCAACGGGCAAGTGGCGCATCGTCCACGGCAAGGTCTGCCAGCCCTATCCGCGTGACATCGCCGCCTGGCAGGACTTCGAAACCTCTGTTCGTCCCGAGCTCTGGGGCGAGGAAGTCCTCAACTGGCACACCCGCAACGACGCCAAGAGCGGCGGCGATCAGGTCCGCTGGTCCTACAAGATCGGCGAGAGCTACTACCCGTCCTACGTCCACACCAACATGGTGGACAGCGGCGCCGACGTCTACGAGCTCACCCGCAACGCCGTCGACCACTTCGAGGCGATGTACCCGGTCTCCTACTTCCGTCGCGGCGACCGAACCCGCTCCACTTGGTTCATCCCCGGCGCGGTCTCCGAAGACTACTTCGAGATCCTCCGCTCGTATCACTGGTCCACGGCCAACGAGCTGCTCCGCTACCTGTCGTACGGCAAGGACCTCTACGACATCCTCGCCGAAGACGACAACTGGTCGCGCCCCGGCTTCATGTCCAACTCCGAGGTCTTCAACGCCCTCGTCCGCCACGTCCTCGTCCCGCAGCCCGGTGACTACGTCGTGCGCGCTGGCGACCCCTCCGGCGTCTACGACGCCGTCTCCAACCCGAGCAGCGGCTCCGACTTCTTCATCAAGATCATCGACGGCCGCTTCGTCGACGAAGCCTACGACAATACCTCGACCGGTGGCGGCTCCTGGAACTACGAGCGCTACTGGACGCGCGCTGGCTTCTACATGGAGAAGTCCTACGCGTTCCTCGCCCTGTGCGACTCGCGTCCGACCCTCTCCACCATCTCGCGCGACAACTACCTCGACGGTCGCGGTGTTCGCCTGAACTTCCGCAGCGATCGCCCAGAGGCCTTCGACCGCCTCCTCGGCGGCATCCTCTCCGAGGATTGGCACGCTGTCGCCCCGTACGTCACCCCCGACAAGGTCGGCGATGAAGGGCAGTCCATCCCGCAGTACCTCGTCCTCGACGCGGAAGACGGCATCAACCGCGCCCCGAACGCCAAGGTCCTGTTCCCGAACATCGGCTACCAGCAGCAGCTCTACTCCGCGCTCTTCTCCGCCCTGTACGCGCGCGAGAACACCGACATGACCCTCATCCACAAGATGAGGCTCTGGATCGACGGCGTCGAAGCCAACATCTCCGACACCGCCTTCCCCAAGCCCGAAGACCAGGTGCGCTTCTACGATCCGCACTCCGGCTTCACCTACATCGCGCGTCGCTTCGGCACCGAGGAGATCGATGGCCGCCAGGTCGAGCGTGGCATCTCCTCCCGCATCCTGCAGCGCGCCAATCAGCTCGTGACCCTCTCCTACCAGGTGGAGAAGGACACCCAGGGCGCCCCGGTCCTCGACGAGTTCGGCCGTCCCAAGCTCGTCCTCGACACCAACGGGCAGCCCGTCGAGTTGGATGCTTTCACCTCCAAGCGCGGTGATCTCATCCGGTACGTGGGGTTGGTCGACAGCATCAAGCAGCTCGGCCTCTACCTCGGACAGGGTCCCTATTGATGAGAGGCGTGATGAGCACACTCATCCACAAGGGATCCTCGAGTGCTCCGGCGGGTGCCTCGCGCACCCGCCCCGGAGCGGGACTTGATTGTTGCGACGCTGAACGGAGTTTCCCCATGACCCGAACGTCTTTCAGAAGAGTGCTCCGCCTCGGCCTCGGCCTCGGCGTAATGCTCGGAATGTTCGGCTGCGCGCAGGAACGTGAACCCATTGTCCGCGTGCAGCCCAATGCTCTCGATAAGTCCTTCTTCATCGGCGCCCTCGCCGATTCCTCCGACGACCCCGAGTTCTACTGGCGCGGGTACGTCACCGACGGCTCCTCCTCCCAGGAGCAGATCGGCGTGGGCAGCTGGTCCCACGTCGACCGCATCCGCTGGGAAGTCACCGAGGACAGGCTGATCGCCCACAAAGCCTATCCCCTCTTCACCCAGCCCAACGACCCCGGCAAGTTCTCCGGCCCGGACAACACCGGTACCGTCGTCGCGGCCTACCGCATCACCAGCCACTTCGACATCCGCCGCTCCTACAACCCCTCGACCGGCGAAGAGCAGAACGTCATCGAGGAGAACAACTACGACCGCCCCTGGTACGAGCGCCAGTACATGCGCGTCGACTGGTCCTCCAACATCGTCAACGACCCGATGTGGATGGACATGTTTGCGGGCACCATCTTCGGCGACATCAAGGTCAGCCCCCTCGTCTACAACGTCACCGACCCGGTCAGCGACGATGCGCCGCACTTCGAGCCCGAAGACGGCTACTTCGACGTGACCAACCGGTTCTACCTCGAGTCACCCGAGATCTGGATCTGGGGCTTCTCCGCTCCGGCCTGCTGGATCTACGGTCTGTTCACCGGCGGCGCCACCTACGAGTGCAACCCGCAGGAAGCCACGGTCCGGTTCTCCTTCAAGAAGGTCGATCCGAACCACGACTTCGAACCCCTCGAGACCGGCGCTGCCTCCCTCGACATCGTCGGCAACCCCGGCGGCCTCGGCGATTCCTTCTCCGTCGGTATCGTCACCGCCCCCCGCCAGGGCTTTGACCCGGCCTACGGCTTCACCGACAAGAACACCAAGTTCTTCGCCAATATCCACAATATCTGGGAGCGTTCCCACCAGGACGGCACCTCGTGCGACTGGAATGGCGACGAGAACGCCGACGGCACTGCCGACCAGTGCGCTAACGATGTCACCGGCTACTCGGGCAGCTCCGGGTCCCAGTGCGACATCCACATGAAGAAGTGCACGATCCCGTACCGCGATCGCACCGTCAAGCCGGTCGCCTACTGGGTCAACAACCTCATGCCCCTCGAGTTCCAGGACCGATATGACAGCCGGGGCTTCGAGAACTGCAACGGCTCGTGCGCCGTCTTGAGCACCGATCCTCAGAATTGCGGTTCGTGCGGCAACCAGTGCGCCGAGGGTGAGGTCTGCAGCGGTGGCGAGTGCCAGCAGGGGGCAGCGTGCAAGGGTGGCCTCACCGATTGCGATGGGACTTGCGTCAATACCGGTAGAGATCCCCAGAACTGCGGCACTTGCGGACACGCGTGTGGCGACGGCAAAGTGTGTATGGCCCACATCTGTCAGGACGCATGCGGCGAAGGCTGGACGCAGTGTGGCAACTCATGCGTGCCCACGTACGAGGGCCTTCCGAACGAACCCGACAACTGCGGTGAGTGCGGGAATGTCTGCTCGTCTGGATCCTGCTCCCAGGGCGTCTGCAACGATTGCCCAGACGAATCCGAGATGTGCGGCGATTCCTGCGTCAACACGAGTGGCAACGATCCGATGAACTGCGGCGGATGCAACCAGCGCTGCGATGCAGGACAGGGTTGCTACCAGGGGCACTGCCAATCCGAATGCGGCCCCTTCATCCCCGGAGCCTCCGAGGACATCGTCTACTCCTGGAACCAGCTCATGCGCACCTCCGTCGGCCGCGCTCGCGAAGTCGAGTGCCGCCGCACCAACGAGGGCGATCGCACCGCCTGCCATGACCAGTTCTTCGCCCCGGCGAGCGATCGCGTCATGGTCAGCTACGGCGCCTGGCTCGTCGACAAGCCCCATGACGATGCCGACGTCCTCGTGCTCTGCCACAACCCCGTGCGAGAGAACGACAACCACGACGCCTGCGGCCCTACCGGCGCCACCGCCCGCACCGGCGACATCCGCAAGCACATGATCGTCTACTGGCCCTACGAGTCCCGCGCTCCGTGGGGCGGTATCGCCAACTGGAACGGCGATCCACTCACCGGCGAGATCATCGGCGGCGCTGCCCTCGTCATGGGCCGCTCCGTTCGCTACGGCTCTGCCTTCGCGCGCGACGTCCTGCAGGTCGCCATGGGCGATGTCTCCCTTGAGGAGCTCATCGACGGCCTCCCGCAGAACATGCACTTCTCGCCCAACGCGGCGATGAAGACCTACCAGACCGCCCAGCTCAGCGCGCAGGAGATCCAGTCCCGCATCAAGGCCGTCGACGCGAAGCACGCGATGCAGTCGTCCGGCGTCCAGGCCCTCGCCGGCAACTCCATGGCCGACCAGATGGCTTCCTACGCCGCCCAGAAGGCCTCGTCGGTCTACGACTTCGCCTCCGAGTCCGCGGCCACCTCGCGCTTCGATGCCATCGCCTCGCCGCTGCACAACACCACCCTCGAGAGCAACTTGATGACCTCGAGCTGGATCCGCGGCGCCACCGGCATGGGCCCCGATGTCCCCGTCAACGCCGACATCATGGGCTTCGCCTCTCCGCTACGCACGCTCGACCCCGGCAAGCTCCGCATCCTGCGCGACAAGTACCGCGCCGGCATGGAGACCCGCGGCGCCTGCTTCTTCGACAACGAAGCCCCCGCTGTCGGCTCCGTCAACATCCCCGGCCTCGCCAAGTACTTCAAGGACGCGTACAGCGACGCGGCCATCATCAAGGAGTTCGGGTCGAAGGCCAACGTTCGCCAGAAGCGCGGCGAGAAGATTTACGACCATCTCCTCGCCGAAACGTACAAGGGGATTGCCATCCACGAGATCGGCCACTCCCTCGGCATGCTCCATCAGTTCGCATCGTCGTGGGATGCCACCAACTTCAGCCCCCAGTACTGGCAGCTCCGCACCAACGAGGGCAATGCCTCCGGGTCCTGCAACGGTCAGCCTCGCACCGGCGACACCGACTCGTGCATGGGTCCGCGCTACCTCGACGGCGAGACTGCCGACGAGATGGGCTTCGGCGACGAGTCCCGCCCCGGCATCGACTACTTCGCCTCCACCTCCACCATGGAGTACCAGTGGGAGCGCTTCGGTGAGACCGCAGGCCTCGGTACCTACGACCTGTACACCATGAGCGCCCTGTACGGCCGCGTCCTCGAGACCATGGACCCCAACGTCCTCCCGGTCTCCGACCAGGAGCGCTTCGGTCCCCGCATGCGTTCCCAGCTCGACGAGCAGGAGAACGTCGTGCAGAACACGGCCTACGGCAACTTCCCGCAGCCGATGCACTACACCGAGCTCGCTCGGCAGCTGAAGATCTTCGACCCGAACCGCGATTGCCGCCCCGTGTCCGACGACGAGAAGCGGGCCGCCAAGTGGCGCATCGTCCACAACAAGGTCTGCGCTCCTACCCCCAGGGACTATGCAGCCTGGTCCGACTTCGTCAGCGATCGCACCTTCGGCGGCGATCCCGCCTCGGTCGCCCACGCGTGGCACACCCCGGGCGACGCCCGCCTCGGTGGCGGCAACGTCCGTTGGTTCCACCGCTGGGGTTCCACCAACAACTCGTACATGCACACGAACCCCTCCGACGCCGGCGCCGATCCCTACGAGGTCGCTCGCAACACGGCTCGCAAGTTCGATGCGATGTACCCCTTCGGCTACTTCCGCCGTCACAACCGCGAATACGCCTGGTGGAACGTCCCCGGCTCCGTCGCGTCGGTCTACTTCGATCGCGAGCGCTCCTTCCACTGGCACTCGGCCATCAAGTCGGCCCAGTACATGCGCTCCTTCGGCGAGACCAAGTACAACGAGATGGCCCAGTCCGACGACTGGCTGCGCCCCTACCTGATGGCTTCCACCGAGGCCTTCAACCTCCTGTATCGCGCTGCCATGATGCCGCAGCCCGGTGTCTACTACGCCCTCGAGGATCGCCGCATCCCCGGCTGGCAGAAGGGCAAGATCTACGACACGACGGACAGCCCGCCGCAGTTCGCGTTCGAGGCGTTCACCCTGAAGCCGGGCGATGCCCGCTTCATCGATGACAACTTCGACAGCAACCCCAACGGCGGCGGCTCCTGGCAGTACACCAACTGGATGATCCGTGCCGGCTTCGAGGTCGAGAAGGCCTACGCCATCGCGCTGCTCACCGACGGCCGCCCGCCGGTCTACACGCCGTCGCGCGACATCTTCCTCGATCCGCGCCTCCAGTCCGCCAGCTTCTACGCTGACATGCCCCACGCCATCGATCGTCTGATGGCCGGCATCATGAGCGAGGACTGGGAGACCATCGGCATGTCCGCCAACGCCGACGGACAGCTCGCGGTCTTCGACATCACCCAGCCCACCGCGCCCGACCGCCCCACCGGCACCTTTGCCGTGTTCCCCAACATGGGGTTCAACCAGCAGAGCGTCGCCTCCATCTACGCGGCCGTCTACTCGCGCGAGTCGGGCGACATGACCCTGATGAACAAGATGCGGATCTGGATCGAAGGCGTCGATGGCAACATCGGCACCATCGGCTTCCCGAATCCCAATGAGCAGGTGCGCTTCTTCAACCCGCTCAGCGGCTTCACCTACATCGCTCGCAAGTACGGCCCCGAGCAGATCGCCGGCAAGACCGTCGACAAGGGCATCGGCTCCCGCATGCTCCAGTACGCCAACTGGATCCTCGCCGGCACCTACAAGGTCGAGATGGAAGCCGACAACAAGACCCCCGTCTTCGATCAGTACGGTCAGGTCAAGCTCGTCCTCGGGACCGACGGCCAGCCGCAGCTCATCGACGAGGACTCCGCCAACACCCGCATGAACCAGTTCCTGATGTACGTCGGCATGATCGACGGCACCCGTCAGATCGGCGTGTACCTCGGCGACGGCCCGATGTGATTCCCACCCCGGGGAGGCTCACGGGCTGAGCCTCCCCCCATCTCTGCCTCCCCCGACAAGTCAATCGCCGAAAGGGTCTCAGCGCCGAAGGCGCAGTCGCGCCGTCCGATACCGGCGCGAATCAGGCGTCCGTGCGTCGAGCCGCGCGCCACGCTGCGAGGGCCCGCGCGTAGTCCTCGGGCGTGTTGATGTTCGTCACCGACTCGCGCTCCACCTGCGGATGCACCACGCGCACTTCGCGCAGCAGGTCCACCACGCGCCGTCCTCCCCGCGCCAGGATCGCCCTTGCCGGGGCCAGCACGCTGCGCCGATACACCGCCAGCAACGGCTCGTAGAGCCCCTCGGCCGATACCGGGATGACCGCGTCGCATTCCCTCTCTCGCGCGATCGCGATCAGGCGATGCACCGCATCCATGCGCACGCCGGGCATGTCGCAGGCCACCACGAAGTGCAGCTCTCGGCTCGAGCGCGCAAGGCACGAGACAATCGCCCCGAGGGGACCCATGTCCGGCTCCTCGTCGGGAATCACATCGACCCCCAGGAATGCGTAGGCCTGCGGGCAATTCGAACTCACGAGCACTTCGGCGAACTCGGGACGAAGCCGATCGATCAGTCGCGCAATGAGCGGCTTGCCGTCGAAGTCGAGAAGCGCCTTGTCCGTGCCCAAGCGTGCGCTCCGCCCTCCCGCTAGCACCACGGCTGCTGCGTCCTCCACCATAGACCCTCGCACCTGCCCGCTTGCAACGGACGTCGCTGACGAATCCCTCCCCAGGGTCTCGAACTTCACCATGCGGTCGGTCAGTGAGAGCTGTGTGGAGTGTTGCTACTTCGCACGATCGCCCCACCTTCTCGAGCAGGGCCTGGGGCACAAGGGGATCGTTGACAACGTCGCGAACCGGAAGCGCGACGTGTCGAAAATCTCGCTCAACGGTCCTGCGACGTTCGAGAAGAGGATGATGGGGATCGCGCTGCCGATCGCACGCGCGGTGGTGCTGCCCGAGTCCGGCTCTTCCATCATGATGTCGAGGACGATGAGGTCGGGAGCGAAGGTCCTGACAGCAGCGAGCCCCTCAGCGCCTGACGACGCTCGCATCCTCCTCCCTCCAACACGATGCGGCACGTCGTGCAAATGTGCTCGTCATCGTCGATCACCAGAATCCGCCTGGCTGACTTGCTGCCGATCGGACCGTCAGCGTCGGGATTACGCGTGTGGATCCGCATTTGGAATTCTGCCGGCCATGATGCAATCTGAGTTGGCTTTCGAGCGGCGCTCAGCGCCTCGGACTCGTTGCAACAACTACCGTACCCGTGCATCCGGGGGCAAGTCGAACGATTCGCTCCCTCCAAGAGAGTGGAGGTGCGGTGCGCTGAAGGCCGAATCGGGAAGCGGGGGAGGGGAGGCGTGACTACGCGGCCTTGGAGGCCTCAGGAGCAGGCGCGGCCTTGGCGGCGAAGGCGGTGTCCTTGGTGATGAAGGTGAGGAGGAATCCAACCCTGATGAAGGCGATGGCGGCCATGAACGGGTACCGGGAGGCCTGGGCAGGATCCTTCCGCTTGTCCCTGATGAAGGCCACGATCTGGGGGCCGACGCTGCCAACAACGTCGAACCCCTCGCCTCCGTGCCCCTCATTACCCCGCACGGCGCCTCCGCCTTCTCCAAGATGGGCACCCCCGGCGACTTCGGCCCCAAGATCTTCGGAGTCTCCGGCCACGTGAACCGCCCGGGTACCTGCGAGTATCCCCTCGGCACCAGGCTCGAGACCCTCCTCGACGCCGCCGGTGGCATCGACGGCAAGCTCAAGGCCGTCATCGTCGGCGGCCTCTCCGTGCCCATCCTCACCGCCGCAGAGGCCGAGGGCCTCGTCATGGACTACGATTCGTGCCAGAAGAAGGGCACCATGCTCGGCTCCGGCGGAATCATGGCCCTCCGCGAAGGCACCAGCATCCCTGATATCGCCCTGCGCACTATCCGCTTCTACGCCCATGAGTCGTGTGGCCAGTGCGTCCCCTGCCGTCGTGGCTCCCATACCGTCGAGTCGCTCCTCGAGCGCATCGTCGCGGGGCGCGGCACCCGACGCGACATCGACGACGTGCTCCAGCTTTGCACGCGCGTTCGGGGCTCCATGCTCTGCCCCACCGGCGAAGCCTTCGCCATGCCGATCGGCGCGATGGTCAGCAAGTTCCGTCCCGAGTTCGAAGCCCTCGTTCACTGACCCCGCGCAAGTGCCGCAACATCGTTCGCTTCACGAACTATCCCTCGCCATCCTCTCCGACACGTGGCCTCCGGCGGTGTCCGCGCTCATCATCCTCTTCTCCCGTGCCCGAATCCGCGCAGCGATCGCGCAGAACGCGCGGATTGTTACCGTTGATCCCCCCCCAGCTTCCTGAGACGATGCCTCCGCGCTCCGGGCTCTCCGGGTCGCTTGGGCATTCGTCCGCCTCCCCTTCGAGGCTTCAACAGGTCCTGCGCAGATGATCGTCTTCGTCCTCGCGTTGGGTGCGCTCGTCGCCGGCTACTTCCTCTACGGCGGGTTCCTCACTCGCCTCGTCCGCCCGGATCCCCATCGGCTGACGCCTGCCTATACGCAGGGCGACGGGATGGACTTCGTCCCCATGTCCACTTGGCGCGTCTACCTCATCCAGTTGCTGAACATCGCCGGCCTCGGCCCCGTGTTCGGGCCCATCATGGGCGCGCTCTGGGGCCCGCAAGTCCTCCTCTGGGTCGTGCTCGGCTCGATCTTCGGAGGAGCAGTCCACGACTTCCTCTCGGGCGTGATGTCGATCCGAAACAACGGCGCCGGCCTGCCCGACCTCATCGGCCACTACCTCGGTCGTACCACACGTCACGTCGCGACCGCCTTCATCCTCTTCCTGATGGTCCTCGTCGGTACCGTGTTCGTCAAAGGCCCCGCCGCCCTCATCGTGGCGCTCTGGCCCGCAGACAAGGTCGGCACACTCCTCGGCCCATCCGCCGCTCACTTCCTGGGCAGTCAGGCAGCCGGTCAGAGCACCTGGATGTGGATCGTCATGGGCGCGATCTTCCTCTACTACATCGCGGCCACCGTGCTCCCCATCGACAAGCTCATCGGCCGCATCTACCCGCTCTTCGCTGCGGCCCTGCTCGTGATGGTCGCCGGGCTCGGCCTGCGCATCCTCACCGGCGACATCCAGCTTCCTCCCTTCACGCTCGCCAACATGCACCCCAAGCTCGCGCCCGCCTGGCCGATCATCTTCATCACCGTCTCCTGCGGCGCCATCAGCGGCTTCCACGCCACCCAGAGTCCCATGATGGCGCGCTGTCTCAAGAGCGAAAGCCACATGCGCGTCGTGTTCTACGGCGCCATGATCGCCGAAGGTGTCATCGCCGTGATCTGGTCCGCTGCCGCCTCGGGGCACTACGGCGGCGTCGAAGGTCTCGCCAAGGCCCTCGGTCCCAACCTCGGCAACACCAGCGTCGTCGTCCACACCGTCTGCACTGAGCAGATGGGAACCATCGGCGGCGTGCTCGCCGTCCTCGGTGTCGTCGTCCTGCCCATCACCTCCGGTGACACCGCCTTCCGCGTAGGACGCCTGATCGTTGCGGACTACCTCAAGGTGTCCCAGGCCCGCGTGCTCAACCGCTACCTCATCGCACTCCCCCTGTTCGCCGTCTCCGCCCTGATCAACTTCGTCCCCTTCGGCATCGTGTGGCGCTACTTCGGCTGGGCCAATCAGACCCTCGCAGCTGTCACCCTCTGGGCCGCCGCCGTCTTCCTCGCCCGGCGAGGCGCTTGGTGGTGGCTTGCCGCGATCCCCGCGGTCTTCATGACGGTCATGACTGCCACCTACATCCTCGTCGAGAGCCGCGCCAACGGCGCTCTCGGCTTGGACCGCACTGTCGGCACCGTCATCGGCATCCTCGTAGGTCTGGCCGCCCTCGGTGTCTTCCTGTGGAAACGACGCTCCTTCGTCCCCGAGCCCGACGCTCCCGCCGTGCAGGCAAGACCCACGGACGCGGAACGAGCCAGCGACCAGATCGCCTGCTGACGCCAGCCCCGCGCGAACACACGACTGCCTCGCGCCCCACGCCCTCAAGAACGCACTGACACCGCCTCCCGCCGTCGGGGAGTGCGGACGTTTCGAATGGTCGCCCGTTAGTCGCGCGCTCTGCTTCCGCGACGGACCCGAGCCGCTGCGATCGCAGCGAAAAGCAGCCCGGCCCATCCAGCCCCAACGTCCCGAGACCCGCCTGGCGCCGAGCACGAACACCCGCCGCTCTCGCCTCCGTCCCCCTGCGGCTCGTCACCCGCGTCTGCAGCGCCTCCCGCGACGCCTCCCGTCCCGCCTGACGCCCCCGCCTTGCCCCCCGCTCCACCGGTTCCCGAAAAGCCAGCCGCTCCACCTGTTCCGGCCGCTCCCGACGCCCCTGCGCTTCCGGCGCTCCCGGCACTCCCGGCTCCGCCACCCGCTCCCGCGCTCCCGCCCGCTCCCCCGTTGCCCGTCGGATCGATCGGAAGCTCCTCGCAAGGGCCTGCCACGAACTCGACCTCGATCTCCTGCGATGCCTCGTCGGTCGCGGTCTTCGCGACCACCTTGATCCCCTGCGTTCCGACTTCGAGCTGGGTCGTGTCCACGTCTGCAACGAACACCGGTGAGTCGGGTTCCGAACGATTCATCAAAATCGTGGGACCGTCGCCAACCCTGACCGACACGATCGTGATCGGGCTGTCCGAGAACACCAGCGCCCGCACCGGGTTGTCCTTGCGATCCTTGCAAACGGCGTACGCGTAAGGGCTCTCGTCGCCGTCGCGAAGCCTGGCCGCAACCGGCGCGGTGATGCTCACGAACGGCCACGGCTTCTCGATCCCCGTGGCGCGATACACGAGTGCGTTGTGATCGTAGGCGACCACTCCGACGTTGTTCGTGTCTCCCTTGCCCAGCGAGTTGATCTGATTGACGACGACCTGTCCCTCCCCATCGAGGTACTCCTCGTAGGAGTGCACGTGACCGTGGAGGTAGAAGCCGCCTCCCATGCTCTTGAAAGCCTCGACCATCCGATCGGCGCCCGAGGAGCCCGACAGGGGATGGTGCGCGCCCGCTACGACGAGCCGCGCGTTGGGATGCGCCTTCAGCGTGCTTTCGAAGTGCTCAAGCGTGTCCTCGGGGAACTCCCCTGGCGGGTTGGTGAACACCCCAGCCCCCGTCCCCGCGCTGTTGAGCCCGAAGAACAAGACCTCGCCCTCCGGAACCTGGACCGACCAGGAGGAGTAGGTCTTCCCCGTCGCCGTGCCCTGCAACGAGTTGGCAATGAAGTACCCCAACCCGCCACTCTCTCCGTACGCGTCGTGGTTGCCCGGCACGTCGAAGAAGAAGTCCGCCGTCATGCCGGCGTCCTGATACAGCTTCCGATACAGATCCCACTCGTCCTGCTGCTGCCCAGCCGTGGGCACCACGCCGGCCGACCCATCGGTCAGATCCCCGGTCGCCATTACGAAGCTCGGGGAGAGAACCTCGACCAACTCCTCGAGGGCCTTCTTGGTGTGGGGCGTCGCCTTCTGCTTCGGGTCTTCGATGCTCGAGGCTCCGATGTGCAGATCGGAGACGTGCATGAACCAGAAGAGGTTCGCCGTGCCGCGCGCGTGGTGCGCATCGGCCGCCCCCTTCGCCGCAACGTTCGAAGCCAACAGCGTGATGGCGAGCAGGGGCGCAGCGGACAGGATACTTCGCATCGGTTCCCTCGAGGTTCGGGCCAGGGGAAAGACAGCGGTCTGCGAGGATCGGTATGCCACGGTCGGCGTCCGCGTCCAGCCCTAGCACCAGCGACGCGCCGGTCCTCATGGGGACTTCTCCGATTCCCACGCGTTCGAGGCCACGCGCACGCGACGTCACGGATTCGACGTCGGCATGGTCACGCACGACCGAGAGCGGCACGCAATCCTGGGCAGCATCGGTTGCTATCGTCCAGCGCGGGAGTCGGGGAGGGGAACCGTGCGCCGGCGAAGCGACGATGAGAGCTCAACCCACCTCGCTCTGCGTTGTCCGGACGGGGCAGCAGCGGAAATGAGAAAGGCCAGCCTCCTCGAAGCTGGCCTTGTCTCTCCCTACGATCGGCTTGTGGGCGCGGCGGGATTTGAACCCACGACTTCCACCGTGTGAAGATGGCACTCTACCACTGAGTTACGCGCCCGGTCGAGGCGCATCACTACCCCAGCACCGGGCATCGCGCAAGACCAAATGTTGCCCGCTCACGTCATCTGCCGACGCACGCGTTCGGCAAGCGCTGCCACCTCGCCCGCCTCCGGTACCGCCCCGCCCAACCTTATCTGCGCGCTCGTCTCCCTCCCCGTCCCTTGATCCACCGCACGCACGCCCAGCAAACCGTCCGAGTCGATCCCAAACGTCACCGCGATCTTCACTTCCCCCCGCGCAGCCGCTCTTAGCCCCACCAACTCCAGGTGCCCCAGGCACACGTTCTCCTGGAACCTAGTGGACTCGCCTTGCGCCACACTCACGCGAACCATCGACTGGTTGTCCGACGCCGTCGTGAACATCCTCGTCCTCTCACACGGCACCGGAGTGTTCCGCTCGATCACCACGTCGGTCCACCCGCCCGCCGTCTCCACCGAAAGGCTCAACGGCGTCACGTCGATCAGCAACGGCGCCATCGGGGCTCGCAGCGGCGCCCTAGCCTCCTCGATCTGCACGTTCCGGGGCGCCGGCCCCGCGCCCGTCGGAGGAGCCAACGGGGGGACCGCTGCGCCGGCCTTCGCCGACACCGAAGCTTGCTGAGGAACCGCAACTTCTACCGCCGCGGCAAGCTGAGCCGCGTGACTGTCGTTGCCCGTCTGGATCAGCGTCCCCCTCGGCCCGAATTGCGCCTGCGCCGACGACCGAACCGCGTCGTCCGGTACGATCTCCGACAGCGACCGCTCCTTGGTGATCTCGAAGTCCGCGAATGGGTTCTCGCCTGCCGGCAGATAGTCACCCGCATTCCTGAGCATCGTTGGTGGTTCGTCTGACGAACCAATGTCCAGGCGCAGCTCCGGAATGGCGGCGATCAGCTCCTCGGTCGCCGTCTCCTCTCGTCGGGCCGGAACCGCTCGCGAGGTTAGGGGAGGCGGCGCGTTGCGCGTCGGTCCCGGAGCCGACACCCGCGGTGCAGCGATCGGCGCTCCTCCCATCCCGGGGTTCGTCGCCGTCTGGATTCGCGGCGCAACAGGGGACGCGCCCAGCCCCGGCGCCGTCGGCGTTCCTGGCGCCACCGCTCGACGTCGCTCCGATCCGGTGAGCGCCGACGCCTGGATCGCAGCACCAAGCGCCACGACCTCGTCAGGGTTCAACCGATCCAACGGCTTCCTTCCGAAGAACTCCGTTACCTTCTCCCGGACGATCGGCAGCCGCGTCGAGCCACCCACGAGGATGACTTGCTCGAACGCCGACGGCGCGAGCTTCGCCGCGCTCATCGCGTCCTTGCATGTGGCCAGCGTCCGGTCCACGAACGGGGCGGCGATTCTCGCCAACTCGGCCGGAGTCAACGTGTACGAGAGCTCGAGCGATTTGCCTCCCGGTCCGAACACCACGTCGTGGAATCGGTGTGTCGACGGAGCGTGAGTGCTCGCGACCAGAACCTTCAGTCTCTCCGCCGCGGCCAACAACACCTCGAACACCTGCGGATGGGCCTTCGGATCGTATCGGTGAGACGTCAGGAATCGATGTGAGATCTCGTCCGCAATCGCAAGATCGATGTCGTCTCCTCCGAGGAACGTGTCGCCCGCGGTCGCGAGCACCTCGAACACGTTGCCCGCCAGGTCGAGCAGCGTCACGTCGAACGTGCCGCCGCCGAAGTCGTAGATCGCGATGCGTTCCGCGTTCCCCTTGCCATACCCGTAGGCCAGCGCTGCCGCCGTCGGCTCGTTCAGGATCCGGATCACCTCCACCCCGGCGATCTTCCCGGCCACCTTGGTGGCGGCGCGTTGCAGATCGTTGAAGTTCGCCGGGACCGTGATCACCGCCCGGTCCACGCTGTCCCCCAGCGACACCTCGGCGAAGCGCTTCGCCTCCCGGAGCACGAAAGCGCTGATTTCCGGCAGCGTGTAGACATCTCCCCGCGCAACCACCAGCGTCGCCTGTCCTGGCCCTTCGCGCAGCTCGAACGCCGCTCTCCCGCGCGCCGACTGCACCGCCTTGGAGTCGAAGGATCGACCGATCAGACGCTTTGTCGAATAGACCGTGTTGCGGGCGTCGATGAGCCGGCGCTCCTTGGCCTCGCGCCCCACGAGCGTCGTCCCGTTGGGGTGGAACGACACGACCGACGGCAACAGTCGCTCCTGTCGCTCGTTGGCGAGCGTGATCGCCCGGCCGTTCTGTACGACGCCGACCACGGTGTTGGTCGTTCCCAGATCGATTCCTACGACTGCGCTCATGCCTTCCCCTGCTGTGGCTCCCCGGTCCCGGGTGGATCCTCTCCGCGGAACGTCTCCAGCACATCGTCGTACCACCGGTTCACTGTCGATGGGAACGGCCACATCCATCCGTACGACGCCGACGTGAACTGCCGCACGACGTGAGCCCTCAAGCTCGCGCTGCGGGCTTCCGCTTCCCCGAGCAGGTCGGCCGTCGCCCGGATCGTCTCGGCATACGCCTCCCACTCGATCCTCGCTCTCCCCAACGCCAGCCCGAGCGGCAGGATCGGCACGGCGTACAGGAACGCCATCCACACCGTTCCGTAGCGACGACGCTGCCGCAGATGCACGCGCTCGTGCCGGAGCACCACCATCATGCGCTCCGGCGACGTCCGCTCCCACCCTTCGGGCACGTACAACGTGTCGAACACGACGGTGTGGTAGTGCGTCATGTACTCGCGCATCTGCCCGAGTGTCAGCACTCTCAACGCCAGGTCGATGACGCGAGATAATCGATCGTCGCGCTTGGGCACGATCCGGAACCTGGGAAACTCGGCCCGGATCTCTGACAGGAGCGCTTCGAGGGCGTCCGATCTCGCGGGCACTCCCTACTCTCCACTCGCCGTGTCGAGACGGTCACCCGCCTGCACCGCGCGCCCTGCCACGAAGTCCCGTGCCGCCATCGCCTTCCTTCCCTCGAGCTGCACCTGGAGCAGCTCCAAGGCCCCCTGCCCGCAGGCCACCACCAACCCACCTCCGTCCGCCAACACCACAGTCCCCGGAGCAGCGTCCACTCCCACCTCCGAACGCTCCCGGGTTCGCAGCACCTTCATCAGCTTCCCCCTCAGACGTGTCCAGGCTCCCGGCCACGGCTGCATCCCGCGCACGTGATCGTGCAGTTCGTGCGCACTGCACCCCCAGTCCAACCGCCCGTGATCCCGCGTCAGTATCGGCGCCAGGGTCGCCTGGCCCGCGTCCTGCGGCTCGGCGCAGAGTCGCCCATCGACCGCAGCCACCAACTCGTCGCGCACGACATCTGCCGCCAGTCGCGCGAGACGAACCGCGAGCTCCCCAGCGGTCTCGTTCGAATCGATCGCAATCCGACGCATCGCGTAGACCGGGCCCGTGTCCAGCCCGGCGTCCATCTGCATCAGCGAAATGCCCGTCTCCCTCTCGCCGTGCACCACCGCCCACGTGATCGGCGATGCGCCCCGGTACCTCGGAAGTAGTGACGCGTGCAGGTTCATGCAGCCGCGCGACGGTGCGTCGAGAACCGCCTGCGGCAGGATTCGCCCGTAGGCCATCACCAGCGCAACCGATGCCTCCTTCGATCTCACCCATGCGGCGAACTCGTCCGTGCGAACCCTCGTGGGTTGCACCACTTCGAGCCCAAGCTGCAGCGCTCGCTCCTTCACCGCCGGGGCGCGCAGCGCCAGCCCCCGCCCGGCTGGACGATCGGGTTGCGACACCACGCCCACCACCTCCGCGATCTCGAAGAGCGCCTCCAAAGCGGGGACGGCTATCTCAGGAGTTCCGAAAAACAGTGCGCGCAAGTCTCCTCCGATGGCTCAGGAAGCTTCGCCGTTCCTACGGCGTCGCGCATCAACCCTATCAGAGCGCCGTCCAAACGGCAGCCGAACCGGCCCTCTTCACCGCGAGGATGCCCCCGACGCCACCCCTCCCGCATGTCGATCCGTCGGATCCGCGCAGCAACGCCACCCCACTTCGTAGAAGGCAAACGTCGGACGGTGCGCATCGTTCGTCCCGCGACATCCCACCCACGGCTTCGCCCAGAACCCCCCCATTAGAGCGCCCGGCCATCGACGCCCCTTGCGGGAGGTCACCCACTCCTCGACGTTCCCGATCAGATCGTAGATGCCCTCCCGCGTCCGACAGCGCTCGTACTCCCCCGAGCTCGATCCCTGCCACAGGCGGTCGACCTCCTTGCGCGCCTTCTCTCCCCCCGCATCGAGCGCCTTCGCATCGAAGGCCAGCCAGGGCTTGCTCGCGTTGCAGATGGCCGGGTCCACCGCGAATCCGTAGAAGTAAGGCCGCAGGTCCACCCCCTCGCATGCGGTCTCGAACTCCTCCTCGCTGCACAAGCGCTTGCCGCGCTGGCTGCACCACCGTCGCGCCTGCTCGAAGTCCTTCATCACGAACGGCTTCGCACCGCGCTCGTTGGGCGCCTCGAACTGGTCCATGCATACACGCACGTCCCGACGCTCGCCCTGCGTCACCGTGGCGTGCGGAACGTAGGACCAGCAGCGGTGTGCTTTCTCCTGGAGGCACAGCCGCTCCATCTCGTCGTAGTGCACCCCGGTCACGAGGCGCATGTCGGACGGACAGTCCGGGTTCGGCCCCGGATCCGGCGGCGGTTCGTAGCGGACGGCGGCCGCATCATGCGGCGTCGGCATCCCCAGGATGCTCGAAGGCAGCAGCGCCCCTGCGAAGACCGGCAACAGCGCCGCCGGGAGCGTGATCAGCGGCAACAGGTTCAGAACCGGAGATGGCACCACAGCCTTGTCGCCCACCGATGCTCAGGATGCAAGTCATCGCCGAGACGCGCTGTGTGCGCTGCGTGGAGGAGTCTCCGAGGGTCAGGGGGAAGCCTGGGCAAAAAAAAGCGCGCGAAGGAGCCGGAGGGGGGGGAGGACGGCCGCTCTTCGCGCGCACTAGTAGGACCGCACGACAGCAGGAAGGGGGGGGGAGGTTCCTGCAACGCGCGGATGTCAAGCGCTACTGCAGGAGTCGGGCCAGAGACCAAGCAGGCAGAAACCGCGAGGTTTCAGCTTCCGGAAAAAGCGGTTGTCTGGGGCAACATTTCAAGGGTGAAAGGCGACTCTGTCAAAGATGCAATCATGCGCACGAAAGCAGACTCGCTCGCCACCGCGAACCGCCGAGGGGTCAGGGGACCGACGCCGCTCGAACCGGGACGCCTCGGGGGAGCTCGCCCACCACCGTGCGCAGCCAGTCCTGCCGTGGTCTCAACCGATGCTTGATGCTCCGAAGAGGAGCGCTCTGCATCACGGAACTCCAGGCCTTCACCCGCGGTCTGCCCGCGTTCCCCGCCAGGAGCGTCGGCATCCCGGTGACCGGGTCCGAGTCGAAGACGAAGAAGCTGTGGTAATGGTTCTCGGCCCCTTTCGGACCGTGGATCACCACGACATCCGCCGGGCGGAACTGCTCCGCGTGGGTGGCCAGGTACTCGAAGAACCGACGACGATCGCTGTAGCGCACGCGATCCTCGTCGGGCAGATCGAACACCTCGAAAGCCTCCGGGCGCTCCCTGAGATCGCGCACCACCGCTTCGACGCCCCGCCGGTTCGGCATCTGCCAGGTCTCGAAGTCGAGTCGCCCTGCGGTTCGTTCCCGCACGCCCCCCCGCGCT
This sequence comes from uncultured Polyangiaceae bacterium, assembly GCA_964393505.1. Classification (GTDB taxonomy): domain Bacteria; phylum Myxococcota_A; class Polyangia; order Polyangiales; family Polyangiaceae; genus JACRCQ01. The sequence goes on from CAYMUE010000007.1 coordinate 77,422, forward strand.
CGATACCAGTTCCCGGAGGCGCGCTCCAACGTGTCCAGAACGAAATCGATGCACACCTGCGGCGTGTGCGGTCGTCCCTTCGCGTCGAACACCGGATACCGGATCTCGTTGAAGGAATAGCCGTCCCACCCGTGGTTGTAGGCCCACGTCCACCGCGGCCGCAGCGATCCGTCCTGCTGCCCGATCTCCTCCCGGGGTTCGTCAAAGGGCAGGTTCTCGCGCGTCTGCTCGATGACCACCGCTTGCAGTGCCGCGACCAACTCCTCGCGCTCGCGGGCATGGAGACGCCAGGCGTGCACGGCGGCAGCGGTTCCGTCGTCGATCTGCTCGCAGACGACCTGGGCGAGCCCATCGTCGACCTTCATGACGGCCGAGGACCACACCTCGTCAGAGCCGTACCGCAGACCGACCTCCCACCCTTCCTCCGTGATGCGTCGCATCTTGACCCGATCGAATCCGTGCTCGCGTGCCGCCTGCGCGAAGTCCGCATGCAGCGCCGGCAGCAACTCCTCGCGTCGCGAAGACACCCTGTCGAACAGCAAGAGGGACGCTTCGCGTCCTTGCTCCGGACCGACCGCGAAGCGGTATCCTTCCTTCGTCCGGTCCAGTGCGTGGATCTCGCTTCCTCGGAGCAGCCAGATCCGCTTCTCGTCGAACAGGTGCTCGAGCCTGAAGAGCGTGACCAGCCACTCGGCGGTCTCCGGAGTCTCGGTGTAGAGGTACCCTTCCGGGAGCAGCGCGATCCGCACCAGCTTCGCGTGGTGGGGAAGCATCGTGCGCAGGGAGCGCATGACGGTGACTGCGAGACGAGGATCCTCGATACCTTCCATGAGTGCGCGCAGGTGCGCCGGCAGCGCGTCGAGGTCGCGTCGGGGCGCCCGAGCGAAGACAACCGGAGATCCCTTTGCCCTGCCGAGGATCCATGCGCGCTGCGACTCGAGCCGCGGCGCGCCGGGCAGCTCGGGGAGGGCCTGGAGCTTCGCGCGCTGCGCTTCGCACGCGGCACGCTCGACGAGTTGGGTGGCTTCCGGAGTGGAGTCGCGCGGCGTCGAGGAAGCAGACGCGCTCGGGGTACTCGCGGGAGCCCCCGGCTCCGCAGGGGCGGTTCTGCACGCGGAAGCCCCGACGACGAGCAAGAGACAGAATCCCAACGGCGCAGCGTGCATCTCCCTCATCGCTACCCAATCCGCGGCAATCCGCCAAGGGCCTTGTGAGAATGCCATCGACGCCCGGTCGTGGTACACGGACGAAGTGATCGCTCGCGTCGTCGCCATCGCCCTGATCTGCTCGACCTCCGGCTGCAACGGGTGCGGTCGCAGCCGTTCGAATCCGATTCTCGTGGACGCGGCCCCGCCTCCGTCATTCGGGGCGCAGCGTCGAGCCGACGCGTCGATCGAGGTGGACGAGCTCTGGAAACGGGCAATGGCCGGGGATCCGATGGATCTTGCGTCGCTCGCGGATCGGGAGGGAGCGGTGGGATTGCTCGCGGGAGTCGAGGCCGGAGGCGACCTGGGGCTCACGGCGTTGCGAGCGATGCCCCACGCGAATGACGCCGAGCTTTCGCTGCGACGTCTCGCGGAGATCGCGGTGCAGCTCGATGGCGCACCGCAGCGCGAGGTCGTCGAGGTGATCGAGAGCATCGCGTTGCGCCCGGCGCGCCAAGCGGAGGTGCTGGATGCGCCTGGAGCGCGCGCATGCGCCGACGGGCTGTTGGTGCTCACGAAACGAGGAAGTGTGCCGAAGGAGACTCGGGCCCGCGCGGTCAATGCGCTTCGCGCCCTGTCGGAGCGCCTCGTTGTCGATCCGGCGCGCATTCCCGTCGAGTTCGACCCGCGCTGAGACGATCGAATGAGCCCCGGACGGTGGACTCCGACTGCCTTCGACTTCCGATGTCTGGGGCGATCTCTGGGCGGCGGACTGGTGATCGCCCTTCTCGCCTTGGCCGTGCTCACCGCCACTGACTCCGACCAGCCATCGTGGTGGGGGCGGCTCGCGAGGCTCGCGGTGCTGAGCCCGGTGTTCGGCGCGATCGGCACGGCCTTGGGGCTCGGGCAGGCGAGGTCCCGTGGGGAATGGCTCGCGCTCTGCTCCCTCGGGGTGTCACCGTTGCGGGCCTCCCTCGGGCTCGTCGCGGGTGCTTGGATGATCGCCGCCGGCGGGGTCACGTGCGCGGCGGTCCCGCACGCGGACCTTGCGGCACTGTTCCCTGCGGTCCCCGCGATCGATTGGGCTCGCGACGGCGTCGGCTGGTCCAGCCTGTCGGCCGGGCTGAGGCTGGGGCCCGGTCGCGATCTGATCGAGTGGACGGTGCCCGGCGCGCTTACGACTCAGGTCGCCCCGTTGCGAGGATGGGTCGCTGCAGCGATTGCGGCGGGAGGCGTGGGGTTGCCGTTGTGGATGCTGATGGATTGCGGTCGAGTCGAGCGGTTGGCGACAGGCACGGCTGCGCTGATCGCACAGCTCTGGGCTTTTCACGTGATCGCCGCGAGCCCTGGGCGAGGATACCCGATCATGATTGGCGCAGCGGTGTTGGCCGCGCATGCGGGGGCTCGCACGGCGATACGGCAGTGGCGACGAGCCAAACGGGTTGGACACACGACGGCCCGCTCCGCAGTGTGATCAACGCGGAGTGGGAGCACCCAGCTTGCGAGGGAAAGCTGACGTCAGCCCGCTGCAGGCGCGGGTTTCTCGCCCTTGCGATCCATGGCGGCCTGCAAACCGATGCGCGCACGCTGGCAGCGCTTGATGCGCTTCTTCTTGAGGGGGGTCTGCAGCCACTCGTGCTTCCGCCTGACCGTGAACACCGCGCGATTCGACATCGGGAGAGACTCCTGTTTTGGGGCGGCGGAGTTTGCTACGGGACGGGGGGATCGTCAAGGGGAAACCTGCACGGCGGTGCAGGTCGCCAAACGGCGTCGAGGGTTCAGGCCGCGAGTTGGTCGCGATGCAGGAGTCGCTCGAGGCGGGTCCGGATCTTGTGCTTCTTGGAGTAGACGGTCTTGATGCTGATGCGCATCCGAGCGGCGACTTCCTCGGGCTCGAGGCCTTGATCGAAGTAGAGCGCGACGAACTGACGATCCTTTGCCGAGAACCCCCGGAGCAGATCGGTGAGCACCTGCTCGCGCTGCTTCCGATCCACCTCGACGAAGGGATCCGACCCGTCGCAACTCAGCGCTTCGGCTTCCGTCATGCTTCCCCGGCCCGGTTCCCGCCGAATCGCGCGAAGGTGGTCGTAGGCGGCGTTGATCGCGAGCATCCCGATCCACGTGCCGAATCGGTTCCCTCGCTCCGGGTCGAAGCTGCGGAGCTTGTGCATGTCGTTGGAGAGCAGTTGCAGGATCAGCGTGCCGTAGATTTCGCGGATGTCCTCGGCCGAGATCATCTGCGAGAAGCGTCCCGTCACCTTCGTGATGCACCGGTAGATCAGTCGGTCGTAACGACGGTGGAACTCGACCCAGCCGCGGTCGCAACCGGAGAGCATGGATTCGATGAGCTCCTCTTCGGTCGACGGAGGGAGCGAAGTCGTGGACCGGAGGGGGAGGGGGGTGGATGACGTGATGTTCAAGCGAGCCTCCGAATCAGGCGGGTCGTTCGGGAGCCGCTCTCTGCAGCGTGTGTGCCGCGGCCAGAACCGTCGGAAAAATGGCTGCGAAGTGCTCTTGTGCGAGAGGGCGTGACAGGGGGAGGCGTAACGCTGCACGGGTGAGGCCGCGTAACGTTACGCCTCGCGGCTCGTCACTTTCGGGCACATCGGCCGCCGCGAGGTGCAGGTCGCGCGCGCGACAGTCCGAGGGCGTCGGCCGTTCCCGGGAGAGCCTGTGGCGCGTCGCATCGACCGGGTGTAGGGTTAGGTATGCTCGCTCGACTGCATGCCGGTTGGCTGCTTGGCACCTCGCTGGCCGTCACGCTGGCGAGACGGTCCTTCGGGCGCACGAGGGGGCTGGCTGAGTTTCGTGGCAACTACCGCAGCGACCGGCTTCTACCGTTGTCGTCCGAGGATCACCGTGCGCTGTCGGAGTTCTCGGCGTGCATCGCCTGCGGCAGGTGCGACGAGGTGGCGGGGCGGCTCAGGCCGCTGCAGTGGCGGGGAATGATGGCTTTCATGCTCTCCGCTTCGCGCTCGATGCCGGACTTCGAGGTGGCTGCGAAGATGGCCGCCGATCTCGACGATGACGCCCTCCGCTCTCTGGAGGGGCAGTGCCTGGCGAGAATCCCATTCAGGCGTGTGGTTCGATTCGTCCGGCATTATGCGCACCGACTCGAAGCTTGAGTCTTCTGCGTCCGGACGTTGGTGCGCCCCCTCGTTGAGAAGGCTCCATCTCGTGGGCGGCAGCCGAGGCTCCGCATGGGTACTCATTGTTCGTCGTGTGCCGCCGTGATATCCGGGCGACGGACTCATGAGTGCCTGTCCGCAATGTTCCCTCCCCCATGCAGGGAGCGATCGGTTCTGCCCGGGGTGCGGCTTCCCCGTGGCGGAGCTCGATCATTCGTCTGCCGATCCATGGATAGGCAGAACGCTGGCAGGCGCATACGTCATTCTCGGCGTCATCGGCGAAGGCGACATGGGGACGGTTTACCGGGCCGAGCAGCGCACGCTTCACCGCACGGTCGCCGTGAAGATGATTCGGCAGCAGCGAGCCGCCGACCCGTTCGTGTCGGCGCGGCTCCTGAACGAGGCCAGGGCCATCAGTCGGATCAACCACCCGAACGTGGTCAGCGTGATCGACTTCGGCATGACTCCCGACGGCGTGCCGTTCATCGTGATGGAGTACTTGCGAGGGCGAGGGCTCGATCGCGTGGTGAGAGAGGACGGGATCCTTCCACCGCGTCGTGTGGTGGCGATCGTGGGGCAAGTGCTTGCCGCGCTCGGTGAAGCGCATGCGCTCGGGTTGATCCATCGCGATCTGAAGCCGGCCAACATCATGCTGGATCGGCTGCGTTCGGGCCGGGACTTCGCCAAGGTGCTCGACTTCGGTCTGGCGAGGATGCTGGACGGGTCCGACGCCGAGCAGCGTCGCCTGTCCGCGCGGGGCGTCGTACTCGGCTCGCCGGCGTACATGTCGCCGGAGCAGGTCTGCGGGGCCGAGGTCGATGCGCGGAGCGACCTGTACGCGGTGGGGGGGATTCTGTACGAGTTGCTCACCGGAGGGACACCGTTTGCGAGTGACGATCCCGCGAAGGTGCTGGTGAGCCGGTTGACGCGAGATCCGGTGCCTGTGCAGGAGGCGGCGAATAGGCCTCTACCAGCGCTGCTGGCGCAGGTGACGATGCGGGCGCTGGCGAGGCATCCCAAGAATCGATTCCAGAGCGCAGACGACTTCATCGCGGCCCTGACGGAGGTAGAGGCGGAGGCGAGCGCAAAGGACGAGCGGCTCACGATGCCAGCATCGGCGCCTGCGCGTGAGTGCCGTACGTGTGGGGCGACGGTCCCGAACGGGAAGCGCTTCTGCGGAGAGTGCGGGACCAGCGTGTGCAGCTCGCAGCCTGCGGGTGGGGAGGTCCCTTCGTTGACGAACGAGTGGCGGGGCCTGGCAGCGGCGGTGGGTGACCGGACCCAGCGCACTGAGGCGTCTCTCGATCGGATGTCGCCGATCGAGGACGATGCAGGCTGGCTGCAGACGCTCTGGGCGGG
>CAYMUE010000008.1:0-2772 GCA_964393505.1 uncultured Polyangiaceae bacterium
GTCTGGTAGCCGCGAGCGCGGGCTGCCTCGATGAGCGCGACGACCTCGGCGAAGCGCTCGTCCCCGCGGTCTGCGACCACCCGCCTTGCACGAGGAGCAACGAACGCCGTCGGTTTCGCGGCGGCGGGCCTTGTGCGGGCGGTGCGTTTCATCGAGGCGGTCTTCGCGGTCATGCGGAGACAACACACTCGAGCGGACAGCGCGATTTCGCGAGCAAATCCGGCCGCTGGATCTCGTGTCCCGTTTCGGCGCGGAGAACCGCGTCTCCTCCCGGAAGCCCGACGAGAGGAATGACTTGACTCCCCCCGCCCCATTCGCTAATCGTCCTTTCCGGTTTCGGGGGGAACACGGGAGGTCGTTTCCCCCTTCTCATCAAGGAGAGACGATCCCCATGCCCACCCACCGTTCCGATCCCCATCCCGACGTCCAGAAGACGCTCGATACCCTCCTTCCCACCCTCCGGGACCTGCCCCGCGACACGATCCGCGATCCGCTCATCCCCGTCGCCAAAATGGTCGCCGAGGCCCACGCCCTCGCTCTCGTCGCCACCAAGTACTCCAACCAGCTCGAGGCCGTCGGCGTCTCCCGCAAGGTCCACCAGAGCCTCGACCTGCGCGCCCAGGCCGCGTCGGCCGCCCAGGCCCGCCTCACCATGGTCCGCGGTCGCAAGCGCTCCACCGAGGAGATCGACCAGGAGGCGCGCGGCCAGGAGCTGCGCGCCACGCTCGTGGCCGCCGGTCGCTACGCCACGCGCACCAACGAGAAGGCGCAGGCCGCGCTCGATCACATCCAGGAAGGGACCGGGCTCGACGATCTCGTGCAGGACCTCAAGGAGCTCGGCCTGTTCTGCACGACCTACGCCGCCGACCTCGAGCGCATCGGCGAGCAGCCCAAGGCCCTCATGAAGGAGTGCTCCGCCCTGGCCGACACCCTGCAAACCGCCGTCGTGAATCGTCGCGCCGGCGACGATGAGGAAGCCCAGGCCCTGGAGCTGCGAAACCGCGCCGCGTCGTTCCTCTGGGACGCCATGGGCGAGGTCCGCAGCGCGGGCGCGTACGCCTTCCGCAACGACCCCGAAGTGCTGCCCCTCTTCCGCAGCGCCTACCGCCAGGCGCACCGCGGTCCCAGGCCCGGCACGCCCGACGCCCCCGTCACGCCGAACCCCACGGGCTGAGCCCCGGATCCCTTTCCGCGCAACGACACCCCGCCGGAGCCCCTTCGCACCGTCTCACCGTGGAATCGCGCCCTCCGGCCGTGGAATGACGGCCCTCGGGTCGTGGAATGACGCCCCTCGCCCCGTGGAATCGCGGCCTGCGGCCGTGGAACGAACCGCTCCCGCCCCCGGAATCGCCCCCCCTCACGGCCGGAACGTGAGATTGAGCCCCAGCGAGACTCCCGGCTGTATCCCATATTCCGTCGCCCGCGCGCCGTCGGTCCCCAGTCGCGGCGGATCGCTCCCCCACGCGATCACCAGCCCTCGAAGCTCCAGGCCGAGGGCGAGCTGCGGGATCACGTACCAGTCGGCGCCCGCACCGATCCCGGCCAGCGGCGCAAGCTGGGATACACTTTCCCGGTCGCGCCCAGGCACGCCGTGGTAGACCATCGAATCGCGCGCCGAGGCCACCCCCGCCTCCAGCCCGAACCAGGGCCCCACGGCGCGCGTGTCGAACGGGTGCCAGCGAGCCTCCGCCGAGAGCCGCCACATGCGCTGCTCGAAGTCGGTGCTTGCGCCCGACGACGATTGCGTGCCCATGGACGACGGCCGCCACGCCAGGGCGCCGACGAGGCCGAGGGACAGGGCGCGGGAGACGGCCCACCGCGGCGCTATGTGCAGGCCGGTCCAGGCGGTGCCCCGGGTGCACTCGACCGTGTCGATACTGCTCTGACGGCAGAAGTCGCCGAGGGTGAGCAGGGCGTGGCCTCCGGCCGAAACGGAGAACGGGCCGGGTGAGCGCGCCGGCTCCGACGGTTCGACCCGCGGCGGGGTCTGGGCCAGGGCCAGGCTCGACGAGGAGAGGACCGCAAAGGCCACAAAAGCGGGGTGGATGCGCATCGCTGGCGGCTCCCTTCGTCTGCGGGCCATGAGACCCTACCACGCTCCCCGGGGGGGCGCACGACCTCGGATTGGACCCTTGTCCCGATCCGGTCAGAGTATTGTGACACCCATTCCCCGCACGCGGCATCCAAGCGTTCCGGAGAGCCAGGGCTTCGGCGCAAGGGCACGGCGCCAAGACCAGCGCAGCCTGGGCGCGTCGGATCACTCCCGGAGGCAGTGAACGTGGCAACCGCATGGGCAATTGACAACCTGGCCGAGCCTTCGCCGCCGCAAAGCGACCCCAAGGCCGACCTGCTGCGCTTGCGTCGCTTCTGCCGCGCTCCCGGCTTCCACGAGGATACCGCGGAGCTGACCCGGGCGATGAAGGAGCTCGCCCTGATCGCACCCCGCCTCGGCGACTCCAAGCTGCGAATCACGGCAGCGGCCGTCGCCGATGCCCCCTACGACGTCGAAGCCCTGCGGGCCCTCGGCTGGACCCTCGGCGACCGCGGCCTGTTCGACCTCGCCTCCGCGGTCCTGTCGCGCGCCAACGGTCTCGCCCCCGGAAGCGCCAGCATCCTGACCGAGCTCGCGGTCGCCCTCGAGGCCGACGGGCGCAGCGACCGCGCCGTCGCAGCCCTCGAGTCCGAGCCCGGCGTGCTCGCGTCGAGCTTCCTGTGCCGCCACCTGCTCGCACGCAGCGCCGTCATGATCCGCCAACTGTCCCACGCCCGCGC
>CAYMUE010000008.1:2872-4834 GCA_964393505.1 uncultured Polyangiaceae bacterium
CCCCACGACTCCGACGACGACGTGCTGGCGTTGTGCCTGGCGGCGCGTTCGATCTTCGCCTTCGACGACCTCGACGAGCGCACCTGGATGCCGCGCACCGGGGGGGCGGCCGACTCGGACGTGCTCTGAGGGGGGCTGTGTCGCGAGGTTCCGTCGATCGGCCGGAGTCTGCGGCCCGCAGGAGGTGTATCCTCGCCGCTCCATGCGCTCGCGCAACCTGCCCTGCTGCCCGTGCTGTGGACTGCGCGCGCCCGCCTGTCCGGGCGCCGACACGCCGCGGATTGAAACGCGCGTGGGCGTGGTGATCGTCGTGCACGCCTTCGAGCTGCACAAGACCTCCAACACGGCGCGCCTCGCACGCCGCGTGCTGTCGCGCTGCGAGCTTCGCGTGCACGGTGGCCGCGATCCCGCCGCGACGCCGTCGCTTCCCGCGCGCAGGCTGCTGCTGTTCCCGGCGGAGGGGGCTCGGGAGCTGCGGGCCGACGACGCGCGCGACGGCTCGACGGTGCTGGTCGTTCCCGACGGAACGTGGGGACAAGCGCGAAGGATGATGCGGCGCGACCCGATGCTGATCGGGGCCGAGCCGGTGGGGCTCCCCGCGGGGCCGGCCTCGAGCTATGGCCTGCGCCGGGCCCCGGAGCAGGGGATGCTCAGCACGTACGAGGCCGTGGCGCGCGCCGTGGGAATCCTCGAGGGGCCGACGGTCGAGCGCGCGATGCTGGAGGTCTTCGACAGGTTCGTGGAGAGGATGCTCGCGCTCCGCGGGGCGCGTGGGGGGCAGACGGCTGGATAGCCGTCGTGTCGGGAGCGGAATCGCAATCCCGATCGGCCGGAACGAGCTCGTGCACGGCACCCGCGCCTCCGGCACCGGCATCTGGAGAATGGACTCCACCGAGGAGTTTCGGTCCGTCGATCCGTCCTCCATCGGCCCCACCGGGGCCCTCATCCTGCCCAAGCTCTTCCGCCGCTGCACCGATTACCTCACGTCCGTGAAGCGCGGCTTCGACGGCACGCTGGTGGACTGGCTCTGGGCCAACAACGGCCCCAACCGCCTCGAGGACGACCGCATCGTGGTCGAAGACCGCTGGGAGACCAACCTCAGCCAGATCATCGAGCACCGCAACAACCGCATCGCCATGAAGGTCGACCCCAACGACATCGTCTACGTCGAGAAGTAGTCCCGCCCCGCTGCCATCATTTCGCCACAACCCTTCCTTGACTCTTCCTCCCCCCGACACTCGCTGCGTCACGCGGGTCGTCCAGCATGGGTCTCGTCCGGCGGCTGCTGCCGCCCAACCAAGGAGGCCCCTGCATGAGTCCCATGTCGTCTCGACCCGGTATTTCCGCTTTGATCGCGCTCGCGGGCCCTGCGGCCGCCGGTGCGGTCATCGGAGTGCCCCTCGGCTCGCGCCAGATCCTGGTGCAAGCGGCCACCGTACCTGCCGCCATCGTGGGGGTGACGGCGTTCATGGTTCCGGCCCTGTACATCGCGAGCACCCTCGCGGGCATCTCGCCTCCCGCGCAGGAGGTGGGGCGCGCCGTGCTGGGAGGGCTGCGCTCGACCGGGCTGCTTCTGCTGGGTCTGTCCCCTGCCCTGCTGTTCCTGCTCACCACGACGCCGAACGAGTTGCTGTCGCTCCTGCTGATTGCGCTCGCGCTGCTGGGGGCCGCGGCGGTGGGAATGCGCGCCCTGTACGGGCTTCTGTTCGGGCCGTCGGCGTCGAGACTCCGGAGCCTGCCGGTCTACGGCGGCTGGGCCCTGGTGTGCCTCGGTCTCGCAGCGCACCTGCTGCTGGAACACACCGCGAGGCCCTACCTGTGGCAGGCGTTCAAGGGACATGCCTGCGTCACCACCGTCCCGGGCGACGCCGCCCCGATCGCACCGGCAAGGAGGGCGTCATGACTGCCGCCGCCCCTGCGTTCCAGCCCGCCCCCGGCTCTCCGATCCTCCGCGCCGTGGAC
>CAYMUE010000008.1:4934-6884 GCA_964393505.1 uncultured Polyangiaceae bacterium
TCGACTTCCAGTACCACTCGCTGATCCTGCTCGTCGTAGCCTGCTGCACCGTCGCAGGCGTCGTGGGCCTGTCGCTCTTCCTGCGCGCGCTGCCCGGCGGCGATGCTCGCCACAAGCTCACCGTCGCGGCGTCGTTGCTGTGCGTGTTCGGCCTGGTCGGCACGCAGATGTCCTGGACCCTGCGTCCGTTCCTGCAGCGCCCGCGAGACACCCAGGTCCGCTTCGTGCGAGCCGTCGAGGGGAGCTTCCTCGAGGCGGTCCTCACCTCGAGCCGATCGGCGCGCGGCATCTACTCCCGTTCCTCGGCTCCGCTTCCCGGGGAGGTGTTGCCATGAAGCTGGTCGAGCTGGGATTGCTCTACGCGCTCATCGGAGTGGGGTGCGCGGTCGCGGTGATCGCGCGTCCTGCAGCGGACCGCGCGCGCCGCGTGACCGACGCCGTGCTGGTTGCGGGGTTGTGGCCGCTGTACGGGCCGTTCCTGGTGCTGCAGGGGCGCGCGGGAGTCGTGGAGTTCGCCCCGACCGAGAGCGAGGAGGCGTTTCTGGCCGCGCTGCGCCGTGCGCGCGGCACGCCCTTGGCCGTGCTGCTTCCCGACGAGAACCAGGTGCTGGCGCTGGCGTCGAGGCTTCGGGTCGCTTCGGGCAAGGTCGCCGAGATCGACGCGCTCCTGGTTCGCCCCGAGTACTCCGAGCGCGACGCCCTGCAACGGCGCAGCGAGCTGCAGGGCCGCAACGCATCGGAGTGCGCACAGTCGAGCGCGAGCCTTCGCCTGCAGAACATCCGTCGCATGCGCGCCCTGCGCGATCGGTTCGCCCGGGAGCTCGACGACGTCGGCGAGCTGCTGGTGCAGCTCCGCACGCAGGCCGATCTGGTGCGGATCGCGGGCGTGGCCGATCCCGGGAGCCGAGACCTGGTCGACGAGATCGTGTCGCGGGTCGAGGGGCTCGATCGGATGATCGACGACGACCCGCGTGCGTTCGGGGGGCAGGATGTCGCCGGGTGAGACGCATGCCGGTCGCGTGGTATCCTGCGCGAGCGAGGAGCCGATGCCGAACGTTCTCGTGGTCGATGACGAACCCCACATCCGGGATGTGGTGCAGTACGCGCTGGAGCGGGAGGGCTTCTCGGTACGCTGCGCGGGGGACGGCGTCGCGGCGCTTGCGGCGCTCGACGCTGCCCCGGCGGATCTGATCGTGCTCGACATCCTGATGCCCGAGCTCGACGGTCTGAGCTTGTGCCGCCGGATCCGCGAGCGCAGCGCGGTGCCGATCATCTTCCTGTCGTCGCGGGCCCAGGAGGTGGATCGGATCCTCGGCCTCGAGCTCGGCGGCGATGACTACGTCACCAAGCCGTTCAGCCCTCGGGAGCTGGCGACGCGCGTGAAGGCCGTGCTTCGTCGCGCAGGCGGCCGGCCGGCTTCGGCAGCCGGGAGCGGGGCTCCAGAGCGCCTGCAACACGGCTCGATCGAGATGGATCTGGCCCGTCACGAGGTGCGGGTCGGAGAGCGCAAAGTGTCCGATCTGACCGTGACCGAGTTCGCGGTGCTGGTGGCGCTGCTGGAGCGGCCCGGGCGTGTGCTGACCCGATCGCAGCTCATCGATCGGGCGTACGCGCACGACAACCACGTGACGGAGCGCACGATCGACACGCACATCCGTCGCATCCGGGCCAAGCTGCGCCCCTTCGGGGTGGACCCGATCGGGACGGTGCACGGGCTCGGCTACAAGGCCACGGAAGCGGAGTGATGGGGCCGATCGTCTCGCGTTTGCTCGATGAGCTGGCGAGCATCCGCGTGCGGTTGCTGATCGTGAACCTGCTGGTGGTGGCGGTGCCGATCGCGGGGATCGGGTTTGCGCGCTTCTACGAGCGGGAGATGCTCCGGAGCCTGGAAGACGACATGGTCAACCAGGCGCACGTGCTGCGAAGCGCGCTGCTGGACGATGCGGCGGG
>CAYMUE010000008.1:6984-8710 GCA_964393505.1 uncultured Polyangiaceae bacterium
CGTCTGTGGGAAGGGGGAGATCGGCTCTTCCTGTTCAGCGCTGTGCCGGTCACGATCGAGGGGAAGGTCCAGGCGGTCGTGTACGTCACCCGCTCGACCAACGCGGTGCGCGCAGCGCTCTACCGGATCCGATCCAAGCTGCTGCTGGTCCTCGCAGCCTCGGTCATCGCCACCGCGGCCATCACGTTGTTCCTGTCGACCACGATCTCGAGACCGCTGACCCGTCTCACGCGAACCGCGGAGCGGATCGCCGCCGGGGATCGAACGCGGCGGCTGGGGACGTCGCGCAGGGACGAGATCGGCCAGCTCTCGCGGGCGTTCGAGGCGATGACGAGGAACCTCGACGCGCGGGCCCGGTCGACGCGGGATCTGGCGGCGAACATCAGCCACGAGTTCAAGTCGCCGCTGACGAGCATCCGTGGGGCGGCGGAGCTGCTGTTGGAGGGGGCTGCGGAGGATCCGGCGGCGCGCACGCGCTTCCTGGAGAACGTGCTGGCCGACGCGCACCGGCTCGATCGGCTCGTGTCGCGGCTGCTCGAGCTTGCGCGCATGGAGGCGGAGCCGTCGCCCGACGAGGTGGTGGACTACGAGGCATTGGTGCGCGAGGCGGCGAGCGATGCGGGGCCGCACGTGGTGCGGGTGACGTACGGGTCGAAGGTGACGCAGCTGCGCGGCAGGCGGGAGAACCTGGCCTCGGTGCTGCGCAACCTGCTGGACAACGCTCAGCAACACGCCGACGAGGGGAGTCCGATCACGGTCTTGGTGGAGGACGTGCCGGGGGGATTCGTTCGTACGACGATCCAAAACTCGGGGGTGCCGATCAGCGCAGCGAATCTCGCCAGAATGTGGGATCGGTTCTTCACCACCCGTGGAGAACGGGGAGGCAGCGGGCTCGGGCTTCCCATCGTCGCGACCGTGGTCGGTGCGCACGGCGGCAGAGTCACGGCGGCGAGCGACCCGGAGCAGGGGACGCGGTTCTCGTTCGAGCTCCCGTCGCCCTCTGCGCAGTGAGCATCGCCCACGCGCGCCGAGGGTGCTGCCAGGCAAGCTCGCGCTACAGACAGCAGAGCGTGCCGGCGCGCCAGTTGCCGTTGCACCCGCCGAAGTACTCCTTGGGGGTCTTGGTCTTCAGCCCGCACCCGGTCCAGTTGCAGGTGTTCCCCAGCGGGTCGGTGTTGGCAGCGCACACGCGCATCGGGCTGTCTGCGCTGTTGCATGCGGACCAACCGGCTCCACCGTTGGCCGACGCCGCGCAGTTGCCGTCGTCTCCCCCGTAGAAATGAAGGTTGTCGTTCACCCAGTAGTTGTACTGCGGCGCCGTCGTGCCGTTGCCGTCTGCCCACTCCTGGGCGCTGCACACGTGGAGCGTCGGACCGCAGAGCGTTGCGCGGTTCGCGTACAACACCTTGCCCGCACACCCGACCATCTCGTTCGAGAACACCTGCACCGCCTCGGCGTCCGCACCGCAAGCCACGGTCCCGGTAGCCGTACATTGCTCGTTGCACGACCCCCAGAGATCGGTCTTGCCGTCGTCACAAAACTCCTTGTCCTCGCAGACCTGCCCGTCGCCGCACACCGATCCGCTCCCCAGAGCGTCGCATGTCGCGTTGCAGTCGCCGCAGTCGGTCTCGTGCCCGTCGTCGCAGCTCTCCTCGTCCTCGCACACCTGCCCGTCGCCGCACACCGAGCCACTCCCCAACGCGTCGCATGTCGCGTTGCAGTCGCC
>CAYMUE010000008.1:8810-9077 GCA_964393505.1 uncultured Polyangiaceae bacterium
CGTCGCCGCACACCGAGCCACTCCCCAACGCGTCGCATGTCGCGTTGCAGTCGCCGCACTCGGTCTGGTGCCCGTCGTCGCAGCTCTCCTTGTCCTCGCAGACCTGCCCGTCGCCGCACACCGAGCCGCTTCCCAACGCCGTGCATGTCGCGTTGCAGTCGCCGCACTCGGTCTGGTGACCGTCGTCGCAGAACTCGGGCGGAGTAACCTCGCCGTCGCCGCACACCGCGGGGGGGCCGCCCGCAGAGCCACCTGTCGCGCTGCCTG
>CAYMUE010000008.1:9177-19037 GCA_964393505.1 uncultured Polyangiaceae bacterium
CCGAGCCGCCTGTCTCGCTGCCTGCCGAGCCGCCTGTCTCGCTGCCTGCCGAGCCGCCTGTCTCGCTGCCTGCCGAGCCACCGGTGCCCGAACTACCAGCCGCTCCTCCCGTCGCGCTGCCCGCTTCTCCCGCAGTAGCGTTCCCCGCGGCGCCCCCCATGGAGCTTCCGCCCGCTCCTCCCGATGATTGTCCTCCATGCGAGACATCGACTCCGGCATCCGCCGGGGCACCGGCCGCGCCTGCTCCGGCGAAGAGCCCTTCACCTTCGGTGTTCAGCGTGCAGGAGGCTGCGACGCAGGGGGCGAGCACGGCAAGGCAGACGAGGATGGATCTTTTCACAGCAGATGATCTGACACCTCGGAGGGGTGGGAGTCAACGCGAGGGACACGGCAGCGCGAGCACGCCAATCCGTGTGCGTGTCACGATCGCGCCCCGTGTGGATCGGTTCAGCTACTTGACGGGGAAACACCAGTTGTCGTCACTGCCGCTGAACGCGATGGGGATGCAGCTCTTCATGCCCGCGGGGCAGTCTTCGTCTTGCGTGCAGGTCTTGCTGCATAGGCCTTCGATGCAGACGGCAGACTCGCAATCGAGCTCCAGGGTGCAGGCGGTACCGGCGGCTCCAGTGCCGCGCGCGCCGGGCACGCAGCAGGGCACGGGGTCCAGCTCGGTGCCCGCGTTCTGACACCGCCGTTCGGCCGGGCAGTCAAGGTTGGAGAAGCAGTCCGTGGTGCTCAGCTCCGAACACGAGCTGACGGGCCCCACGGAGGAATCCACCGCAGCGTCTTCCCCCGTGGCGCCGGCAGCACCGTCGATCTCGACAGAAGCATCCGTGCCAGCGTCCTCCCCTGCGCCGCCGGCTGCACCGGCCATTCCTGCGCTCCCAGCGGCGCCCGCCGTTCCCGCGCTGCCCGCGGCGGCATCGTTGCCGGGCTGCGCCCCCGCGGAGCCCGCCGCACCGTCCGAGGAGTCATCGGAGCAGGCCGCCAAGCCGAGCGTACAGGCAAGAAAGGGGATGACGAAGGCGAGAGAAGTGCGCATGCAAGGCTCCTCGACAATGTGGAAGGTCAGAAACTCATAGCACGGGGGACGGGCGGGGCGCACCGGCCCTGGGGGATGACGCACCCTCTTGGCGAGTGCGACGGAGTGCGACTAGGATGCGCGCGATGTCATCGCCCGGCACCATTCTGACCAACTGCGCTGACTGCGCGGGGCTCACTGACGTGGGCCGGGTACGCAAGCAGAACGAGGACAGCATCCTGGTGCGTCCCGACGTGGGGCTGTTCGTGGTGGCCGACGGCATGGGAGGGCACCAGGCGGGCGAAGTGGCGAGCCGGCTGGCCGTGGAGACGATCGCGGAGTACTTCGACAACTCCACGGACGAGGATCTCCCGGAGCCTGCGGCGGTGCAGTTTCGCGACATGGATCCCGGCGCACGACGGCTCGGGATGGGGATTATGCGCGCCAACATCCAGGTCTGCCGCGCTGCCCAGAGCGGCACCGGTCGCGCCGGAATGGGGACCACGATCGCCGCCGTCCACGTGTCGCCCGACGGCGGCGTGCACATCGGACACATCGGTGACAGCCGCGTGTATCGCATCTCCAACGGCGAGATCGAGCAGGTCACCCAGGACCACTCGTTCGTCAACCAGATCCGCTGGAGCTCTCCCGGGGTCGAACCCGATGTCCTGGCGCACCTGCCGAAGAACGTCATCACTCGCGCCCTCGGTCTTGCCGAGGACACCGACGTCGAGCTCCGCTCCGAGCTGAGCCTCCCAGGCGACGTGTACCTCGTGTGCTCGGACGGGCTGAGCGGGTTCGTGAGCTCCGAGCAGATGCTCGCCGCGGTGGAGAAGGCGCCGACGCTCGAGGCAGCGACGCACGAGCTGATCGACGCGGCGAACCGCGGGGGAGGCAAGGACAACATCTCGGTGGTGATCGTCCGAGTGGAACCTCCCGAGAGCACGATCCCCGAGTCCGTTGCGCCGACGGTGACGGTGTGTCCGGCCTGCGGGGTCGTGACCATTCCGGGCAACGCTTTCTGCGTCGAGTGCGGCTATCGTCTGATCGACTAGGCGCGCTCCGCATCATCCTTCGCCGCGGGAATTTCTGCGGCAAACGTATCGAGGAGGTGCTTCATGCTGACGCTCAGGGGATTGTGGGTCGCCGTGCCCGTCGCCGCGGCGATGATCGTCGGATGCAAGGATGACAAGGCCGCTGCACCCGCTCCCGTCCAAAGCTCCACCGCTCCGGTCGTGCAGCCGTCCGCGCCGCCCGTCGGCTCGCTCGGTCGCCTCCATGGCCCGCGCATGATGGATCGTCGCGGTCCCCACGGGCTGCGGCGGCACGAAGGCGGTGGCGCCATGATGCTCCTTCGGATGGCCCGAGAGATCGAGCTGCGCGAGGCGCAGAAGGTCGCGGTCGAAGACATCCAGAAGTCGCTTCGCGCCGACAACGCAGCCCCTGGCGGCGAGTTCAAGGAGATCCACGCAGTCATGGTCGCCGGCGTCCGCGCGGGCAAAATCGACAGCGCGAAGCTCGACGCCCTGCGTGCCGAGGCCGAGAAGGCTGTTCAGGCGCGACGGGACAAGGAGAACGGGGCGCTCCAACGCCTTCACGCGGCCCTCGACAGTGCGCAGCGCAAGTCCCTCGTCGCAGCCGTGCGCGCCAAGCAGACCGAGCGCAAGGAACGCGGGCCCCGCCCGATGCGCGGAGGTCCGCCCGCGGCCTCCGCCTCCGGAGCAGCCCCCTCCGCCTCTGCTCCCGCCGCTCTGCCTCCATCGGGTTCCGCGCTCGCCATGACCCCCGCCGAGTGGCAGAAGCGCCGTCTCGAGAAGCTCACCAAGGATCTCGGCCTCGATGCCGATCAGCAGAAGAAGGTCGATGCCCTGCTCGCCAAGGCCGCGCCCAAGCCTCCGGAGATGAACGCAGCGCGCGAAGAGCAGAAGAAGCGCGCCGAGGCGCTGCTCGCCGCGTTCGAGCAGGACGTCTTCGACGCCAAGAAGCTCGAGCTTCCGACGCCGCCCGCGAAGAAGGACGGCGCGATGAGCCTGCACACGCAGCTTCTCAACGACCTGCTGCCGATCCTCAAGCCCGAGCAGCGGGAGAAGCTCGCCGCTTCGATGGAGAAGCAGCCCGATCGTCGCCCCGAGCGCTGGAGGGCCGCGGATCCCGGCTACGGAGTGCTGTTCGACGACGACGACGACAACGACAACGACAACGAGGCCGACGACCCCAGACCCGAGGGCACGAAGCCCGAAGGTCCCAAGCCCTGAGCCATGACCTGGAGCGCGACGATTCGAGGAACCTCCTTTCGGTTCGATTCCGTCAAGGAGCTCCTCGCCAAGGCGAATCCTCCGAAGTCGGGGGACGAGCTCGCCGGCGTCGCGGCACGAGAGCCCGTCGAGCGCGTAGCTGCGCGCGCCGTGCTCGCCAACCTCACCCTCGCGGAGCTGCGCGCCCACCCCGTCGTCCCCTACGAAGACGACGAGCTCACTCGCCTCGTCGAGGACTCGCTCGACCCCCAGGCCTTCGGGGCGGTCAAGCACCTCACAGTCGGGCAGCTCCGCGAGTGGATCCTCGACTCCCGCACCTCCGGCCCGGTGATCCGGTCCATCTCTCCGGGCCTCACGCCCGAGATGGCGGCCGCCGTCTGCAAGCTGATGTCGAACCTCGACTTGATGATCGCCGGCGCGAAGTGCCAGGTCGTCGTGCGCGCCAACGACACCCTCGGTCTGCCGGGGCGCCTGTCATCGCGTCTCCAGCCCAATCACCCCACCGACGACGTCGAAGGCATCCTGCTCAGCACGCGCGAAGGGCTCTGCTATGGCTGCGGGGACGCCGTCATCGGGGTGAATCCGGCGACGGACTCGGTGGATTCCACGGTGGAGATCCTGCGCGCGCTCGACACGCTCACGGCACGCAACGCGATCCCCACGCAGAACTGCGTGCTGTCGCACGTGACGGTGCAGATGAAGGCGCTCGATCGAGGGGCGCCGATGGGCTTGATGTTCCAATCGCTGTCGGGCACTGAGGCGGGCAATCGGGCTTTCGGCATCTCGGTCGCGCTCATGGACGAGGCGTGGGACCAGATGAAGCGCTTGGGCTCGACCCGCGGTCCGAACGTCATGTACTTCGAGACCGGGCAGGGCTCGGCGCTGTCGTCTGCCGCCCACCACGGCGCGGATCAGGTCACGCTCGAGGCGCGGTGCTACGGGTTCGCTCGACGCTACCGCCCCTTCCTGGTCAACACGGTCGTGGGCTTCATCGGACCGGAGTACCTCGAGAACGGACCGCAGATCACGCGAGCTGCGCTCGAGGACCACTTCATGGGCAAGCTGCTCGGCCTGCCGATGGGGTGTGACGCCTGCTTCACCTACCATGCCGCGATGAGCCAGGACGAGCTCGAGAGCCTGAAGGTCCTGCTCTCCACCGCGGGCTGCACCTACCTGATGTCGTTGCCCGTCGGTGACGACATCATGCTCAACTACCAGTCCACCTCGTTCCACGACATCCCGTCGGTGCGCGGGCTCACCGGCAAGCGCGCCGCTCCCGAGTTCGACGCCTGGCTGCAGGAGCGCGGCATCCTCGACGGGGACCGCCCCGGCGAACGATTCGGCGACCCGGGGGTGATTCTATGAGCCGAACCCGCGAGCTCGTCTCTGCGCTGCGCGACCGACTCGCTGCGTCCGACCCGCTCCCTGCGCCGCCGCCCATCGCCCCCGTCCCCTCGCCTCCTGTCCGCGTGTTCCCTTCGCCCCGCGCGCGCAGCGCCTACGCCGAGAAGGCCTGCGCCCACACCACCGCGCTGGTCGGCATCGGTCATGTCGGAACCCGATACGCTACCGACGTCGTGCTGCAGTTCCAGGCCGAGCTGGCCGTCGCGCACCAGGCAGTTGCCACGGTCCTGCCCGACGGTTGGGCAGCCAGCCACGGACTGCTCGCGCTGTCGTCGCGCGTCACCAGCCACCGCGAGTTTCTCCTGCGCCCCGATCTTGGACGCCGCCTCGATGACGCATCGCTGCGGAAGGTGCGCGAGACGGCCGCGAAGGACGTCGACATCCAGCCCATCGTGGCCGATGGTCTGTCCGCCGTGGCATGCATGGGATCGGGGCTCGCGCTGCTGAAGCACTTCACGGCGGCGTGCAAAGCACGAGGGTGGACGGTCGGGACGCCGATGTGCGCGCGTTTCGCGCGCGTGTGGCTGGAGGACGAGATTGGGCAGGAGGTTCGTGCGAAGGTTGCTGCGATCCTGCTTGGAGAGCGTCCGGGGCTCGGGACGGGCGACGGCCTGTCCGCGTACCTCGTACACGCTCCTCGCGTGGGCAACACGGACTCGGATCGCAACATGATGTCCAACATCCACGCCCGCGGGACGCCGCCTGCGCAGGCCGGCGTCAGGCTCGCCACCCTCGCGGGGGCGATGCTCGAGCAGCGGATCTCCGGCGTGAAGCTCGACCTGTCCGGGTTCCAGCGTGAGCTGGGGGAAGCATCCGGGAGGGGGTACCGCGCGCCCCAGTCGCGCGAACGCCTCGTGGAGGTGAATCGGTGACCCTGCTCGATCCCATCCCGCCGAGAATCCTCTGCGTGCGACGCATCCACCGCGCGTCGCCGGAGGTGCTTGCGGCCTACGGCGCCGATCCCGAGCGGCATGTTTCCCTCGGGCTGGTCACCTGCGATCAGGATGACCCGACGTATGTCGCGCTCGACGAGGCGACGAAGCATGCGCGGGTGGACGTAGTCTTCGCGCGGTCGTTCTACGCGGGATCGGCGCACGCATCGGGGCGGTTGTCCGGCGAGATCCTGGGAGTGATCGCGGGGGCCGATCCCGACGAAGTCGATCACGGACTCGCTGCGCTGGTACGGTGTCTGGAGAGCGACGCATGCTTCTTCAAGGCCGACACCCCGGGGACGATCACGGTGTTTCCCCACGTGATCGCGTCGCTGGGGCACTATCTCTCGGCGCAGGCGGGGCTCGCGCCGGGCGACTCGATGGCGTATCTCGTCGCTCCCCCGATGGAGGCCACCGTGGGAATGGATGAGGCGCTGAAGGCGGCCAATGTCCGCGCCGCGAAGCTCGTCCCGCCACCAAGCGAGACGAACTTCGCGTCGGCGTGGCTCACCGGGGCGTTGCACGACTGCGAGGCGGCGGCCACAGCCTTTGCCGAGGCGGTGGTCCGGATCGCCAGGGGGTTCTAGGAGATGAATAAGCTCGCGCCGTTCGCGGTCATGGTGCTGTCAGCCGGCTGTTGCCCCAGCGAGAAGCCGCCTCCGCCGGCACCGCCCGACGCGGCGCCGCTGCCCACGGCAATCGCATCGACGCCCCCGGCCCCCCGAGGGCCGTATCCGTGGCCGCTCCCGCAAGAGTGCTATCCAGCCACGGAGTGCGTGATCCCCGGCGCAGGGCCCGGCGTGCAGTGCGCGCCGGGAAACCCTTGCTTCAACCCTTGCCCGAAGGGGATGGCACCGGAGAAAGGCGGAAGCTACTGCGCGCGCACCTGTCGCGCGGACAAGGACTGTCCCGACAAGGGGCGCTGCGTGGCGGGCGTGTGCGATCGCTGGCCTCCTGCCCCCGCCTGCGACTCCACCGCGTTCTGCCAGCTCCCCGGGGGCGCGACCGGTCTGCGGTGCAAAGACTCGGAGCCGTGCCGCAATCCGTGCAAGCCCGGACACGTGCTGTTCGGCGGGACCCACTGCGCGCGCCCGTGCAAGTCCAACTCCGATTGCCCCGGTGGCGAGTGCACCACCGGAGTCTGCGGCCCCCTCTGCCCCTCCGAGGGATGTCCCTATCGCTGGGAATGAATCCCTACTTCAATCCCATCTGACACACACCGTCGCGTCGGGACTTCCAACGTTCGTATCGGGCACCGCGATTCCTACTCGGGAATCCCCATGCCCCGGAGCCACGCCTCCGCCAACGGCATCGGATCGAATCCCGTGTCGGTCTCGATCGCGTCGATCATGTCCTGCATGTGCGCCGCCTGTCCCACGTGCTCCGCGTAGAAGTCGGCAAGCACCTTGTCGAGCGCCTCCACACCGACCTCGGCCGCGACCGCCTTGTAGAAGAAGGCCCCCTTCATGTAGGGGATCGACGACCACAGCGGGTGGTGCAGCAGATCGATCTCGTTGCACCCCTGAGGCCACGCCGGTGTGTCCCCCGAGGCGACCGCCGACTCGAGCGCGCTGCGATAGCTCTTCCAGATCCCGCTCGCGACCGTGGCGCTCGCGACCGACTCGAAGGCTCGCGCCGTGATGTACGTCGTAGTCCCCTCCGACAGCACGAAGTCCTCCCAACAACGGATCCGCACTCCGTCGCCGTACCAGCCATGTCCCGCCTCGTGCACGTGCGTCTCGACGTCGTTCATCGCCCCCGAGCCGACGTGCCAGTACGGGTGGTGCTCCATTCCACCGAATGCGCCCGGGCCCCACGACGCGGACACCGAGGCGACGTCCTTTCCAAACGTGTAGGGGCCGTAGGTCTTCTCGAACCATTCGAAGGCCGCCGCGAGGTGCTTCGTCCCGGTCAACGCCGCGGTCTTCCCTCCGGGCAGATACCACACCCCGACCTTCGTCCCGGCTTCCGTCGTGCCGAGCGGTTCGTATTCGTACGAGCCGATCGCGATCGCGGGCATGTACGACGGGGCATTCGCCGGAATCTCCGCCGGGAAGATGACCTGCTTGCCCTCCGGGGCGCCGCTCACCGCAAGCTTGAATCGCAATCCGTCGTCGGGCGCCGACTTGCACGGGAACAGGTTCGAGCAGAAGTACGGCCACAGGAACGTGACCCCCGAGCTCATGTAGCCGTCGAAGTCGTTGTGCACCGAGAAGCCGTACTCCACCTGCAGCTCGATCGGCTCTTCTCCGACCGGGGTCTCGACATCGAGGCGCCCGTCCCGCACCGCGTAACGCACCGGGCCGTCCACTCCGCGAACGTCGGCGACGACCAACCCCTTGACCTCCAGGGAGACGGAGGCGCTCTGCGACGGAGCGATCCGGATCACCGCGGTGCCGGTGCGCGCGGCCAGATCGAGCGAAAGCTCGGTGGACAGGATGTCGCGTGACCAATCCTCGCTCAGCTCCGGGGCGTCCGCGTCTTCGGCATCCCCGGCGGAGGCATCGACGACCTGATCGGCCTTGCCCGAGCCCGCGCCGGCGGGGTTCGACGGATCCTCGGTGAGCTCGGAACCGGAGCCACCGCAGGCGGCCGCGGCCGCGAGGAGTACGCTCGAGAGAAGAGGGATTTCGCGACGCACGCCTCACGGTAGCGTCAGGGCGCCGGAAGCGTCAAGGTTGCCGGGGAGGCACGTCGGCGCGTGGCGGGGACGACGGAGCCGGGACTACTTGCTGTATCCCATCAGCGTGATGATCAGAAGAAACACGATGGGAGCGAGTAGGCAGATCGCCAGCACCGAGCCGCTGCCCTTCGTCTGCTCCGGCATGCCCGGAGTCTTCGGATCGCTCTTCGCGAGATCGCTATTATGCTCTTCGGCCATGATTCGGCCCTCCTGAGTTGAATCCCACAGACACTCTTCCAACGAGGAACGGTGTTATGCGTGGGCAGGAGGGGCCCGCGCGCGGGGGCGCGAGAGCGGGAGCAGGGACGAGAGACGAGAGACTCGCGACGCACCGCGCGCGATGAATCGGAACGAGGCGGCGGCGAGGCCGGTGTTCGACGGCAGGACCCCCACGAGCGGGAGTTGCTCGTCGGACGGGGTGATGTCCGAAGGCACCGAGCGCCGGGCGACCAGACACGCGTAGTCGTGCTCCTGGGGACCGTGGACGCTCGCAGGCTGACAGGGCGCGTTGGGAGCGACATGCCTTGGATACCCGGCGAGCCCGGCGCACACGAGGGCGACGAGCAGCAGGATGTTCAGGCAGATCTTGGGAAGCGCTCTCAAGCCAGCGCAAGCTGACCGTTCGGGAGTCGGACGTCAAGAGTGCCTTAGGATTTACCGTCGGCGGCCAGCCCGTAGCGCTCGAGCTTCCGGTACAGCGTGGTGCGGTCCAGCCCGAGGATCCGCGCGGCCTGTCGCTTGTTGCCGTCGACCGCCTCCATCACCCGTTGGATATAGCGCCTCTCGACCTCCACCAGCGGCACGAG
Source organism: uncultured Polyangiaceae bacterium (assembly GCA_964393505.1). Lineage (GTDB taxonomy): Bacteria > Myxococcota_A > Polyangia > Polyangiales > Polyangiaceae > JACRCQ01. Next base: position 18,279 of record CAYMUE010000008.1, read on the forward strand.
CTGCTCCGGATCGTCGGCCGCAACCAGCACGTGCGAGGACTTGTACTGACGGATCTGCTCCGGCAGGTCCTCGACCACGAGCTCTTCGAAACGGGCGAGCGCGACAGCTCTCTCGACGCAGTTGCGCAGCTCGCGGATGTTGCCGGGCCAGGAGTAGGCCAGGAGCCGCTCGGCGACCGCGGCGGCGAGGCGAGTGACGGGCTTGTTGCACTGCGTGGCAAACCTCTGGAGCATCGCCTGCGCGATGACCAGGATGTCGTTGCCGCGGACGCGCAGCGGCGGTAGCTCCACGCGGACCACGTTCACGCGGTAGTACAGGTCTTCGCGGAACAGCCCATCCTCGACGGCCGTGAGCAGATCGCGGTGGGTCGCCGCGACCACGCGGACATCGACGGAGACCTCGGAGTTGCCGCCCACGGGCCGGATGACGCGCGAGTCGATCGCGCGCAACAGCTTGGCCTGCATGGCCAACGGCATCTCTCCGATCTCGTCGAGGAACAGCGTGCCGCGGTGCGCTTCCGCGAACAGCCCCTTGCGCTCCGACCGTGCATCGGTGAAGGCGCCCCGCACGTGCCCGAACAGCTCGCTCTCGAGCAACGGCTCCGGCACCGCGGAGCAGTTGAGCGTGACGAGGGGACCGCTCGCGCGCAGGCTCCGGTCGTGAATCGCCCGCGCCACCAGCTCCTTGCCGGTCCCCGTCTCTCCCGTGATCAGGACCGTTGCCTCGGTGGGAGCCACGCGGTCCACCAGCTCGTGGAC
>CAYMUE010000008.1:19137-57082 GCA_964393505.1 uncultured Polyangiaceae bacterium
ACGCACCGGCCCGCAACGTGGCAATCGCCGTCTCCAGACTCCCGAACCCCGTCACGACGATGACCGGGATGTCCGGTCGATTGCGCACGATCCGATCACAGAGCTCCACACCGTTCATGCCCCGCATGTTCAGATCGGTGACCACTACGTCGTAGTCCTGGCCCCCGAGCCGAACGAACGCCTCGTCGGCGCTCAGCAGCCAATCGGTCTCATACCCGCGTCGTTCGAGCTCCTCGTCGAGGACCTCGCACATCTCCCTCTCGTCGTCGACCACCAGTATCCGATGCTTCATGAGACCTCCGTGGGGAGCCACACCGTGAAGCGGCTTCCCCTGCCCGGCTCGCTGTCCACGTCGATCCAGCCACCGTGGTCCTTGACGATTCCGTAGGCGACCGAGAGCCCCAGCCCCGTTCCTTCACCGATCGGCTTGGTGGTGAAGAAGGGATCGAAGATCTGACGAAGGTCTTGCTGAGCGATCCCCCTTCCCTCGTCCGTGACGTCGATACGAACGCACTGCACCGGGGCCTTGTCCGCAGTCGACGGGCACTGTCCAAGCGCCTGCGAGAGCTCCACGCTGACGCGCTTGCCCTCGGGGCTGGCGTGGATCGCGTTCATCACCAGGTTCGTCACGACCTGGTCCATTTGCGTAACGTCGATTCGCGCAACGATGGGCTCTGACGGGTTGACGACATGAAGCTCGAGACCGCGCTTGCGCGCGAGGGGAGACAGGAAGGCCGCAGCGCGCTTGAGAATCGAGCGCAGATCGGTCGACACGATCTGCAGCTCGCGCTTGCGCGCGAAGTCCAGGAGCTGACGCATGATCCTCGACATGCGCTCGACCTGATCCGCAATGATCCTGGCGTTCTCCCGGGTGGCTTCCAGCGTCGTCGAGCCCGCAGCGATCTGCTTGGCGCGCGCGGCGACCACGTTCAACGGCGTCCCGAGCTCGTGCGCCATGCCTGCCGCGAGCCTCCCCACCGTAGCCACACGATCCGCATGGCGCAGCGCATCGGTCGCTTGCGATCTCGCCTCGGACTCGCGCTCGACGCTCGCCTGCGCCGCTGCGAGGCTGTCGCACATTCGATTCATCTCCGCTGCGAGCTCCCCCATCTCGTCACGCGCCTTCACGTGGATTCGATACGACAGGTCGCCGCTGCCGGTGCGCCGCGCCTGCTCCACCAGACGCTGCATTGGGCGTCCGATCAGCCAGTTGCCCAGCGCCGCCGTGACCAGCGCCGACACCGCGGCGACGAGCATCGCCGTCAGCAGCGCACGGTGCATCGCCGCCTCGCGCACCTGGCTCTCTCGATCGAGCGGCTGCGACACCTCGATGGCGCCATCGCGCCCGTCCGACAGCTTCACCGGGACATACGTGTACAGCCTGCCATGCGGCCCGACACTCGTATCGATCCACGTCAGTCCCGTCGAACCCACGATATCCCCGAACCGATCCGCGCCGATCACGGGACGCGTCTTCGGGTCCGTCGGACCGAGCCACACCCACCGGATCAGGACGTGGCGCATGTTCTTGTCCGCCTGGTCGACGATCTGCAGCGCCCTCTCCGGCCCGTCGGAACGCCACACGTCGAGCACGGCGGGACGCAGCGCCGTGCCGATGACCGCCTGGTGCTCTCCGATCTCCTTCTCGAAGCGCACGATCTCGGTTCTCACCGCCGAGTGGGCGTTGAGAGCGAGCGCTGCGAGCACGGACCCCAGCAACGTCACCGTGAGCTTGTGGAAGATCTTCATCGCGCGGTCCCCTGGCGCTCTAGCACGGTGGGGTCCTGCGGCATGTGGCGTTTTCCAACACCCGCTCCACCGGTCGCACGCCCGCTGTCTGCGGAGTTGGTGGCACGGCGAAACCCGGCTCCTGGTCGAGGAGAGTTGACTGGAGCCAACCGGACTGTCAGGGCCCGGGCGCGCAAGGTTTCGCCGCGCCGCAACGGCTGCCTGCAGCCCACGTGCCGTCCCCTGGCACGACTACTGCTCCTCCCCGCTCCCGAGCCCCGTCATCCGGAAACGTCTCATCCACCTCCGCTGCGGGCAACTCCACTCCTCACGAAATCGAGGCCCACCAATGCCCACGCCCTCCACGCCCGACCCGCGAAAGCCCGCCCCAGACGAGTCGTTCGCTTCGCGCAACGCTGCTGCGATTCTCGGCTTTGTCGCCCTCGGCTTGATCATCCTGGCCACAGTGTGGTCGCTGATTCGCAACCCTTGATCTGCTCGCGAATTCGCGGCAGACCTTGTCCCATCCGAAATGCCTCCGCCGTCCTCTCGCAGACCGAAATCGGCCGCGTTCCACCGCGCACCGGCGTGCTTCTGCGCAGCCGCGCTCCTCGCTCCTGCAGCGCTCCCCGCGTGCAATTGCGGCACGGAAGACCTCGCAACCCGCCCCGAGACCGCGCTGTCCGCCTCCGTCCCGTCGGCCTCGATCGCACCGGCCCCCTCCTCCGCGACGCCAGAAGAGTCCGCTGCTCCGGTCGCTTCTCGCGTCGTCCTCATCACCGTCGATGCTCTCCGCAGTGATCAGCCCTGGACCACCTACCCCGCCGCAAGCACCCCGAACCTCTCCGCGCTCGCCAAGAGCGGCGTCGTTTACGAGCGTGCATGGTCCCTCGCCAATACCACCGGCCCCAGCCTGGGCGCGCTGCTCGCCTCCCGATACCCGACCGAGATGGGACGCGATGACTGTCCGCTCGCCGGGCTCGACGTCACCAACGGCCTCGCGCAGACGCTCTCGGAAAACGGCGTGTGGACCGGCGCAGCGCACGGCCATCCGTACTTCGGCGGCGGCGGCGCTCCCCGCGTCGGATTCGAATCCTGGCGCACGATCCCCCAGGTGCTCGGCCGACGCGCCGTCGATGGCGCCGTCACCGGCGAGGATGTCGCGACGCTTGCGATCGAGATGTTCTCCAGCGCGCCGTCCGATCGGCCCGCCTTCCTCTGGGCGCACTTCGTGGACCCCCACGACAAGTACGTCCTCCAGCCGGGGTTCCCCGCCAGTGGAAATGCCGGCCGCAGCATCTACGACAGCGAGGTCGCGTACACCGACTTCCACATCGGCCGTCTGTTTCGTGCGATCGAGGCCTCTCCCTTCGCTGCCTCGACGGCGATCCTCGTCACCGCCGATCATGGCGAGGCCTTCGGAGAGCATGGCACGTGGCGTCACGGCATGAACATGTACGACGAGGAGACGCGCGTTCCCCTGCTGTGGCGCGCCCCCGGTCACAAGCCTGCGACTATCTCCGTCCCCCGCAGCCTCATCGATGTCGCGCCGACCATCGCCGACATGCTCGGCGTCCAGCCTCCCCCTTCCTGGCGCGGCAAGTCCCTGCTCAAGGACGCGACCTCGCCACATCCCGAGGAGCGGCCCGTCATCGTCGATGCGCCCGATCTGATGAGTTCGCCGCCTCGACGCGCGGTCGTGATGGGGAATCTGAAGGTGATCGTGTCCGATGGTCAGCAGCGCGCGTTCGACCTCGCCGCGGATCCCCAGGAGCGCAAGCCGCTTGCGCGGGACGCCGCGAGCGAGCCCATCGCCCGCGCCACGAAGCTGCTCGAGCAGATCCCCGCGGTGCCCTCGCGTCGCTGCCCACGGCAGGCCTACCGCGTCGCTCCGTAAGGAGCCCCTTCGCAGAGCCCGCCTCGCCACTCCGCCCCGGCGCACTTGACACCCGCCCCACCGGCGGATACCTCGCCCCTCCCCATGCGACGCCCCACCGTTCTCGCGGACTTCGACGGCGTCTGGACCGACATGCGCGGCCAGGCGCATGCCGTCGTGTCCGGAACCCATCAGCGCCTCGCCTCCCTCTGCCACTCCGATCCCGAGACGATCCGAGCCGAGCTCGACCGCGCCCGCGCCGTCGTGCGCAGCGCGCCACAAGATCACGGCTGGAGGATCTACGGGCGGATCACCGCCTGGTCCGACGAGGACCCGTTTCTCTTCCACAACGCGACGATGGGTGCGTGCGACCAACTCGCGGAGCAGGGCGACTCCGGAATGGTGCGCATGCTCGAGGGGGTCCGGAACGCTGGCCACCCCAGCCTCAACGCCTTCGGCTCTGCAATCTTCTCCGAGGCGAGCCACGCCTGGCTCGACGACCACGGTCACGATCTGCTGCCCGGAGCTCTCGAGGCCCTGCGCGCGTTGATCGAGGTCGCGGATGTCGTCTTCTGCACCAACTTCGCCAGCGAGGCAGTCGCGCGCACCTGGACCCGCCACGGCGTCACCTTCTCGCCTCCGGGGACTCCCGGACCGCTGCGGTTGCGGGGCGGAGCCCGCAAGCAGGACCTCACGCACGATCCGCAGCGAGACGAATACTTCGCAGGACGAAACATTCCTGTCGACCGCGGGTTCTACCGCTCCATCCTGCTCGAAGAGCGCCCCGACGTCGTGATCGGTGACGTGTTCTCCCTCGACCTCGCTCTGCCCATCGTCATGAAGCGCGAGACCCCCGGCTTCCAGCGCCTCCGCACCGTGCTCATGCGAACCCCCTTCTCCTGCGCCTGGTCGCTGGGGCTCGCCGATCCCCCCTCCCCCACGATCGAGCTCGTGGATCATCCCTGCCACCTCGTCGACATCGCACGCGACGCCGCAAGCCAAGAGGTCCCGCCATGCTGAGAATCGTCGCCGTCGCCTCCTCTCTCGCCGACGCCCAGGAGGTCCAAGACATCACCGCAGAGGTCTTGCGGCGCCTCGATGCACAACGCTGGACCCCGCGAGTCGTCTCCAACGTCGACCCCGATGATCGCTCCCCCCTCGCCTTCGTCGTCACCACCGGCGGAACCGAGCAGCAGGTCGTCCAGCTCGCCGAGCATTGGGACGGCCCGGTCGTGCTGCTTGCGCATCCCACGCACAACTCGCTCCCAGCCTCCCTCGAGATCCTCGCAAGGCTCGCCCAGATCGGTCGCCGCGGCCGCATCGTCCTCGCTCGCGAGCACGACTCTACGACGCAATCCCTCACGGACTGCGTCTCCGCCATGCAAGCGCGCTCCAGCCTCCACGGCAAACGCCTCGGCGTCGTCGGCGCCCCCTCCGACTGGCTTGTCGCAAGTCCCGCAAACCGACAACCCCTGCGCGAACAATGGGGCGTCGAGCTCGTCGATATCCCCATGGGCCACCTCGTGTCCGCGATCAAGTCCGCGGCCGAAGACGAGGTCCGCACCGCCCTCGCCTCGTGGCAGGACGGCGCCTGCGCACGCAGAGAGCCCTCCGAAAACGACTTCCTCGATGCGGCTCGTGTCTCCGTCGCGCTCCGCCAGGTCGTGCGCGACTACACTCTCGACGCTTGCACGGTGCGCTGCTTCGACCTCGTCACAGGACTACGCACGACTGGATGCCTGGCGCTGTCGCAGCTCATCGACGATGACATCATGGCGGGTTGCGAGGGTGACGTCCCCTCCACGCTCACGATGATGTGGATGCACGCCCTCACCGGGCAACGCCCCTTCATGGCCAACCCCCAGGACGTCTGCGTCGCCGACAACTCGCTGTGGCTCGCGCACTGCACGATCGCCCGCAGCCTCGTGCGCTCCTACCGCCTCCGCTCCCACTTCGAATCCTCCCTCGGCGTCGGCATAGAAGGCGCGCTGGACAACGGCCCTGCTACGCTCGCACGCGTCGGCGGCTCGGCACTCGATCGGCTCTTCGCCAGCGACGCCGAGTTGCTCGGCCCCGAAACGCTCGATACCCGCTGCCGCACGCAGGTGAAAGCACGCCTCGTAGAGCCCGTCGCCTCGCTGCTCTCCGACCCGCTCGGCAACCACCACATCCTGGTTCGCGGGCACCACGCACGCACGCTGCGCGCATACGGGGATCTCTACCTCGCCACCGCCTGAGCCCCCCCCGCTACGGCGCTGGCTCCAGCTCGATCTTCGTTACCCCACGACACGCGATCTTCACGGTTGCCCCCTGCGATATCCATCGCGGCGGATCCCCTTCGCCCAGCCGCACGAACTTCATCCCGCACCGTGCCTTCGCTCGCTCGTTGGTACGACCCACCCGCAGCCCCGTCGCATAGACGTCCGCCGATATGCTCGACTTCACGATCAGGTACCCCTCGATGGAGAGCAGATCCGAGCCGTCCGGCCCGTCGTCTGCTGCAGCCGGCGCTGAGGCAACGGCGGCCGGCGCAGAGGTGCTCGCCGGCGCGCTCACTGGGGCAGATGCCGATGCCGCTGCGGACGCCGAAGCCGACACGGCCGCGGCCGCGGATGCGGAGGCGGACGCTGCAGCGAACTCGCTCGCACGCGCCGATGCGCTCGCCGAAGGGGCTGGAGGAGCGACATTCGTCGCAACGGATCTCCGGGGTGGAGCGGGATCCGGAGAGCTTCCTTCGCTCGTCGAGAGCGCGAGGAACGCAACGACCGATGCGCCCATGATCAACACGGCGCCGCCCGCAATGAGGGCAAGCAGGCGCCAACGGGGACCGCGCACCGGAGCGGAGACGTTCACGGCAGCAGTCGCAGCCTTCAGGGCGACATCGGACGCAGGGACAGGCTCGGCCGGAGTCCCGACGAGGTCGGGCGCCGAAGCGACCGGGGGTGGAGGCAGAGCCTCCAGTGCGGACACCGGAGCGTCCTGCGGGGTAATCGTTCGTTGTTCGACGACGCTTTCGACAGGGGCCGCGACCGATGGTGGGAGCGGTGGCGGCTGGACGGGCCTTGCGCCCGATGGCTCGCGTTTTCCTCCGGCGATGGCGCCTATTGGCAAGACGGGTGAGGCGACGACGGCAGGCGGAGGGGGGGGCGGCGCATCGGCGATCGGGGCTGGAGCCTTGGGTGCCAAGGCGACGACCGACGCAACGGGCAACGGAGGAGGAGTAGAACGGGGCCTGGGTGGACTCGACTTCTTCGGTGGGCTCTGCGCCGTCTCCTTGGAAGTGGACGCGCTCGGCTTGCGCGGTGCGCTCTGAGGCGTCGCATTCGGGTCTGAGGGACCGGGCCGGGCTGGCTGCGGAGCGACGGGCTCACGCTTGGGCGGTCTGGCCTCCGGTGTCGAGGGAGACAGCGCGAAGTCGCTCAGATCGGGAAGCTCGGCCTGCGCAACGGCGGGCGCCGGGATAGCCTCGACGATGCTGTCGCGCAAGGTTTCCTCGAGCAGTTCGTTGACGCTCCGACGCCGCTGCGCGCAGGGGACGAGCCTCGCGATCGCGATCGACCATGCTTGTCGATCCGGCTCGGCTCCGCCGACCCACTGCACTCCAATGCCGGCGGGGGTGTTCGCGAAGGTGCCCGGTCTGCTGGGTTGCGCCCACGCCACCACGCCCTCGAGACGCACCGTCTTGCCGTCGCCCGGAGGACGCAGCTCCAAGGTCACGGGCGTCTTCGCGGCGGGAGGCGCAAGCGTGCGCACGAACACCCCGCCTTCGCTCACGTTGTAGGTGACGCCGAAATCGTCCTCCGTCCACCCCGCTTGCCGAAACCGCACGATCGTCGAGTGCATCATGCGCTTGTGGGCACGCTTCGAAACGGCTTCGTGCGCGCTCAGCTCGTTCGACATGAACAGTAGGCAATCCGGCGGGAGAAACGCACTCACGATCACCGCGTCAGTCACCCCTTCGATGCGCTCCGCTCCGCACGCTGCGTCGCGCTCGACGTCGGTGACGATCCAGGTTCCCTTGCACCCGCCCGCGCGGGCCTGCTTCACCATCTGCGCGGGCTCGCCGAACTCCGCGCTGGCCACGACGAGCTCCACGTCGCGGTCGAGCGCGTAGTGGTCGAGGATGCGACGCTCGACGGCGTAGCGGACCTCGAAGCCGGCGCTCGCGAGCATGCGGCCGATGATCTCGCAGCGTTCGTGATCGGCATCCGCAGCGACGGCGGCGCCGCGGCTCGGCGGTGGATAGACCGACTCCTCGACGGGGATGGTTCGCAGTCTGCGCTGCAGGGCCTGGCTCGAGCCAACCGGCACGAAGTCATCGGCGCCGGCAGCGAACAGCTTCGCAATCGCGGAGTCGGAAACCGCCTTGACCAGCCCGATGACCGGCACAGGGACCAGCTCCCGTCTCGCGCGAATGCGCAGGCAGAGCGCATGCACCTTCGGCAGAGCCGCGTCGAAGAGCACCACCCGCGGAGACTTGCCCTGCAGCCAATCAAAGGCCGCGTCGATCCCCTCGTGGATCACCGGCTCGAACCCCGCTTGTCGCGTAACCAGATCGATGCGCTTGCGCTGGTCCGCTCGGAAGGTTCCCACCACGAGGACGGTTCGCGTGCGTGGCATGGTCCACCGCATACGCTAGCGCGTTTCCCCGACCAGAAGCGAACACTCTGCGAAACCTCCAGGCGCGAAGTCGCCGAGGATCTGGAGATCCGGCACTCCGCCTCCAGCTCCCGCCATTCCTTTGGTGAAGCGTTGCCTTGGGGGTATGACGCCAGCATGCGCTCGCAGCCCGATCCCCGCAGCCGAATCCCGCGAAGATCCTGTCTCGCTGCGCTCGCTGCCGTACTCTGCGGTTGCACGAACCCCGATTCTCCCGTCCCCTCCTCGACGCCTCCATCCGATTCTCGCCCTCCTCGCCCCCCTGCCTCCCCATCGGTTCACTCGAGCGACGCAGCGCCTCCGCCCTCCGCCTCCGCATCGACGTTCCCTGCGGCGTCAGCGATCGCTCCACCCAAGGGACCGGACCGGATCGATCTCAACACGCTGGTTCTCGATGGGGCGCACGGAGAACCGCACTGGATCCGAATCGCGCGCCCCGCTTGGGACGCTGGCGAAGGCTTTCCCCTGCTCGTCGCGCTCCATGGGCTGGGCGAGGCCAGGAAGGGGCGAGAGCCCGGCTCCTGGGGATGGATCAAGGACTACCACCTCGACCAGGCCATGCTCCGGTTGCGCAAGGGGAAGCTTACGCCCGCCGACTTCCAGGGATTCTCCGATCCCAAGCGCCTCGCGCGCATCAACAAGTCCCTGCGACGGCGCCCCTTCCGCGGGATCGTCGTCGCCTGCCCCTACACCCCCGACCTCATCTCCCAACGGTCCCTCGACAACGCCGCGAGCTTCGCCGCATTCGTGGTCGATCGCGTCCTGCCCGAGGCCCGGCGCCTCCCCGGGGCGAGCACGTCCGAGTCGTCGATCGGAATCGACGGCGTCAGCCTGGGAGGTCGGCTCGCGCTGTTGTCCGCCCTCGCGCACCCGCAGCGCTTCGCCGCAGTCGGCGCCATCCAGGCCGCGATCGATGGCGACGAGGTCGCGGAGCTTGCGCGACGCGCGGGGATCGCTTGGGGGCGCGGCACTTCTCCCCGGCTTCGACTCCTGTCGAGCGACAAGGACTTCTATCGCGAGGCCGTCCTATCCCTCCACTCTGCCCTGCAGAAGGAACACGTCCCGCACGACTACGCCGTCGTCCCGGGCCCCCATGCCTACGCATTCAACCGGGGCCCGGGATCCATCGAGATGCTCCTGTGGCACGACCGCGTCCTGCGCGGAGAAGACCCTCTCTAGATCACGCAAACGAAAACACGTACGCGTCGTCCCGCAGGATCTCGCGCGTCGTGCCGTCCGCGTAGGCCAGCTTCATCTGACGCACCGAGACCCGCGGCTGCAGATTGCGCGTGTACACCCGATCGATGTGCACCACCGCCTCCGGACTCGAGAACCAGTCGGCACCAACCACCCCTCCGAAGTGATCGCTGCGGCCGAACGCAATATGCAGCCCCAGCTTCTCGTCGAGAAGAATCTCGCCCGTCGGCTGCACCCCGAACTCTCCAAGCACTCCCAACCCCAGCTCCGCCAGGTTCGCGTACCCGGGCTCACGTTGCAGCATCGCTGCCTCGCGCTCCAGCGTGATGCTCGCCTCTCCTGTCACCGACACTGCTCGATTCCCCTCGATCCGGTACACGACCAGGTCGCCGTCGAGCTGCACGGGAAGCTCTCCCGACGATCGGCTGGGGTCCCCCTCGCGCTCGCCCTCGTAGGGCACGATGTAGGCCTCGCCCGAGGGCAGATTGCCCGCGGTGCCAGGCTGGGGAATCAGCCCGCCCGAGGCGTGCCCGGTGCGGTGTCGCAGATCCAACGTCAGCTCGTACCGCTTCGCCCCGTCGACTTCGAAGTCGAACCTCGCCTCCACCGCCTGATCTAGCTGCGCCTTCAGCATCCCGACACGACGGTTGATCTCGCCGTAGTCGAGGCGGAGGGCCGGGATCATTTCGGACGAGAATCCGGGCATCGTGGCGCCGCGACAGCCAAGCTCCTTGCCCGTGAGCTTCAACGGCGCGGTCGCGGAGAACTGCGTGGGCGCGATCAGCAGCCGGTTCTCCCGCAGCACCTCCCGCATTGGTCTCGCGTCACCCGCGGGCAGCGACTCCGCATCGGCCGGCAACATGAGAGAGTCGAGCGCCCGGCCCGAGAACACCCACGCGCTCGATGGCAGGTCCGCGTTGTTGTGCCGGACGTTCCTGTACGCGACCAGTACGGTGCGCAGTCCACTCCCGGGTTCGAGCTTCGCAAGCTCCTTCGCCCAGGCGACCGCCATCGCGCGCCGCTCGGCCCACGCGGGCAGGTCCGGTACCGCTGCGTCGGGCAGGTCCGTCAGGATCGCCAGCGTGCGGTCCTCCTTGCCGGGTCGAAAGACGCGTTGAACGAGTGCAAGCAGCTCCTGGCCGGTCAGTGTCTCCATGGCATCGCATCCTATCCAACGGCGGCGCCCGCATCCAGTTGCGATCAGAGTCCCCCGTCGGCACCCCCTTGCGTAGCGGCCCTGCCCAACAGCCAGTCGAGGATCCCTTCCGCTCCCCCCCTCTCCACGTGCCAGAGGATGGCCTCATGCGTCACGTCTGCGCGCTCGTCCCACTTCACTTCGTGCCCGCACTTCTCGAGCGCGTCGTGCAGCGGACGCACGTGGCTGACGAGCATGGTGTCGCGGGATCCGATGAGGAAGCACGCGGGAGTCTTGCGGGACATGCACTCCGGGGGAGGCGGAGCACCTCCTGCCACGAAGGCCACGGCGGAGAACAGGGCGGGATCCTCACGCATGTACGCCGAGAGGAACGACGCGCCTCCGCTGTATCCGGAGGCGAAAATGCGGGAGGGATCCACCGGTAGCTCGCGCTCCACCTCACGCATCCGCGCCCTCAGCCACGCGGCGTCGTAGTCCTTCCCTTGATGCCACCGCCACCAGCTCGGATCCCCGAATCCGCCCGCTGCGGGACAGCGCAGCACGAGCGTGATCACCCCCCGCCGCTCCGCCGCCAGCCCCCAGATCCGATCCAGCCAGTACGTGTTGCCGTCGTTGCCGTGCAGCAACACGAGCAACGGCACCTTGCCCCGCCCCGATACGGAGCCCGGAAGCCTCGTGATGCATCCGAGGCAAGGCCAGTCCCTGCGCACCTGGGGAGCGCGTGTCGAGCTAGAAACCGCCTCGAGGTCGGCGTCTCGATCGCTCCCCGCATCGCCGCTTCCTTCGCGCTGCGCCGCCTCGACAGACGCAGAAGCGATCGATGCCGACGGCAATGTCGAGGCAGCCGTCTGCTGCGGAGCAACACGCCCGGGCGGTGTGCCCGCGCGCGGCTCGGGCCCCGACACGCACGCGCAGGGCGCCGCCAGGCACAGCGCAAGCCACCCCGCGAAGCGAGCCACGCACATCGTGTCGAACCCCTAACGCGACCACGCCCTCTCCGCCAGTTTTCGACCCTTCGCGCCGTCACCCCTGCAGGTACGATGCGAGGGCTTGAACGTCATTGGCCACCGCTCGGGCATCCTCGAGACGCACCCTCCCCGCCCGCACCAGATCGGCCAGGCAGCGCTCGAGCGGAAGCTGCCCTTCCTTGCGCCCCGCCTGCTGCGCCGTCGCGATCTGCGCTGTCCTGCCTTCGCGGACGAGCGAGGCGACGCTGTGGTTCACGCGCAGCGTCTCCATCGCCACGACTTGTCCATCGCCGTCGGCTCGCGGAAGCAGCCGCTGGGACACGACCGCACGCAGACACTCCGCGAGCTGGATCCGGATCTGCTGCTGCGCGGAGGCAGGCGAGGAATCGACGATCCGATCGATCGCCGACGCGGCACTCCGGCTGTGCAAGCTCGCGAGCACCAGATGGCCCGTCTCTGCCGCCGTGAGCGTCAGAGCCACGCTCTCGGCGTCTCTCATCTCGCCGATCAGCAGCACGTCGGGGTCTTCACGAAGTGCATCCCGAAGTCCCGTGGGGAAGTCGCGCACGTCGCGACCGATCTCGCGCTGACGCACCAGCGAGCCGCGCGGCCCTGGGCGCATCCTGTACTCGACCGGGTCCTCGAGGGTGATCAGGACGACGGACCGGCGTCGGAGCACCTCCTGGGCGAGCGAGGCGAGGGTGGTCGTCTTTCCCGCACCCGTGGGCCCGCACACGATCACCAGACCGTGCGGGAGCTCGGCGAGGTCTTCGAGAGCAACGGGGAGCTGCAGATGGACGAGCGGCGGTGGAGCGTCCGGCAGGATGCGGATCGACGCGCACGGGCGCCCCTGTGCGACGTAGGCGTTGAGCCGGAAACGCCCTGCCCCTGGCAGATCGAAGGCCGTGTCGATCGACCTGCCCGACGCGAGGATTCCGCCAAACCCGCCGGGGATGACTTCTCCGAGCAATCCCGCCAGCCCCACCAGCGGCTCTGACAGCATCGCGTGGAGACGCCCGTCGATCCTCACCGCCGGGACATCCCCCTCGCACAGGTGCAGATCCGACGCACGCACCGACACCGCATGCCGGAGCAGTCCGCTCAAGTGCTCGTCGCTCAGCACGCCCGTCGCGGAGGCGAGCGGCGCTGCGAATGAGGATACCGAAGGAGCGTGTACGGGCGGCACGGTCGCGGAAGACGCATCGTCGAGCGGACGGTCGGCTCCTGGGCACGCGCCCTGAACCTTGCGCGCTCCCCGGTGGAAGACCACGTCGAGACCCGAGCCGTCGCTGCGCCCGGTCAGCTCGACTTCGAATGTGCCGGAGGAGGACTCGTAGTGGAACTCGGTGACGCCGCCGTTCGACGTCGCCAGCTCGCGCTCCGGGGTGAGCAGGGAGCCGAGCAGATGACGGAGCGTCTCGTCGGAAGTTTCCTCGAGCGACAAGCGGAGCCTGGATCCGTGGCGGAACATGCCCGGCTCGCGATCAGTGCCGAGACTGAGCTCAGTGGCTCCTTGTTGGACCGCGATGGTCAGGATGCTGTCGATGGCAGGCATGGGCTCCTTGCATGATGGATCAGCGGCTCCGCCGACTGCAACGGACGCGTCGCGACCCTATTCCCACGGCGCATCGGTGCGTCAAGGCGCTCGTTTCCGGGGAGCGTTGCAGGATGCGAGGCAAGCCGCCTCGCATTGCGCTAGACTGCGCCGACCTATGCGCCGTGTTTTGAAGCGAGAGCTCGATCGACTGTTCGCCATCCGTGAGCGACAGGGAGCGCCACTCACGCGGCGCGACGGTGCGAGCGACGAGGATCTCTCGGGCGCCGAAGAGCGTTGTGGCGTGCGCTTCGACGAGGACTTCCGGGATCTGTATCACTTCTCCAACGGCGGCGCGTACCTCGACATCTGGTTTGCCGCGATCACCGATCAGCTCCGTCCATTCCGCTTCTACAGCCTGCCAGACCTCTGTCAGGTGCTCGGCTGGACCACCGAATCGGGATGCATCCCCGGGGGCAACAACGGCGGCGTGCCGCGCGATCCGCGCATCCGACCGCTCGATCGCCACACCCTTTGGGTGCCGTTTGCGGACTACGGCAACGGCGACGCGATCCTGTACTTCGATGCCGATCCGACGTCGGAGGGGACGTACGGCCAGATCATCTCGTTCCAGGGGGAGCCGGAATCGATCCGTTGGTGCGCGCGCGATCTCGCGACGTTCCTGCGCGAGTCCAACGACCTGTTGTCGCGGCACGGAGCCCGACTGCTGCGCTGAGTCGCGCACGGGATCCGCGGCGGCAGGAATCGGGCAGCACGTGCCCCCGCGTCGGAGACGGGGGCACGGCGCGGGACGGAGCTCAGCCTGCCCGGCGGCTCCAGAGCTGATCGATCTCGCGCTCTGCCGCCAGCCAGTTGTCCACGGGATCGGTGCGGAACCCTGCCCGTTCCGCGCGCAGGTAGGCGGCCGTGGCGATGTACTCCCTGCGCGTCTGCTCGTTGAACGAGACGACGTTGGAGTGGGAGGGAGCGGCGCGGACGGCAGCCGGGCGCGCCGTCGGCCTTGGCGCGGCCTGACGCGAGGACGGCATGGTGGTGGCGGTGATGGGCGCGACGGCTCGGGGCACGGGCGGCACCGGGAGCGCCGTGCTGGTCTTGCGCGCTGCGGGGATGGCGTCGTTACGCTTCTTGGTCATCATTCTGTCTCCGGTGAGAGAACGCGTCGCGCACCGCTGCGCGCGATCGCGTCGTGCGAAGTCCTCAGACCCCCTGAGGATGGCGCTGTCGTAGCTCACCCAGGGGTGTCGGCCAAGTTCCTGACCCACTCGTGGCGATGACGCAGCCGCGGAGCGAGGGCTCCCAGGGCGTCCGGAACATTTTGCCAAGCACCATCAACTTGACGCTTGACCAACATGTTGCGAGAGATCATCATGTTGCAGTGCAACACGCCGCTTCGACGCGCCGCGCAACCAGCCGCGACCTTCAGCGGTTCGATTCCGCTCTCCACCAGCAAGGAGCTACGCCCATGGAAGAAGTCGTCATCGTCTCCGCCGTGCGCACCGCCATCGGCAAGTTCGCAGGCAGCCTCTCCTCCCTGCCCGCTGCCAACCTGGGCGCCACCGTCATCCAGGCCGCTCTCGATCGCGCCGGACTCCAGCCGGATCAGGTGCACGACGTGATCCTCGGCCAGATTCTGCAGGCGGGTGCGGGACAGGGCCCGGCTCGCCAGGCCGCCCTGCTCGCCGGACTCCCGCACAACGTCCCCGCAATGAGCGTGAACAAGCTCTGCGGGAGCGGTCTCAAGGCGGTCCATCTGGCGGTGCAGGGGATCCGGGATGGAGACGCCGACGTGGTCGTGGCTGGTGGCATGGAGTCCATGAGCCAGGCGCCGCACCTGCTGCCCGGCTCGCGCAAGGGTCAGGCGATGGGAGACTGGGCGTTGCAGGACAGCATGACTCGCGATGGGCTCACCTGCGCGATCGGGCAGGTCCACATGGGCGTCACCGCGGAGAACATCGCGGAGCAGTGGAAGATCTCTCGCGAGGAGCAGGACGCCTTCGCTGTGCAGTCGCAGAACAAGGCGGAAGCCGCGATCAAGGCCGGTCGGTTCCGCGACGAGATCGTCCCAGTGATGCTTGCGCAGAAGAAGGGCGACCCCATCGCCTTCGACACCGACGAGTTCCCCCGCTTCGGTGCAACCCTCGAATCGATGGCCAAGCTCCGCCCGGCGTTCAAGAAGGACGGCACGGTCACCGCCGCCAACGCGTCGGGGATCAACGACGGCGCGGCGGCCGTCGTGGTGATGCGCGGCAGCACCGCGCGCAAGCTCGGCATCGAGCCCCTCGCGGTCATCAAGGCCTACGCGCGCGCCGCGGTGGACCCGAAAATCATGGGGACCGGCCCCATCCCGGCGAGCCGCACTTGCCTGCAGCGCGCAGGCTGGAGCGTCGGCGACCTCGACCTCATCGAGGCCAACGAGGCCTTCGCTTCCCAGGCCATCTGCGTCAATCGAGAGATGGAGTGGGACACCGCAAAGGTCAACGTCAACGGCGGCGCCATCGCCCTCGGACACCCCGTCGGCGCATCGGGAGCCCGTATCCTGGTCACCCTCCTTCACGAGCTCCGGCGTCGCAATGCCCACAAGGGCCTCGCAACCCTGTGCGTCGGTGGCGGCATGGGTGTCGCCCTCGCCGTGGAACGCTGAATCGAACCCCTGCTCGCGGGCGGATCACTCCGCCCCGCGATTGCCATGTCGGAGGTATTCATGAATACGAATCAGAAGCGTGTCGCGATCGTCACCGGTGGTAACGGAGGTCTCGGGAGCGCCATGTGCCGCGCCCTCTGCACCCAGGGCCGCGCAGTCATCGCTGCCTACTACCCCGCCGAGGAGAACCAGGCCAGGGCCTTCCAGAAAAAGATGGCCGATGAAGGCTTCGAGATCGCCATCTACCCCGTCGATGTTGCCGACTTCGAGTCCTGCCGCGCCATGGTCGCCGCCGTCGAGCGCGACCTCGGTACCGTATCGATCCTCGTCAACAACGCCGGAATCACCCGCGACGCAGTCTTCAAGAAGATGACCCCGGACCAGTGGAATGCGGTGTTGCGCACCAACCTCGACTCGGTCTTCAACATGACCCGCCAGGTCTGGGACAAGATGCTCGATGGCGGCTTCGGCCGCATCGTCAACATCTCCTCCGTCAACGGCCAGAAGGGCCAGTTCGGCCAGGCCAACTACGCGGCCGCCAAGGCCGGCATCCACGGTGTCACCATGTCCCTCGCCCAGGAAGGCGCCCGCAAGGGCGTCACCGTCAACACCGTCTCTCCCGGCTACGTCGCCACCGAAATGGTCATGGCCATCGCCGAAGAAGTCCGTCAGAAGATCGTCGCCACCATCCCCGTAGGACGATTCGGAGAACCCGCCGAAATCGGCCGCGCTGTCGCGTTCCTCACCGCCGACGAAGCTGGCTTCGTCACGGGCTCCGACCTCAGTGTCAACGGCGGCCTGTACATGCACTGACCCCTTCCGCCTCTCACCCCGACGCCCCGCCTTCGTGTACAATCCTGCACCATGAAGGCCCAGAGCGTCGCCATCCTCACCAACCTCGGATCGTTCACCATCACCCTCGACGCTGCCCATGCCCCGGCAACGGTCGCAAACTTCCTGCGCTACGTCGATGACGGCCACTACGACGACACGATCTTCCACCGCGTCATCGCGGGGTTCATGGTGCAGGGCGGAGGCTACGACACGTCCTACGAGAAGAGGCCCACTCTCCCTCCGGTGCACAACGAGGCAGACAACGGTGTCAAGAACCGCCGCGCCACCGTCGCCATGGCTCGCACCGCCGACCCTCACTCCGCTACCGCCCAGTTCTTCGTCAACCTCATCGACAACGCCTTCCTCGACCACACCGAAATGACCTCTCGTGGATGGGGATACGCGGTCTTCGGCACTGTCACCGAGGGCATGGACGTGGTCGATCGGATCGCCTCCACGCCTACGGGACATGCGGGTCCCTTCGCCAAGGACGCGCCCCTGTCCCCCGTCGTGATCCAATCCGCGCGACGCAGCTGACCCCTGCCCCCTGCTCGCGGGCTTCCCTCTCGGCGTGCGAGACATGCGCGTGGAGTGTGGGTATGCTCTCAGCCCCATGAGTGATCCCATCCGCGAAGACAAG
Source organism: uncultured Polyangiaceae bacterium (assembly GCA_964393505.1). Classification (GTDB taxonomy): domain Bacteria; phylum Myxococcota_A; class Polyangia; order Polyangiales; family Polyangiaceae; genus JACRCQ01. The sequence goes on from CAYMUE010000008.1 coordinate 36,392, forward strand.
GACGAGCCCGCAACGGAAGCCTCCGACGCCGACGCCGGCGAGGAGCGGAGCCCCGAGGATGCGAAGACGCGCGCGGCCGAGCACACCCGTCAGGCGGCCAAACGCGCCGCCGACGCCATCAAGGCCGAGCAGCTCAAGAAGCAGCAGAAGAACAAGCGCCAGTGGTACCACTGGGTCATCGACATCACGCTCTTCGGTCTCACCGCCTACCTCATCTGGACCCGCTTCATCGCACCGAAGCAGAAGATGGTTCCCGCCGACCAGCCGCCCCCTCCCCAATCCACGTCCTCCGCCCCGGCTCCGGCGCCCTCCGCGCTCGCCCCGCGCGTTCTGGTCAACCCCACGCGCCTGCTTCAAGGCCCCGGCTACCAGTTCGCCGTGATCGAGAGCCTCTCCGCCCCCGTTCATGCCGAGGTCCTGGAGTCCCCCCAGGGCGGCTGGATCAAGATCCGCATCGCGCCCAACAAGATCGGCTGGGTCACCGTCGATGCCGTCTCCGACCCCATGCGGCGCGACCGCTGACCTCCCGCCCACGCTTCCCCCTGCACGCGCGTCGATCTCCTGTCCCGTTCTCAACCGCTGCTCGCCTTGACCTCTCGGAGCCGCTACCTGAACGCACACGCGTGCCCCGCAGGCCGCTCCCGCTTCACCGCCTGCCCCCCCTCCCACACGACCGGAACCCCTTCCCACACCTCACCCAGCAGATCGCAGTAGTCCAGGTCGTACTCGCGGAGATCGACGACCGTCGAATCGCCAAGCTCCGTCGCCGCCACCAGCCGCTTGCCATCCATCATCAGGTGCACAGCCGGCCCGTGCAGACCGAACCGCATCAACTGGCTTCCGCTTTCCGTATCCCATATCCCGACGTCACCCGTGGCGTACCCGGCAATCAACGCCCCCCTCGGCCCCGCCACGATCCTCTCCACCGCACTCGTCGGCACCAACTCGAAAGCCACGCGACGTCTTCCCCCATCGCGCGCGACAACCTCCAGCCCGCCCTCCCTGTACCCAACACCGATCCACTCTCCCAGATCCGCCACCGCGGTCACCCCGATGTCCGTCGCAAACAGCGTCGTCCATCGGCCCCCGGCGTCGAGCTCACGCACCTCCCGCTGCCCCGCAATCAGTACCCCTCTCGATGACCGCGCGATCGCATCCACCGACTCCGCCAGCGTCGTCACCCCCTTGCCTCTCCCGACCTCTGCCGCCCTGCCGTCGGAAGTGAGAACTACACAGCCCGCCCCCCCCGCCACGACCGCTCTCAGGGGGGCTCCAACAGAGACCGATTCGCTCTTGGATCCAGCCGACAGGTCCCATGATTCAATCCTTCCGAGGTCCGGCGCAAAACACAGGCGCGAAGCGTCAGGCGAGATGTCGGCCAGACGACACCCCTTCTCCACGGCCGATACCCAGGCTCCCTCCGGACGCCCCCGAGTCTTGCCATCCGCCGGGTCCACCCACCCCCGATGCGACAACAACAACGGCCCCTTCGGATACAACACCGCTCCCCGCCACAGTGGCTCACCGTCCGCGACCCGCCACAGCCGCACCGTCCCGTCGTCCGACGCTGTCGCGATCCTCTCTCCGTCGGGCAGGAATACCCCGATGTTCACATCGCGCACGCGGTGCCCCGTCAGCATCACGCGCCGCCCGCTCCCCGGCTCCAGAACCGTGGCGAACCCCCCTGCCCCGAATACCCCCACGCGCTCCCCGGCCCCTTGCGCGGCCACGAACGCCGCCCTCCCCGTATGCTCGTGCACCAGCCGCCCAGGCTCCTTCCCCCCTTCCCACACCAACACCTTGCCGTCCTCCGACGCGCTGTACAGCTTGCCTCCCCCCGCCCAAAGCACGCTCCACACCGCGCCCCGGTGACCGCTCAGCTCTCTCAACTCCTTGCCCGAAACCACGTCCACAATCCGAATCCCACCGTCCACCAACCCCAACGCCATCGTCCGCCCGTCGGAATGAAGATCTCCCACCCACGGACGCTTCCCCTGAATACCAATCTCCGACTCCAGCCGTCCTGTCTCCACGGTCCAGACCCGTACTGCCCCCGTCAGGTGCACCGACACCAGCCTCCGCCCATCACCGCTCCAGCTCACCGACATCAACGGCCCTCCCCCCTCCCAGGCCTGCATCGCTGCCCCCGTCGCTGCGTCCCATATCCGCACGACGCCGTCCATCGCCGCTGATGCCACCGCCTTGCCGTCGGGCCGGAACGACACCGCGTTCACCCGCGCGGCCTGCCCCCTAGCCACCCACCGCAACTCCCCCGTTTCTGTATCCCAACACCGAATCGCCTGATCCGTCCCTCCACTCACCACCCGGGTCCCGTCCGGACTCACGGCCAGACCGTGGACCTCCGACGAGTGCCCCCGCGGTTCCGGCGAGACCCCCGCCCTCCGGTCCAGATCCCACAGCACCACGTCCTTGCCCATCGAGCTGGATGCCAGAACGCGTCCCGTCCGGTCAAACGCGATCCGATACGGTTGATCCGGGTGCCCGCGGAGCACGGCTTTCTCCTGCCCCGTCGACACCTCGACCACGCGTATCGAGTGATCCGCGCTCCCATAGGCGATCAAGGTCCCCGACGACTCGAACGCCACGTACGACAGCCCAGGAATCGCCAGCGGCAGGCTCGCGAGCTCTCGCCCCGTATCCAAGTCAAACGTGCGCAGGGTCTTGTCCGAGAGATACGCCTGCATCCTGTGCGTATCCGGCACGATGTGCGTCAGCCGGACGCTCCTCGCGTGCTCCTCGGTCTCCGATACCTGTCGCCCCGAGGGCACCTCGAACACCCGCACTCGTCCCGACTCGGCCCCAACGGCCAGCAGCCTCCCTGCCCCGTCTGTCGATGCAGCGCTCAGCCTTCCCTCGTGCGCCCTCCACGTCCGCATGACCCCCCCGCTCGTCGGGTCGATCAGCCGCACCGTGCCGTCCTCGAAGAGCATCGCAGCCCACTTCCCTCCGGGATCGACCACGGAAACCGGCGACGACGGCTCCGGCTCGGTGACCGCGCGCAGCCGGTGGTCATCCAGGTTCCACGCGGAGAGCTGGCCGTTCCAGGTGCGCACCCACAGCGTGTCAGAAGCGCTGAAGTCCACCGTCGTGATCTGTCCGGTAATGCCGCGGAGCACCTCCTGCCCCCGATCCACCGGGTCCACCCGGAACACCGTGCCGTCATTGCCGCCGATCGCCACCGCACTGCCGTCGGGAGAGATGGCCACTGTGTTCGTCGCCGAGGTGACTTGCGTGCTCCAACGCATCGGTGTGCGCTTGAGCTTCCACCACAAGGGACGGGCCAGGCCCAGATCACGCAGCTCCAGACCGCTGCGAAGCCTGGCTCTGGCCTCGAGAGGATCGAGCCTCTCCAGGGCTGCGCGGGCCCCCTCGTACAGCGCCTCCGCTCGGCGCGTCTGCGCCACTTCGCTCGCCGCCTCCGCCTCGTCTCTGCGCTTCTGCGACACCCGGTTCTGCAGCGCCAGCACCAGCGCGACTCCCGCCAGCGCTGACACCGTCACCGCGAGCACCGCACGACGCCGACGCTGCGTGCGCAGCTCCCGCTTGCGACCCGCGTCGAGGAACTCGCGCACGACAGGAGGCAGCTCCCGGGTCGTGTGTCGAGCGCGACGCATGACGTCGCCCAGCGCATCGCCTTGCCACACCTCCTCGTCGCGCCTCCCACGCCGGTCCCAGAGCTCCGCCGCCTGTTCCGCCTGCACCAGCACTCCCAGCTCGTCGCGAGCCTCCTCCAGCCATCGCGCCAGCCGCCCCCATGCCGCGATCATCGCCTCGTGCGCGATCTCGACCTGCCCCTCTTCCGCAGTGCCCGTTCGTCCTCGCGCAATCACAAGACGCCCTTCGACGAGCATCTGCAGGACCTCATTCGCTTGCACATCCAGGCCGGAGAGCAGCGCATCCCGCTCCAGCACTCTGCGTGTGTTCTGCGGAGTCACCAGCCGCAGCAGCAGCGTCCTCGCCAGGCCGGTCTGCGCCGGCGACATTTTCAGCAACACCGCGTCGGCATGGCGCGCCAAGGCGCCCGCCACTCCTCCCACCTGCTCGTAGGCCTCGCGCGTGAGCCGCTTCCCCGCGCGGTCCCGACGCTCCCACATCATCTGCCCCGCAAACTGAAGCAGCGGGAGCGCCGCTGATTCCCCCCGAACCGCCTCGGTCATCTCCTGCAACAGCTCCGGGGACTCCCATGCATAGCCCACCGCCGACAACGCCCGCTGCAGGATGTCGCGCAGACGCTCCCCCGTCGGAGTCTGGAGCACGAACAGCCCCGCGAGCAGTTGCCTCGCCACCCCCGAATCCGCAACCCTTCCCACGAAGTCGTCCCGCAGCGTGAAGCACACGCGCACCGAACCCGCTCCGTCGTCGGCCGCCGATGCCAGCGCCCGAAGGAACGCCTTGCCCTCCTCCTCCGACGCACCCAGCGTGAAGACCTCCTCGAGCTGGTCCACGAACAGAAGCACCTGTGCGCCCTGCCGCTCCGCAAGGTCCGACAGGTACACGGCGCTTCGCTCCGGCGACGCTCTCAGGTCCTGCTCGATCGACTCCGATGGAATCTCCTTGCGGCCCCGGGCCTCCGGCATCGTCTCCCGCACCGATGGATCAGAGACCGGTGTCGTGGCGCCCCCCCGCAATGACGACGCGGATTCCCCGCCCGCGATCCTCGCTGCCAGCGCCCGCAGCGGCTCCGCTCCCGGACGAAGCCGCAGCACTTGTGTCCTGTGCAGCTCTCGCAGCCGCGGGATCACACCCGCCTGAACGAACGAGCTCTTCCCCGCCCCGGAGTGCGCCACAACCGCAAGGATCGGCTCGTCCCTGAGCCGCTCCACGAACGCGTCCGTCTCCGCCTCGCGGCCGAAAAACAGATCGGCGTGGCGATCATCAAAGGCGAGCAGCCCGCGAAACGGTCCCCGCTCCAGCTTGTCGCTCCGTCGCTCGGCGTGGAGCTGTCCGCGCAGGCTCTCGCACAGCGCAGCCGCCGAGGGACGGTCCTCGGGTGTCTTGCTCAGGCACCGGGCGAGCAACTCCTCCAGCTCACGAGGGATCGGCGCCTTCGGTGGATCCACCGGCGACGAGCTCAGCACCTTCGCCGAGATCTGGAACACCCGCAGGTCTCCCCACGGATGCCTCCCGTCGAGCATCTCGTACAGCATCAAACCGATCGACCAGACATCGGACGCCGTCGATGCAGCCTGGCCCCGCCACTGCTCCGGCGACATGTACAGCGGCGTCCCGCAGATCGTGCTCTCCCCCTCCGCCGGCGCCGTCCGCGTCACGCTCGCGTCGAACTCGTCCCCTCCCCCTTCACCCTCGCCTCCTCCGGTGCCCCGCGCCCCGGTCGCGCGCACTTCGACGTCCTCGGAGACCACACGGGCCAGCCCGAAGTCCACCACGCGAGGACGCCCGTCCCGGCCGATGATCACATTCTCGGGCTTGAGATCGCGGTGAACCACCGCGTTCGCGTGCGCCTCCGCCACCGCCTCGGAGATCGCCAGCGCCAGACGCACCGCCTCCATCAACGCCAGCGGCCCGTCGCGCAGACGCGCCGCGAGCGTCTGTCCATCGACGAACTCCAGCGCCACGTAGGGGCGGTTCTCGATCTCGCCCACCGCGTAGATCGTGACGATGTTCGGGTGATTGAAACGCGCGGTCGCTCGCGCTTCGGACAGGAATCGCTCCACCGCGGTGCGGCCTCCCAGCGCGGCGGGACGGATCACCTTGATTGCGACCTTGCGGCCCAGCCGGAGATCGCGCGCCAGGTAGACCTCTCCCATGCCCCCCTGACCGATCGCCCGCACCACGCGGAAGTGGTCCACCAGGGCACCCACTTGGAGAGCGGACGAGCTCGCGGGCGGAACGGAGGAGTCGCGCATGCCGTCACACGGATGAAGGTCGGAGCCGGGGAGACATCGCCGCGATGATCGCACGATCGCATGTTGCGGGCAAATCGCCCATCATTCGTGCTTCGGTTCCCGCGTTGACATCCGACGGCCTCGCGAACACCGTGCCCCCATGGACGTACGGGACTTCCTCGAACACGACCGCTTCGCGGCGCTCGCCGGCGTACAGCTCCTGGAGGTGCGCGAGGGCTTCGCACGCGCACGCATGCTCCTCGGCCCCGATCAGCTCAACGCCGCAGGCTCCGCCCAGGGAGGCGCCGTCTTCACCCTCGCCGACCTGGCCTTCGCCGCTGCGACCAACTCCCACGGAACCCTCGCGGTCACCATCGATGCCAGCATCTCCTTCCTGCGCGCCGTGTCCCGCGGCGCGCTCGTGGCGGAAGCGGTCGAGGAGGCGAGCAGTACGAAGCTCTCGACCTGCGTGGTGCGCGTGGTCGACGACGACGGCAGTCTGGTGGCTTTGATGAAGGGGACCGCATTCCGCAAGGACACTCCCCTTGGGCGCCCGACCTGACGAGCGTCGCCCGGGCCATCGAGTGCGACCACGGCAACGTCCAAACACGCCCCCGTCGCCCCCCTTGCATCGGCTGGATTCTCAGCCCCGCGCGCCGTAGTATTCGAAACCATCTGCGCATTCCTGCTCACCTCGCCCGCTCGGAGCCCGACCATGAGCCTCCCGTCCCTCTCTTCGCGCCCCCGTTCGCTGCGCTCTGCCCGCCGTCCTCTCTGCGTCACCTTCATCGCCGCCGCGATCGCTGCGGCCGCACCGGGATGCAGCGGAGATGGCACCTTCGAGACCGGGGAGCCGACGGGGAAGGTCGAAGCCTACCTGACGCTTGCGCAGCGGATGGCGCGCTATGCACAGATCCGTGACGCTGCGGCGACACGAGGCATCGACCACACGGCGTACCTGCTCGCGGGGATCGCCTACGCGGAGACCAACCTGGCGCACTGCTGGTCCGAGGCGACCTGGGCATGCGAGGGCCCCAACTCGGCGGACTGCGGCGGAGGCCCCGTCATCGCCGGCGCGGCCGACGGTCCCTGCTCCGACCAGCAGGGCGGGCTCGGGATGTTCCAGTTCGATGCCGGGACATTCACCGACACGCTCAACAAGTACGGCGCCGACGTGCTCACCGTCGCTGGCAACACGAGCCACGCGATCGACTACGTGATCAACATGGTCAAGATCTCGGACTACACGACCAACGCCGAGACGAACGACAAGGCCCTGGCTTGGATCAACAGCTTCGACATCAACAACGGGACGTTGCGCGACCAGTGGATCAAGACGGTCACGCACTACTACAACGGCTGCAAGCCGAGCTACAGCTGCTGGTCGCAGCGCTACTCGCACTACAACAGCAGCCTTCAGACGGTGGTCGACGAGACCGGCCTGCCCTTCTGGGTGGTGAACACGTGCAAGCCGACCGCCGAGGAGTGCAACGGCAAGGACGATGACTGCGACGAAGCGGTGGACGAGGACGAAGTCTGTGAGCGCGAAGCGCTGCTGATCGGACAGTCGTGGGTCGCTCCTGCGAAGACCAGCGACATCGACGGCGACGGCAAGGCCGATGTGTGCGGCAGAGGCATGTCCGGCATGTGGTGCCACCTGTCCACGGGGACGGCGTGGGGTGAGAAGGGCGAGGTGTTGCCTCTCTCGGACTCCAGCGGCTGGGACGATGCCACCAACTTCGGGACCTTCCGGATGGGCGACATCGACGGCGACGGCAAGGCCGATCTGTGCGCGAGGGCCAACGGCGCTGTCGGTTGCTGGAAGTCCGACGGGGCGAAGCTCGTGACGCCCGTCGAAGGGCCGGCGTGGTCCGACGAGAGCGGCTGGGGAGGCTTCCAGTTCCACAGCACGATGCGCCTGATGGACATCGACGCAGACGGCAAGGACGACCTGTGTGCGCGCGCGGCCAAGGGAATCGTTTGCCACAAGTCCACGGGAGCGGGATTCGGCGCGGAGCTCGAGGGGCCAGCCTGGTCCGACGGTCAGGGGCTCAATCAGGCGAAGTACTATGGAACCCTGCGCGATGGCGATATCGATGGCGATCGCAAGGCGGACCTGTGCATGCGCACGCAGCAGGGAATGGAGTGCTGGCTCTCCGACGGCAATGGATTCCCGACCAAGGTTCCGGGGCCCGGGTGGAGCGATGCCGGCGGTTGGGGAGGATTCCAATACTGGAGCACGATTCGCCTCGTCGACGTCAACGGCGACGGCAAGGACGATCTGTGTGCCCGGGACTCCCAGGGACTGCGCTGTCACTTCTCGGACGGGAAGTCCTTCGCCGAGGCGATCGAGGTCGGTGCCCTGTCCGACGCCAGCGGGTGGAACGATGCCTCGAACTTCCTCACGCTGCGCACGGGCGACCTCGATGGCAACGGTTCCCAGGACCTGTGCATCCGCGCCAACGCCAAGCTCATCTGCTATCGCTGGGATGGCGCTGCCTTCCAGTCGTTCGACGGCCCTGCGTGGTCGGACGCGGACGGGTGGAACAAGGACGAGTACTTCCACACGATCCAGATGGGAGACATGAACGGCGACGGGAAGGCGGATCTGTGCGCCCGGCATGTCGCAGGGTGGCGTTGTCACCCCTCGACAGGCACGGGATTCGGCGAAGCCGTCTCTCTCTCTGAGTTCACCGACGCCGGTGGATGGGGCACTGCGAAGTACTTCGCCACCATCCTGTTCGGCGGTCCTTCGTGTGTCTCCGAGACTGAGACGTGCAATGGCAAGGACGACGACTGCGACGGCGAGATCGACGAAGGTGCCTGCCCGTCGGGAGACAGCGGAGCCGCTGGCACGGGACAGGGAGGCGCCGGGCAGGCCGGCAAGGCCGGCAACCCGTCCTGGGCTGGCGCCGCCGACGACGACTCCGGCTGCGGATGTCGTGCGGCCGGAGGCTCCCGATCGTCTGGGCTTGCCGCGCTGACGCTTCTCGGACTGGCGGTGATGCTGACCCGACGTCGCAATCGATCGGCCAGGGAGGGCTGAGCGGTCTCCCCGGGGAGCGAAAGATGCCCGCGTTCGGCCGCAGTGCGGTCAGAGCTGATGCACCGTCAACGGTTGGTGGAGACCGGCGGGACTGACACCTCCGTGTACTCGCAGAAGCCCATTCCCTTCCACCGGATACGGGTGGGAACGATCTCGACGTGGACGAGCTTGGGATCGTTTTCGTCGGGGAAATGCCTGCGGACGCGCGGATTCAGCTCGAGCAGCCTGCGCTTCTGATCGGCCCCGCCGCCGAGGCTCACGACCCCCTCGACGCGCACATGGCACTTGCTCGCATCCACGAAGCAGACCTCGACCCTGGCGTTCTGTTCCAGCTCATGGACCTTGCCGCTCTGCCGGTAGGTGGAGCTCCACAGACGACCGTCTTCGAGCATGACGAACGCCATCGGACGCACACGCGGTTGGCCGTCGACCGACGTGGCCACCATTCCGGAACCCGCATTCTCGATGATCTCTCGGACTCGCTGCACGATGCTCTCCTGGTTGGATCGCTTGGGGGGCGCATGGAAGCCGATGGCCGTCGTCCGGTCAAGACGCCGGCGCCCGGGAGCCTCGCGCCCCGGCGCGAACGCCACGTAGGCGGCCCCGCGAAAACGGTGCTATCGATCGCCGCGATGGCCGATTTCGCGCTGCCGCCCTCTCTCGAGCAGGACTACGTCACCGACGTCCCGTATGTCCGCACCTTCTCCAACTCGCTGAGCCCGTCGATGCTGCGCCTTGCGGCGGCGCTCAACGGGTTCGCCCCGCCCCCGAATCGCGAGTTCACCTATCTGGAGCTGGGCTCGGCCAACGGCGACTCCCTGGTGGCGCTCGCATCTGCCTTTCCCGATGCGCGCTTCGTCGGCATCGACATCAACCACGATCATGTCGCCTTCGCGACGTCGCTCGCCGCGAAAGCCTGCGTCGACAACGTGCTCTTCATCCAGGGGGACTTCGCGGAGCTCCCGCGCGACGCGCTGCCGGACTTCGATTTCGTCGCGATGTACGGGCTGCTGAGCTGGATCTCTCCAGACAAGCGCAAGGCGGCCATCGACCTCGCAGCGACCCGGCTCAAGCCCGGCGGGCTGCTGTTCGCCGCCTACAACGCGATGCCCGGATGGAGCGCCGTCGAACCCCTGCGCAGGCTGATGCTCGATGCCGCGGGCACGACGGGTACCAGCGCGGAGCGCGCGCAGCGGGGGCTATCTGCCGCGAAGCTCCTCGACGACGCAGGGGCGCGGTACTTCGTGCAGAATCCGGCGGCCAGGGCGATGCTCGCGGCTGCGCTTCGCACCGGACTTCCCTATGCGATCCACGAGTACTTCCTGCCGGACTGGCACCCTCACTACTTCGAAGACCTCGCCGATGAGCTCGACTCTGCCGGGCTGCACTTCGTGGGACAGCTCCCCGCCTACCTCAACTTCCGCGACCTCGCCATTCCCGCTTCGCTCCAGCCGGTGTTCGCCGGGTTGACCCACCGCATCGCTTTCGAGCGGGCGAAGGACTACGCGCTCAACGAGTTCTTCCGGCGCGACGTGTTCATCAAGGGACAGGTGTCGCGGGCCGATGAGCTCACGCGGGAGTACTTCGACACGACGCGGTTCACCTCGCTCGTGGACCCGAGTCGCGTGAAGGGGAAGGTCAGGCTGCCGAGCTGCACCCTCGAGTTCGTGGGACCCATTTTCGAAAGCCTGATCCCCGCCGTCGCCGAGCACGCCCTGTCCGTCCCGGAGCTCGCACGCCTCCCCGACCTGGCCCCCTTCGGCATCGAGTCAATCCGTCGCGCCGTCTTGCAGCTCACCATCGGGGAGCAACTGTGGCCCCTTCATTCCCCGGTTCCTCCGCTGCTACCGGCAGGCCTCGGCCCGTTCCTCCCCTGCCACCCTCACGCCCGCTTCGCTCTCGAACAGCCCCTCTCCGCCGGCGATCGCGTGGTCGTCGCCTCCCCAGCCACCGGCACGGGAATCGTCCTCTCCCCCCTCGAGGTCGTCTGCCTCCGCGCCCTGGCAATCCCCCACGAAAACCGCATCCCCTGGCTTCGTGCCTTCGCGACCGCTCACCCCCTCAAGCTCGAGCAAGAAGGGCGGCCCATCGACGACCCCGTCGCCCAGGTGGAAACCGTTGCGCGGGAGCTCGAGCAGTTCCGACGGCTCCGGGTTCCGAAGCTCGTCCAGCTCGGAATCCTCGCTCCTTCCGCTCCTGTCGATTGACCGTCTCTTCGCCTCACGCTCCCGGTCTCTTCGGTGTCAGGTAGAAGAAGTCCCGCGATGACGGGTCCCGCAAGTACTCCCCCTTGAAGTAGATCAAGCCTGGGAACAGCGGCCTGGCCTCGAAGGTGTCCGAGCCGGGACGCGACGGCACGAACAGCAGAAATTTCGGCAGAGACCAGTTCACGTCGAGCTGTCCCACAGTCACGGCCCCGGCATGGCGCATCGCGCGAGCGATCCCTCCGGCCGACACCGGATCTCCAATCCCCATGAACAACACTCCCCCGAATCGATCGAGTCCAACGGCCGACCGACGGATGAACGTGCCGCCGCGGATGGATGTCCCCCAGTTCTTGTTCTCGTCGATCAGCACCCCATCGCCGAACTCCCGATTCCGCACGAGGCACTGCGGCGTTTGCCTCCACCACACCCGCTCCGACGGATCGCCCTCGAGATCGCTCCACGTGTCCAGCAGGATCCTGCCGTCGCGCGTCCGAGCCACCGTGCACCCCCAAGCGCGCGCGCCCACGATCGTCACTCCGCGCACATGCATCCCGAGCCGCCCATGCTCCGTCTTGAACCCCCCGTTGAATGCGGCCATCGCGGTGTTCTGGTGCTCGGCCGGAATCAGCCCCGACCGCACCATCCCCCGGGCCTCCGGCTCCGTCGCTTCGGGCACGTACACCCCAGGCTCGAGGTGCACGTCCACGCGGGACAAGTCGATGGCCACCACCGCGACCACGGCGAAGGGACGCCCCGCGTCGGGATGGATCTGGGTCTTGAACATCGCGGGCGCGGAAGCGGGATTCCGCGCGTCCGGGAGCGCTGTCCAGGCCCCGTCCCCCGCTGCCCCGAACCTCGCGTGCATGGGCCCGACAGGCCCGGGAGGAAAGGCTGCGACCGACGCGGTCGCCGACGACGCGGCCGGGGGGGGCGCGGTGGAGGATGCCACCGGCGGAGTCCAGTGGGTCCGGGGCGGGTCGTTCCCGTGCCACGCCCGATTCCAGCGCTCCTCGACGGCGTAGACGGTCTCTTCGATGCGAGCCACGGCCGCTGGACCGAGCACCGAGCGTCCCGTGTCGGCGAGGAACGGACCGAGCCACGAAGTGTGTCGTATTCCGAACCAGGTGAGCGAGAGCAGGCCGAAGATCGCGGCCAGCACGACAGCAGCCCGGCGGAACCTCCTTCGCTTCACGATAGCAGCATAGTGTCTTTGTGTCGTCGTCCCAACGGACACGCGATCGCGCAGGCGAAGGAGAGCGCCTTCCCGTTCAGACCGGCCATGCCAGCCTGCCACCGTGGCTCAGAGTTGCAGATACATCGACAACTGTCCCTTGTTCCAACAGTTCGAGCATGCGCACGGCAAGGTCGTGTGGATGATCGTGTACTGCAAGGGCGACTCCCAGGCGGAGTGCGAAAGGCTCAAGGCGCGTGAGCGGGGCGAAACCCCGTCGACCACTAGGTTGCCCGACGGCTCCGACCTCGTCGAAGCGACGATGCGGTAGCGCGGCGTACCCTTCGGCGGCTCTCTCCGAACGTCCTCGCAACCTTTCGCGGAACGGTTGCATGCGCGGCCTCGGGCGTGCTTCTCCCGGCGCTGGTACGCCTGCTGCTCCATGAGGTCCGGGCCACCCTGAGTGCTTCACCCGCCCACCAACTCGGTTCCGCCGGAACCGCCCGTCGATTGCGCACCGACGGCCACACGCTGTAGTCTCTCCCTGGATCCGGGGATGCGAGAGCCGCCATGCGTGAGCCGACAGAGTGCCCCTTTGCGCTGAGCACCAGCGGCTGCGACTTCGGGAACAGTGGCATCGGTGTCTTCGCTCGCGAGGTCGTTCCCCGCCTCGTTTCCTCCCTCCATCGGCGCGGGCTGCGTTCGATCCTCGTCGGCTCCAGGGCCGAACGCCTCGGGATCGGCGTCGATACGTCGTCCGGGTTCCGCCTCCCTTCCCCTCTCGATGCCCCCGGTCCCAACGCGCTCTTCGCCTTCGCCGCCCTGCCGTTGCTCGCACGCGCCGCACGCGCCCGCGCCCTGTACCTCCCCGCCGCCAACCGACGTGTCGTCGCCTTTCCGGCTGTCCCCACCGTCGGCACCGTTCACGACCTCGCTCAGTTTCACGTCGAAAACAAGTACGGCCGCGCGCGGGATCTCTACGTTCGACGCATCCTCACGCCGACCCTTCGAAGGCTCTCCCTCGTGCTCGCCGTGAGCGAGGCGACCGCGGACGATGTCACCGCGCTGGCCGGTGTCCCCCGTTCGCGGATCCGGGTCGTGCACAACGGCATCTCGCTTCCCCGGCCAGAGCGGCCACTGCCGCCGTGGCCGCATCCCTATCTCCTGTACCCTGCGAGGCTCGAGCACCCGGGCAAGAACCACCTGGCGCTCATCGCGGCTTTCGCACGCAGCCGCGCCCGTCACACCCACGATCTGCTGCTCACCGGCAAGGACTGGGGTGCGAAGGAGATGATCGTGGACGCCATCCGTCGGCAAGACCTGACCGACCGCGTCCACGTCCTCGGCTATCTCTCCCGCACCGACCTCGTGGGTCGGATGGCAACCGCCGACGGCATCGTCATCGCCGGGCTGTTCGAGGGCTTCGGACTGCAGGTCGCCGAAGGCCTCGCCCTGGGAATTCCCGTCGCCGTGTCCAACACCGGCTCTCTGCCCGAGGTCGCCGGCGGATTCGGAGCGAGCTTCGACCCGCGTGACATCGACTCCATCGCACGGGGCCTCGACGCGATCGTGTCCGACCCATTGCTGCGCACCCGCTGCCGGGATCTGGGCCCTCTGCACGCACAGCGCTTCTCGTGGGACCGTTGCGCCGAAGCGGTGGTCGATGCGCTCGTCGAGGTCGGCGGGCCCTGAACCTCATCGAACCGGGCGCCCGGGTACGGGAAGCCCGTTCGCCAGACTACTTCGCAACACGAACGATCCGCTTCCCCTTGACCTCCGCGCAGTACACGTACTGGTCGTCGACAGCGACCCCCGCCGGCCAGTTCAGCCCGATCGCGAGAGTCACCACCTCACCACCTTTCTTGCGCTTCCTGCGCAGCTCACCCGAGTTCTGATTCGCCCAGTACACCGCCCCATCGTCGATCGCCACACCGGCCGGGTTCCCCTGTCCTTGCACAAACGGCGTGACGACCTTGCCCGTCGTATCCACCGCCACGACCTCGTCCGTCGCGTTCATCCCAACCCAGAGCGTCTGCCCGTCCAGCGCTATCCCCTCCGCAAAGCCGCTCGCATCGAGCGTGGCAAACACCGTCCCGACTCCCCCGCTCGTCGGTAGCTTCCACACGTACCCCGTGCTCGCGTCGGTCAACCACAACTGGCCGCCATACGCCGCTATCCCGACCGGCTCGGGGAAGTTGTCTCCCACCTTGACCGGTCCGGCCCCCCCAGACGCGAGCTTCATCACCGCCCCCTCGCTGAGCAGCGTCCAGTAAATCGAGTCGCCGTCGAGCGTGATGTAGCCGGGCCGAGGTTGGTCCGAAGCGATGATCACCGGTTTTCCCGAACCATCCTTGGGCGTGGCGCGCACCGCCGACACCCCGTCGTCGGTGAAAACGACCCTGCTGCTCTGAAGCGCGAGCCCGATCGGGGTGACGTCGATCGCAATCACAGCGAGCTCGCACATCCCGCCCACGCACGCAGCGCCCAGACACGAATGGCCGCACCAGCCGCAGTTGGAGGGGTCGGTCATGAGATCGCCACACCCCGAGCCAGCCGCTCCACCTACGCCGCCGTCGGCACCGGCCGCTGCGGCGCCAGCCTGTCCCCCCGCCCCGCTGGATCCCGCGCTTCCGCCCTGCCCCGCTGCGCCGCCGTCAGAGCCGCCTCTCGAAGAGTCGGGCCCCGCGTCCACGGTCGCAGAAAAGGGCTCACCTCCGCAGGCAATGAGCGAAGCCGCGCCCAACAGAAGCAACACCGCGCGAGTCATTGGATTCAACCTACCAGATGGAACACGCAAGTCGAACGTCGTTCTGCCTCCAAGCGACACGCTCGACACGGCTCTGTGGTGCTGCACTGCAGGAGGCACGGCGACAGCGGGGGCCGCCACGCAGGCGAGGGTCTACTTGCTGAAGATCGTGGTGCTCTGCACCGAATGCGGGAGATAGCGATCGACCTTGCCGAGGTACCAGGCAATGCCGATGCCGATCAGCACGAGCAGGAAGATGTACAGGCCCCAGGGACGCCGCTTCTCGGCGTATGGATCCACCATGTCCCGCGAGCTCCCCTCCGGGAGAACGGCCAGCTTGGTCAACGATCCGCCCAGCGGGACGTTGACCTTCGCCATTGCGTTGACGGCCCAGCCGTTGGCGTCGAGGAGCGGCCCGAGGTTGCGCTTGCGCAGCTTCAACCATGCGACGGCCATCGACGGGCCGGAGATGGCGAGCAAGAGGCCCAACACGCCGAGCGGCATCCAGATCCCGAGGCCGAAGAAGGCCTGGAGCAGAGCGCCGAACGCAGCCGTGATGCCGCCGACCGCAACACCGATGGCTGCGACGATGCCAATGTCGAGAGGCTTCTTGGGGGCAGGCGGCGCGGCGGCCGGAGCCGGTGCCGGTGCAGCGCCCGCCGCCGGAGGCGGTGCAGCGGCTGCCGCCGCCGTCTTGTTGACGTCCGCGGTCAGCTTTGCGTCGGCCTCTGCCTGCTTGGCCGCGGCACGACTCGCCACGAAGTCCTCGACCATCCGCACGACCTTCTTGTACGGCGACCAGAACGCCTGCCGCACGCTGATCGGGTTGTCGACGATCTTGGTGACCGTGGCGTCCCAATCGCCCCCCTTGCGATCGTAGAAGACGCCGTTGCGCCCCACCATCAGGTTGTCCACGTCGCCCGCCGTCATCGCCGCAGCGATCTGCCGGGACTCCCCATTGGAGTTCTTGATGTCGCAATACAACAGATAGCAGCTCGCCAGCGGCGCCATGGAAGCGTGCTTCGCTGCGTCGTTCACCGCGACGCACAGCTCGCACCCACGCTGATCGAGATAGAGCGTGCCGACTTGGAAGGCCGCGGGCTTGCGCCTCGAATAGAAGTCCCGGAACGACACGAAGTTGTTCGCGACCTCCATCAGATCCCGGCAGAAACGCACGAGCTTCTCGACCGACTCGATCGCCTTGGCCTGGGGCTCGTAGGACTTGTCCTCGGCGATGAGGTCGAGGAGCGTCTTCTGAAGGTCCGACGCAGCGAGCTCATCGACGCGCTCACCGCCGAGCTTCTCGACCGCCGCGCCCTTCTTGTCCGCAAAGTACGCGCCGTACGGGTCGAGCTTGCCGCAAATCGTCGCCCAATCCGCCTCGTTCAACGCGGACTTGTCCCCCAGCAACGGCCTGACCACCTTCGACACGAACGAAGCCATCTTATCCGCCCACGCGGGATTGACGCCCTTGAGCAAAGGCAACGGCTTGTCGACGGCCACCTGAGCGAGGGGGAAGTGCGCCACCTCGTCGGCCGTCACGTTGAGATCCTTCGCGGCGATCTCGAGATATGCCTTCTCTTCGCCATTCACCGCTCCGAGCGCGCGCGGATCGTACGCCGCAACGCGGGCCCGAGCGAAAAAGTCCGACACCTTCGTCTTCACATCCGCATAGGCCGCGAACGCCGACGCCGTGTCGTCTCCCAAAGGCCTCAAAGCCTCTTCCGACTTGCCCCGCTTCAGCCACTCTGCGTGCGCAGCGATCGCTTCGAAGAACGCCTTGACCGACGCCTCATCCACGCCGGGCTCGCCCGACTTGTCCTTCGGAGGCGCCTCGGTGCACGCCAGCACATCCTCGATCGCCTTCTTCGTGACGTCGTCGTCCGCCGAAGCAACCGGCACCACACCGTCGCCGTTGAGCTTCTCCTTCTCGAACGCCCCGATCGCGTCCTTCATGTCCTCCACCGAGATCTTCTTCGCGTCGGGCTTGCCAAGTCCCGACAAGATCTTCTTCGCCGTCGCGTGGAGCAGCTTGCCCTCGTCGCTGTCGTCTGCAATCGCCGACAGCGACAGCGAGGACGCTCCCTTCGCCAGGACCTCGACGTCCTTGAGCATCGCTCCGGCCCACTTCGCAGCCGCGATCAGCTCGTTCGCCCGGACGCGCCCGTCCTTGTCCGTGTCGATGAGCGCCAGCGTCCGCTCGTCGAGCTCCAACCCCTTGATGGGGCACGCCAGGGCGACCCAGAGCTTCTGGTCGAGCTCGCCAATCGAGACGAGGTCCTCGCCGGTGACGAGCTGAACCTGATCGAATCCGCCAACTCGAGCGAACTTCCATGTGTGAGCCATGAAGAGGATCTCCCCGGGGGTCGTGGTCTCGGTCCGCACAGCGCGGAGCCAGTCCCCCCGCATAGGGGACCGCAGAAAGCCTGTCAATGAGGAGGGGAGTCCTCAGGCCCGTCGGCGCCGCAAGGCCAGCAACGCGATCAGCCCCAGGAGCGGGGCAGACAAAATCTGCTTCGCTCCCCGAACAACGCCGCAAGAGCACCCGCCGCCGTCGTCAGTCCCGGACGCCCAGTTGCTCGCGCCGCTTCCGCCTGCCACTCCACCCCCAGCGCCTGTCGCCGGCCCGGAGCACTCCCCGCTCGAAACGCATTGGACAGCACCCCCGATGCACTTCGACTTGCCATCACCGCAAGCGTTCTTGCACGGCAGCCCCTCCCCGAGGCTGTCCGGCGTGCCGTTGTCGATCGTGCCGTCACAATCGTTGTCCAGGCCGTCGCAAACCTCGGTCGCCGGACTCGCCGTCTGGCAGCTCAGCCACCCTGCGGCGCAGACGCGCCGGCCGGCCGCGCATTCGCCTTTCGCCCCCTCCACCGCGCACGATGCTTCGGCACCCGTCGGATCCGGCCCGTCGCAGTCCGACCAGGCGGACCACAGACAGCCCCCCTCACAGGTCCGCTTCTGCGTTCCACAGTCGCCGCAGTTCTTCGTCTCCTCGTCGCCGTCGCCGCAGACACACGAAGACAGGTTGATCCTGCGCGCGCCGCTGTAGGAAGACGCGAAGGTGCGGCTATGTCGCACGATGCCCGGGGTGCACCCCTTGGCCTCGACGACCTCGTGCTCGCCCGCACCGTCCTTGGCGCCGATCACCAGGATCACGTGCGTGCTGCTCGCTACGGCGTCGGCCGGCTGCAGCGCGCTCATCGCCACCACGTCCCAGTACTCGTGGTCGGACGTGAAGGCCGAGGCCACGTAGCGATCCACGCCGCAAGCGTCCACAGCAAAAGGTTCCGGAACCTGCCAGGCCTTGGAGACAAATCCGGAGCAATCGGCACCGTACTTGCCGCTGTGCGTGCAGTCAGGGCAGCCCGTGGAGCCGGCGTTCGGCGTGCACGTGCCCGGACTGCAGTTGGTCAGGTCCGGAGTGCACCCGTCCCCGCACCAGCACTCCCCTCCCCAGGCATAGGAGAAGTCCACCGCCGAGACTCCGCGACATACGATCGACTCCACCGGTTCGGTCGGCGGCGCCGCGTACGCAGCCGCCGGGAACGCCACCGTCGCCACGAGCGTCGTCACCAGGGTTCGTGTTCTCATGGCTCCCTCCGCCCCCAGTCGATGAGCAGAACCCCCTCCGGCGTGAAGACCATCTGCCACAGCCTCCCGTCGTGCCCCACGCGGAACTCCACCCGCTGATCGTACTCCGTCAGAACCCACGGACTCGCGACCCGCTGCACCTCGCGCAACTGCTCGTCGAGCTCCACCATCCAGTAGCGCTCGCTCTTCACCCGATACGGCGACACCGACGAGAACTCCGCCTCGTGCAGCACCACGTGGATCCTTCCCGCCCGGTCCGCGTCGCTCCACACGACCCGACGAATCGGGGACTGCGCGACCAGCGTCACCTCCCCGCCCTCCCGACGCTCGTTGCGCGCGCGCATCCACAGCTTCACACCGCCCCGATCGTCGAGTGCCGCGTGCAGGCTCCGCCCGTTCACGATCGGACGCCCCACCACGACCTGTCGCTCACATGGCGCAAGATTTCGGTCGAGCACCTTCACGCTGTGCCGGTGTTGAACCTCGAGCCACACGCCGTCCGGCCTCGGAAGCATCGCCGTGATCAGCCCCGCACGCTCGATGCCCCGTCCCTCCACTGCGACATCGACGAGGACACCCCCCTTCGGGTCGAGCACCAACAAGCGCTTGCCCACGAGCCTGTCGAGCGCGAGCACGGCCCGCCCCTCGTATTGCTCCACGTCGTCGAACGTCGACGCCGGCAGCTCGATCACGCCCGCCCGGGCCCCCGTCGCATCGAAACGAAGAATGCGCTGGTTCACCTGATCGAGCACCAGCACACCGCCGTCGGGCTCCACGGCAAACGCCTTGGGCCCCTCGCTGTCGGACTCGTTGCCCTGGATTCGCCCGACATCCTGGTCCCACGCCAGGGAAGCCCACGGCTTCGGCGTGAACTCCGCCGGCGCCACGTGGGCCTGCGACGCCGCGAGGCCGATCGTGGCACACGTGACCGCAGCCAACAGAAGCCTTGTCGTTTGCTTTCTCATGGGGCACCTGCTTCGTGATCCGACAGGAACTTCAATACCGTCACTGATCCTTGAAGTGAACGAGCTCGCTCGCCTGACCATCGACCGTGGCCGTCAGCTTGTAGCTCACCTGGCTGTGATCCGCGCACGCCTCCGACGTCCCGACGTACACCTCGAGCGTGTGCAGCCCCGTCGAAGTCGCCGTGAAGCTGTGCTCCGGACACGAATACTTCGGCGGTGGAAACGTGCACGACACCTCGTCGTCGGCCTCGAACAGCTCGGCGCCATCCGGCAGGCGAATCCTCAAACGCAGATCCGCGGCCGTCGCAGCGTCGACCGTGTCCACCTTGACCACGACGCTCTGACCGCTCTGCACGTGGAAGCCGAACTGGTCCTGAATCGATGCATGGCTGCATCCCCCAAGCGCCGCGGTCGCCGGGCTCGTTGCGGCATACCCGAGCGTGACGGTCGCCGGCCCCTTCGCACTCGCTCCGTCACCGTCCACGAACAAGTCGTAAACCCTGCCGGCGGAGACATCGAACCGCAAAAACGTGGCACCCGCGCCGCAAGCCCGCTCCGCCTCCGGGGAATCACAGTAGCTCGCCCCGGAGTTCCAAGTCTCCCGCACGTGCAGCAACGGCGCGTATCCCGTCTTCGGATGCGAGGTCGTCGCCACCATCGCCCCGTCCCGGGGGGCCGCGAAACTCCAGCGCGCTTCCGGTGCATTTTCGGCCGCCGTGGCGCACGACCCCCGCACGCTCGAGCTGCTCGCGCTCGTGTCCGCCTCGAACTGCGCACCCGTCAGAAGCTTGTCCGTCACGTCCGCGCTTGCACCTTCGCCGTCACAGACCCCAGGGCGATGCAGGCCCAACGCGAAGATCCCGGTTTCGTCATCGGCGGTCTCCACGATCGCGACGTACTGCTTGCCGGAGACCACGGGCACGGACAGGCGCGAGCCGTGGACTCCGGCGGTGGGCGTGCCGCTGCAACCGATGGCCGTTCCCTCGCAGCTCGTCTCGCGCACCTCGAGCACGGTGTCGACGCGCGTGGACAGGTGCTGCGTGGACAACACCAGATTGCCCGTGAACGCGGGGGTCAGGCTTACGGCGACTTCGC
>CAYMUE010000008.1:57182-73907 GCA_964393505.1 uncultured Polyangiaceae bacterium
GTGGACAACACCAGATTGCCCGTGAACGCGGGGGTCAGGCTTACGGCGACTTCGCGCGCCTTGCCGAGGTCTCCACACCCGGGTTGCACCGAGCTGGTGCCCAACACCGAGTAGCCGAAGAACAGCTTCCCATCGTCGATCAGGTCGGTTACGTCGGCAAGCGGCGCACACGCCGCTTCGGTCGCCACCACGGAATCCGACTTCGCCGCATCGGCTACAGCAGCATCCTGCGTCGCTGCATCCTGCACGCTCCCCGCAGCCCCGCACCCGGCGCCGACACAGCTCCCGCCTCCGTCATCCTCGCTTCCGCAGCCGACGAGCGCGCCGGAAAGCACCAGGGTGAGCACGAATCCGGATTCACACATGATCTTGTGACGCATGAGTCCCCGTGGCTACTTGCCCTTGCCCGGCGTGCGCGCACAGCGGAAGCCGAGATAGTCGAACCTCGTGTTCGTCGGCCGCCGGTTGCGAGTCGTCGCACGCATGTGCTCCAGATTCTCTTCGTAGAAGCTCCCCCCGCGATACACCTTGCGCGGGTCGGAGCGCTTCTTGCCGTAGTCGTCCGAATACGCGCTCGCCGTCCACTCCCACACGTTGCCCGCCATACCGCGCAGACCAAAGGGGCTGTCCACCGGAACCGTCTCGGCCGGGCAGGTGCCCTGCTGCGTGCGCAGCACGCACAGATCCTTGGGCGCCGGCAGCTTGCCCCAGGGATACGGGCGACCGTCGGTGCCGCGGGCCGCATACTCCCATTCCTCTTCGGTGGGCAGACGCTTGCCCACCGACGCGCAGTACGCGCCAGCCTGCTCCCACTCGAGGCAGTTCATCGGGTGGTTCTCCCTGCCCAAACGCCCCCAGTTGCAGAAGTGATCCACGTCGCCGAGCGTGCACTTGCCCGCCTCGGCGCACAACGCATACGCGCCCACTGTGACCTCGTGCAGGTCCATCTCGAACGCGTTGACCTGCACGCGACGCACCGGCTTCTCGTCCGGCTGTCCGTCGCTCGACCCCATCATGAACGAGCCCCCGGGGATGCGAACCATGACCCCGACCGTCGCGACCGGCGCCGGCGACGCCGACGCAGAAGCCGTCGCGCTCACAGCCGCCGGCTCCGCGGAGATCTTCGGAGCTGCCGCGTCCGACGCCCCCTTCTTCGCGTCGTCACACCCCACGGCCACGCCCAACACCGCAACGCCCACCGCCAAGCCGATCACCCGTCCGCCCAAGAACCGCTTGTCCATCACGGTGCGACCTCCTGGGCAGCGCAGCGCCTGCGACACGCAACGCTCGCCGCCTGAAACTGTCGAGAGAAACCATAGCGGGGATCGAGCCGTGGGGTCAACGAAGAGCCCACGCTCCCGCACACGGACCGGGATCGTGCAAGTCCCTACTTGCGGTACCAGATGGGCGCGGAGATCACCCGGTCACCATCGGACTGAATCGCGAGCGCCACGAAGTGCGTCTCCTCCTTGGGACTCCTCGAGAACGTCGCCGTGCACGGGTTCTTCCCGTTGCACGCGTGCGAATCGAGCTCCCCGCCGTTGGGCCCCAGCAACACGATGCGCTTGAACCCGTCGTCGTCCTGCTTGTCGCGCGCAACCACTGTCAGCGTCGTGTCCCCCAGCCCCTCCAGCACCGACCCCATCCAGCACACGTCGTCGGCCTTCATCCGGATCGATGCCGTGTCGTCGAGAGTAGCGAAGGTGCGACGCCCCGCAATCGCCTTGCGTATCCCCAGGCGCGACAGGTCGTTGGTGAAGACCCCGGTGGCGTGATTGGAGTCTCCCCAGTTCTGGTGGTGGTTGTCCTCGTTGAAGGAGGGGGAGACCAGCCAGTTCTTGCGCAGCGCCAGCAGGTACTGCGCCTGCTTCACGTCCCAGGTGCCGGCGCCGTTGAACTCGACGAGACGCATCGCGTCCTTCGCCACCGGGTGGTACTCGAAGTCCTGGAAGTTGGCCGGGTTGGGCGGGTGATTCCACTGTCCGACGCAAGGGTTGCAGTCCGCTACCGCGTTGTAGAGGTCGACCAGCCCCTTGGGAGCCGGGATCATCTTGCTCACGAACAGGAAGTTGAAGTGCCCAAGCTGGGCCCCGCCATCGGTCAGGATGACGATCTCGTACCCGCATCCCGCCGCGAAGGTCCCGTCGACGTTGGCGTTGTCCGCCATGGTCTTGCACGACGTCCACTGCGTCGGAGACATCTGCCCCTTGTGCTCCGTGATCCACATGAAGTCGAGCCCCGCGGCCTTGGCATGATCGAACGCGATCTTCGGCGTCTTCTCACCGTCCGAGTAGCTCGTGTGCGCGTGAAGGTTCCCCCAGTACGCCTTGAAGTCCCCTTGCACGCACCCCTTCCTCGCGCAGTTCGTCGTGCAGTCCTTCGGGCACGTGTTGCAGTCCTCGCCGTCTCCAGGCTCGCACACGCCGTCCCCGCACGGATCGCACGCCTCACAGTCCTTCGCACACGTCGTACAGCTCTCCCCACCGGCCTTGTCGCAATCTCCGTCGCCGCACGGATCGCACGCTCCGCAGTCCGCCGGACACGTGGCGCACCCCTCCCCCGCCGCCTTGTCGCAGGCCTGATCTCCACACCCCACGCACCCCCCGCAGTCCGATGGACACGTGGCGCAGTCCTCTGCCTCCGACTCCGAGCACGTTCCGTCGCCACACGCCGCGCACTCCCCGCAGTCCGCAGGACACCCCTCGCACTGCTCCACCCCCATCTCGCACTCCCCATCCCCGCATGTCCCGCACGCCCCGCAGTCCGCAGGACAGGTCGTGCAGTACTCCGAATCGTCGGGTGAGCATGTCCCGTCTCCGCAGGTGTCCGGCGGCAAGGCAGGGTCCTCGTCCCCCTCGCACCCGTCATCGCCGCAAGCGTCTGCGGCGACGGAGGCATCGGACGAGGATTCGATCGACGACGAGGAGCCGGAGCAGGCGGAGGCAGCGGAGGCGACGAGGAGGACGGCAATGCGCTTCATGGTCCGGTTGTAGCCCAGAAAGCAAGCTTGGGGGAAACCTATCGAAGCGCGATAGGAGAGAATCCTGTGGCGCGTCTCCAACGCCGCAGCGTCGTTCAAACAACCGTGTATGCCCATGAGTCCGAAGCTCGCGCGCAGGACGTCGCCTGCTTCGACCGCCTTCGCTCCCTCGGGCCACCACCCCGCACAAGTCTCGCCTCCGTCCGCACACCTGCTCTGTTGCCCGCACCCCGGGGTTGGACTATCCCCTCCCCTCCGCGGGGATGCCGACCCCTGCCCTCTCCGACCGCAGGTATCAAAATGACCGAGAAAACGCTGGGAATCGACATCGGATCCACCTCGCTCAAGCTCTGCGTCCTCGCCGACCCCGAGCACGGCGGCCCCCGCCACGAGATGCTCCCCCACGAAGGCAACCCCGCCGCAACTCTGGCCCGGCTGTTCGAACGCATCGGCCTGCAACCCGCCCCCAACCTCCGCGGCCTCGTCACAGGCACCGAAGGCCGACACCGCATCGCCCTGCCCGATACTATCGCCGCCATCGCCGTCGAACGCGCCCTCGATGCCCTCGACCTCCGGCCGCGCGCCGTCGTCTCCATGGGAGGAGAAGACCTGGTGGTCTACGTCCTCAACGCCCAGGGACGCATCGTCAACACCTATGCCGGCAACAAGTGCGCGTCGGGAACCGGCGAGTTCCTCCGCCAGCAGCTCGGACGGATGAACCTGCGTATCGAAGACGTGAACGAGATCTGCCAGGGCGCCAGCGTGCACCCCATCTCCGCACGCTGCTCGGTGTTCATGAAGTCCGACTGCACCCATCGGCTCAACAAGGGCGAGGCGAGCAAGGCCGATGTCGCTCTGTCGCTGAGCAAGGTCATGGCCGACAAGGTCGCCGAGTTCCTCACCAAGGCGAAGCTGTCCAGCGGCCAGGTCGTCGTGATCGGCGGTGTCACCCGCAATCGCCACCTGATCGACTTCATCCGCAAAGGCAACCCGGCCATCGACTTCGTCGTCCCCGATCAGGCCCCCTACTTTGAAGCCTTCGGCGCCGCCCACCTGGCCCGCGACCGGGGGCACGACCTCCCCCCCCTCGCCGAGCTCGTCCGCCCCGGCGCCGCTCTCATCTTCAAAACCTATCCACCTCTCTCCGAGTCCAGCGACAAAGTCCGTCATGCGCCGTCCCGACGCGCTCCGTACGACCCGCAGGCGCAGTACGTGCTCGGAGTGGACGGCGGCTCGACGACGACGAAGGTGGCACTGGTCAACGCGACGACGCTCGAGATCGTGGCGGAGCACTACGGGCGCACGCACGGTGATCCGGTTGCCGCCCTCAGGCAGTGCCTGCGTGAGCTGCGCAAGCAGCTCGGAGACCACCAGCCGCGGATCCGTCTGGCCGCCACCACCGGCTCGTCCCGGGAGCTGCTCGGCGTGTTTCTCGAGACCGCGGGAGTCTATAACGAAATCATCGCCCACACGGTGGGCACCACCTACTTCGAGAAGGACGTCGACACGATCTTCGAAATCGGCGGACAGGATGCGAAGTACGTGCTGATCAACAACGGCGTGCCGGTGGACTACGCGATGAACGAGGCGTGCTCGGCCGGGACCGGCTCGTTCCTGGAGGAGTCGGCCGCCGGGGATCTGAGCATCGAGAGCGCGCCCGAGATCGGTCCCATCGCGCTGGAGGCCCGCGCGCCGTTGAAGTTCGGCGAGCATTGCTCGGCGTTCATCAACTCCGATATCCGCAAGGCCATCCAGCAAGGCGCCGCCCGCGAGGACATCGTCGCCGGCCTCGTGTTCTCCATCGTCGCCAACTACCTCAACCGCGTCGTCGGCAACCGCTCGATCGGCAACCACATCGTGCTGCAGGGCGGCGTCGCCAAAAACCCCGCCATCCCCCTGGCGTTCGCGCAGATGACCGGCAAGACCATCACCGTGCCGCCCGACCCGGAGCTGATGGGGTGCTTCGGCGTGGCGCGTCTCGCGCTGAAGAAAGAAGCCGAGGGGCTGCTGGAGGCCGGGGAGTTCGACATCGACGCTCTCATTGCGAAGGAGATCGCGTATCGCAAGGAGTTCACCTGTAAGTCGTGCGAGAACCTGTGCACGATTCGCAGGCTCGAGGTCGGCAAGCGCACGTATCCCTTCGGCGGGCGGTGCTCGCTGTATACGAATCAGCGCAAGAAGCGGACGATTCGCGCCGACGATGCGGTGGACTACACGCAGGAGCGTCGCAGGATGCTCTTCGAGGAGTTCGCGCCCCCGCCCGACTCGCTGCAGCCCCGCACCTCCCGCGTCGTCGGCATCCCCATGGCCTTCACCGTCCACTCCCTGTGGCCCTTCTACTCCTGGTTCTTCCATACCCTCGGCGTCCGCGTCGTCGCCTCCTCCCGCATCGTCCCCGAAGGAATCGCCCGGCAGGAAAGCAACTACTGCTTCCCCACCGAGATCGCCCACGGCGCGATCCAGGACGTCCTCGACCAGGGCGTGGACAACGTCTTCCTCCCGCACTTCCGCGACATGCCCAGCACCGAGAACGTGCACGCGTGCGTCTGCCCGCTGACCCAGGGCCTTCCGTACTTCGCGCGTCAGGCCTTCGGCCTGCGCGACGATCAGATCCTGCGACCCCTGCTGTCGCTCGGCGATGGCTTCGAGGTAAGCCGGGATGCGTTCGAGAGGGTGGCGGTCCAGCTCGGGTTCACGCGTCCCGAGGGGAGCCACGCCTACGACGTCGGGATCGCGCAGCTCCAGCGGTTCCTCAACGCCTATCGGACCCTCGGGCGCAAGGTGCTCGAAGAGGTGCGCAGCAACCCGGATCGGGTCTACATCGCCCTGCTGGGCCGCCCGTACAACGCCTTCACTCGCGACGCGAACATGGGAATCCCGCGCAAGTTCACCTCCCAGGGGGTGACGCTGATCCCGTTCGACATGATCTACGAGGACGACGCGGAGATACCGCCGAACAACTACTGGTACTTCGGCCAGCAGAACATGAAGGCGGTGCAGCAGGTCAAGAAGACCGGCAACCTGTACCAGACCTGGGTCTCGAACTTCTCCTGCGCCCCGGACTCGTTCCTGCTGCACTACGTGCGCTGGCTGATGGGCCAGAAACCCTACCTCGTGCTCGAGATCGATTCCCACACAGCCGACGCCGGACTCGATACCCGCGTCGAGGCCTTCCTCGATATCGTCGAGAGCTACCGCCGCCACGTCCAGCCGGCTCCCGACAAGCCCTTCCGACGCCGCTACAGCATCGCCCTCAAGGAGGAGTTCTGCGACGTCGTGGACCACAAGACCGGCCGTCGCCTCGACATCCGCGACCCCCAAGTGCACCTGGTCTGGCCCTCCATGGGCGACCTGTCCACCGAGGTCATGGATGCCGCCGCGCGAAGACAGGGGATCGCATCGACGCACCTGCCTCTTCCCGACGTCCACAGCACCCAGCTCGCGCGCAACGTCGCCTCCGGAAAGGAGTGCATTCCAGCGCTCCTGGTCCTCGGCTCGATCCTCAAGTTCTTCAAGGAGCACGAGCCCAACAAAGGCGACGACGTCTACGTCGTCTTCGTGCCTTCGACCCTCGGGCCGTGCCGCACCGGCCAGTACCACGTGTTCTTCGACCGGCTCTTCGAGGAGATGGGCTGGGAGAACGTGGTGCTCCTGGTAGCGAACTCCGAGAACTCGTACCGGGAGCTCGGCTCGACGTTCAACCAGGACGTCTGGCGGGCCCTGGTCCTGGGGGACTACTTCACCGACATGCGGACGTCGCTGCGGCTGCTCGCCCGGGATCCGGCAGCGGCAATGGCGGTGTTCGAGTGGGTCTGGCGCGACGTCAAGGAAGCGCTGACGGCGGGCCCCAAGGAGCTCGATCGCGCCCTGGTGAGCGCCGCGAATCGGCTGGCCCGCATTCCGCGCAAGGGGCGTCTCGAGGACCTGCCCAAGGTGCTGATCGTCGGCGAGATCTACGTGCGCCGCGACAACTTCTCCGTGGACGAGATCTGCGAGGCGCTGATTTCCAAGGGGATCTACCCCAAGGTCACGGGGGTCACCGAGTGGTTCCACTACACGGACTTCGCTCGCAAGTTCATCCTGGAAGGGCGTCGCAGGCGCGCCGGGTGGCTGCAAACGCTGCGCGACGGCGGCCTGAAGGACGAGGCCGTCTACCTCGTTGAGAAGGCGTGGAAGGACATCGTCGAGGACAAGATCGCTTCGATTCTCAAACCTACCGGGCTGATTCCTCACGTCCCCCACGACATGAACAGGATCATCGGCGAGGGGCAGAAGGAGTTCGTGCATCCCGAAATGGAGAGCGAGGCCACGGTCTCGCCGGCGGTGGGCGCCGCGGCGATGGGAGAAGGCTACTCGGGAGTCGCGATCATCGCCCCGTTCGGATGCCTCCCCGGCCGTCTCATCGAGGGCGTCTACGCCCCCTGGGCCAAGGCCCGGGACTACCCCGTGCTCGCCTTGGAGAACGACGGCCAGCCCTATCCCCCCAACATCGTGTCGCGAATCGAGGTCTTCGCCCACAACGTCCTCCGCTTCGAAGCCACCGAACACCAGGAATCGACTGCGGCATGGCGCGATCTCGCCGAGCGGATCAAGCTGGGCCTCTACACCGGAATGCGCTCCTGACGCCCCCCCCCAAACAAGGAATCCCCTCCCATGAACGAGCCGATCCGGGCCTACTCCCCCGAAGGCGTCCGCCAGAACGATAAGCACGCACGCAAGGTCGCGCGCGTCGCACACCAGCTCCGCAACCGACGCAGCACCGCGCCCCTCTCCCGACAGAAGCGCGTCGTCTCCCATCAGGTCCCCAAGGTCCACGACAAGAAGCACAGCGACGACAAGATCGATCTGCTCGATCTCGACGAGGTGATCGAGATCGATGTCGATCGACGGATCTGTATCGCCGAGCCCGGGGTTCCGTTCTGCAAGATCGTGGAGAAGACCCTGCCCCTGGGGCTGGTGCCCATCGTGGTGCCGGAGCTCGAGACGATCACGATCGGGGGCGCGGTCGCTGGGTGTTCCATCGAGTCGATGTCCTTCCAGTACGGCGGATTCCACGACACCTGTCTGGAATACGAGATCATCACGGCGAAGGGCGACGTGCTCACGTGCACACCGGACAACGAGCACAAGCTGATCTTCCAGATGATGCACGGCTCCTTCGGCACGGTCGGGATCCTCTCGCGCCTCGTCTTCCGCCTCGTCCCCGCCAAGCGCTTCGTCCACATCACCCACGAGAAGCACGCCTCGATCGACAGCTACCTCGACTCGATCCGCTCCCACTTCGAGAACAAGGACGTCGAGTTCATGGACGGGATCATCCACTCCAACACGCAGCTCTCGCTGTGTGTCGGAGGGTTCGTGGACGAGGCTCCCTACACGAACCGCTATGATTGGCTGAAGGTGTATTACAAGAGCACCGCCACGCGCTCGGAGGACTACTTCGAGACCCCCTACTACTTCTACCGATACGATCGCGGGGTCACCAACGTGCACCCCAAGTCGTTCCTGGGGCGTCTGCTCCTCGGCAAGTTCCTCGGCTCCTCCGAGATCCTGAGGATCGCCGAGAAGGCTCGTTGGCTCGTGCTCGACGACAAACGTCCCACGGTCACCGTGGACACGTTTCTCCCCTTCAGCCGGCTCAAGGAGTTCCTGCTCTGGTACGAGAAGGACTTCGGCCACTTCCCGCTCTGGTGCGTCCCCTATCGCCGCGTCCACGACTACGAGTGGCTCGCCGACGACTTCTGGAAGGGATTCGACGACGACCTGATGGTGGACATCGCGGTCTACGGGATGGTCCAGCGCGGAGAGACGAACTACTATCGTCTGCTCGAGCAGAAGCTCCAGGAGCTGCACGGGATCAAGACCCTCATCTCGTACAACTACTATCCCGAGGACGAGTTCTGGACGATCTTCAATCGCCCGAACTTCGAAGCGGTCAAGGCGATCACGGACCCGGACAACATCTTCCGGAATCTGTACGAGAAGACCTGTCGCGCCGCGATGGGGAAGTAGCTCCAGCCTCGCCCGACTCCCTCTACCCCTCCCCGCCCCCCGAGCGGAACCCGTCCCGATGGATGCCGCTCGAAGATTTTCGGATCGTCGTGCGCCAGTGCCCGTATGATCGGCGGAAGCTGCAACCCAAGCGCATTCGCCACTCTCACGCCGTCCCGCCTCTCGAGGCGGATGGAATCGGTCGAGGCGCCTAACCCGGGCGGGAGAACACCACGATGAAGCGAACGATCGGCAATCTGGCCTGGCTCTGCCTTGGTGCATCGCTCACCGCCGCGCTCGGCTGCGCGCCTGCGATCAAGACGGCGACCTCGCCGGGCGACGCATCGGCAAGGGCGGCAGGAGTGGATCCGTCGGTCCCCCAGGCCGGCCTCGTGTCCCCTGGCCCCGATGGACCTCAGGCAACCACGCTGTCTTCGTCGATCAAGAAGGTCACGGTCTACTCCGACCGCGCCATGGTCTCCCGGGAGGCGACCGCGAGGATCGGCACGGCTCCCACCATCTACGCTTTCCGCCAGCTCCCGGGATGGGTGGATGACGCGTCGGTGCGCGTGGCGGCGAGCGCCGGACGGATCGTCGATGTGCGCGTGGATCGCGGGTATCTCGCGCGCGCCACCGAGCAGAGCTACCAGCGCGCGGAGGCCGAGGCGCGGGAGCTGACGAGTCGGATGGGGACGCTCGACGACGAGCTGGAGGTACTCGACGCGCAGGCGGATCAGATCGACGACATCCGGATCTTCTCTCTCGACAAGCTGGACCGGGACGTGCTGACGCAGAACGTGAATGTCGGCACGTACGGCAGCGTGGTCGAGTTCATCTCCAAGTCCCTCCGCGACACGGCCCGGGCGCGTCGCAACGTGGAGCAGCAACGCGAGAAGCTCGGTCCGGAGATCGAGGCGAGCAAGAAGCGCCTCGAGGATCTGAAGGGGCTCACGCAGCTCGAGGAGACCACGGTCTACGTGACACTGCAGGGCTCCGCTTCGGCCGATTCGGCCCTGGAGCTCACCTACATGCTCCCTGGGGCCACCTGGGAACCCGCCCACGAAATGCGCGCCTCCGGCGGTGATTCGTCGTCCGTCGAGGTCACCTCCTACGCCGTCGTCACCCAGGCCAGCGGAGAGGATTGGGACCATGCCCAGCTCACGTTCTCCACCCAGTCGTCCACCGCGGCCGTGAGAATTCCGGAGCTGGAGGCACTGACCCTCGGGGACACTCGCGCTGCCACCCAGACGATCGAGCGACAGTCTGCCTCCTTCAGCCGCGCCGAGGCGGCCTTCAAGGGGCAGAACCGCCTGTGGAACAAGCGCCTGCAGAGTTCCTCTGCGGGCAGCAGCTTCGAGGAGGTCTACCAAACCAACTACGACTACATGCAGGTAGTGCAGAGCAAGACGGTGCAGATATTCCAGAGCCTGCAGCAGCGAGGGACGACGGCGCAGTTCAAGGCCATGAGCACCACCAACGTACGGGCCGATGGCCGGTCGGTTCGAGTGCCGATCGGTCGCTCGCAGCTCAAGGCCAAACAGGCGATCGTGGCTGCCCCCGAGCAGTCGCTCAACGCCGCGCGCACGCTGGGCATGCAGAACGACAGCGGGCAGGCGCTGCTGCCCGGCAATGTGGCGATGTACCAGGGGGGCGCGTTCCTCGGCATGACCCACCTCGAGTTCGTCGCCGACGGCGAGCAGTTCACGGTGTTCCTCAGCGTGGCCGATCAGATCAAGCTCGCCCGGGCGCTCGACAAGAAACACAGCGCACTGCTGCGCAAGCAGCGCACCCAAATGCAGCTCGCGTTCGTCGTCACGGTCGAGAACCTCTCAACCTCCCCCGTCTCCCTGACGCTGGCCGATCGAATCCCCGTATCCGAGGAGCGGGACATCGTGATCAGCGGCGTGCGGATCAGTCCCGAGGCGAAGCCCGATTCCAAGGGAATCCTGCGGTGGAATCTGACGCTTCAGCCCAAGGAGAAGCGCAAGCTCGACATCCAGTACCAGATTGAGTACCCGCCGACTCTCGTGCTCGACATGAAGCGACACAAGGCGCCCGAGCCAAGCCCTGCGGCAAGGCATCCCGCCAGCCCGGCCCCTCGTTCGGACTACGACCTGAAGAAGGACATCGAGCGACTCGAAAGCGCCTTCTGAGTCCCGGCTCCCTGCTGTCTCCCAGCCCCTCCAACGCCTCGCAGCGGGAGGCTTGGCGGCAGCGCCCGGTCGGACTATCGTTCCCCCCCATGAGCGCCCAGATGAATCCCCAGGTGTTTCTCGCCATCGCGACCGTTGCGTGGGCCAACGGCGATCTGTCTGCCGACGAGCGCGCGGGCATCCTCAACGCGGCGCGCAGCGTCGGTTATTCGGAAGGCGATCTGGGCCTTCTCTCGAAGGGCATCGAGATGCGACGTGAGCTGTCGTCGCTTTCGCTGCACCGGTTCAGCGCTCTCGACCGCGTGTTCGCCTACGCCGCCTCCGAATGGCTCGCCCGCCTCGAGGGGGCCGTGGGCAAGAGCGAGCAGGCGGCTCTCGACGCCTTGAGCGACTTCCTGAAGATCTCTCCGGACGTGCGCGACGAAGCCCGAGCCGCCGTGCTCGAGATCTCCAAGCTCCCCAGCGGCGACCGGCCCGAGCGTTACGACTTCCTCAAGCTGCGTGAGGTGCTCGACGGGAACACGCGCGCCCGATCGCGCTAGACAACCGTCGTTCCCCCCGGCGCGAGCATTCCCCGCGCGCGCGTTTTCTGATTCGATGGGCCCATGAATGACAAGCCCGTCGAACGCGAGTGGCCGTGGCTGGGGACCTGGCGCTTCTGGGCCATCGCCGGCGCCATCACCTTCCTGTCCTTCTTCGCACTCATCGTCCAGAGCTGCCGCGTCTCCCGCGCCGACGCCCTCGTCCCCGTCGTCACGCTCTCCGGACCGCGCAGCGCAATCCGCGGCGAAACCTCCCATTACGCAGTCCTCGTGCGCGATCGCTTCGGCTCGCCCGTCGCCGATGCCACCGTGCGCATCGGCTTCCACAACCATCGATTCATCGAGATCGCCCGCGCTGCCACTGGCAAGGGCGGCGACGCGACACTCGCGGTGCGATTTCCCGAGGACTTCATGCAGTCCCGATCGCTGGTGGCGCTGGTCAGCGCGGGCGTTGCCGAGGGCTCCGATGACTTCGTCGTGGAGCCGCGCGAGCCTGCGACTCCCGGCATCTTCGTCGCCACCGACAAGCCGATCTACCAGCCCGGACAGACCGTGCACATTCGCGCCGTCGCGCTCGCCGACGGCAAGCCCGCCGCCGACAAGCCCGTCGTCATCGAGATCCGCGCAGGCGCAGACCGCGTGAAGGTCTTTCGGATCGAGAAGCAGACCTCCGCCTTCGGCGTCGTCTGGGCCGACTTCGAGCTCGCCGACCAGGTCAAGCTCGGCTGGTACTCCATCGCCGTCACCAGCCCGGTCTCCGAGACCGTCACCGCCAAGGGCGAACGAGAGATCGAGGTGAAGCGCTACTCGCTGCCGAAGCTCACGGTCGCAATCGACGAGCCTGGACCGTTCGCACCGGACAAGGCCTTCGGCGGCGCAGCCCGCGCGAAGTGGGTCTTCGGGGAACCGGTGACCAAGGGCACGATCAAGGTCACGCTCGAGCGAGGCAGCGAGGTGCTGCGCACCGCGGCTGGAGCCCCCGACAAGGAGGGCGTGTTCAAGTTCAGCCTCCTGTCGCCTACGAAGAAGCCCGAGACCAGGAAGTTCGGGGCGCTCACCCTGCGCGCACGACTCGATGTCGAAGGGGGCCTGCGCGCCGAAACCTCAAGGTCCGTCCGCGGACTGGGAATCAGCGAGGTCAAGCTCGAAGCATTCCCCGAGAGCGGTGCCCTCGCAGCCGGAGCCGAGCAGACCGTTTACGTTGTCGCCACCGCCGATGAGAAGGCCGGCGTCACGGTGCGCGCAGGAGACGGAGCGGCGGTCAAGACCAACGAGCGCGGAATCGCCGTGCTCACTGTCCGAGCCTCGGAGAAGAAGGATCCGATCGAGCTGGTCGGCTATGCGCAAGACGGTGCCGAAGGCAAGCTCACGCTCGTGCCGGAGGATCGGCTCGTGGTGCGCCCCGATCGTCTCGCTTACGCCGCTGGAGAGAAAGCCCGCGTGACCGTGCTCGGCGCGTTGCCGGGCGAACACGTTGCGGTTCGCGCATCCAAGGGTCCGCAGCCGGTCGCCACCGGGACGTGCATCGTGGGGCCCGATTCCACGTGCGAAACCACGCTGGCGCTTCCCGATGGCGTCGCGGGCCTGCTGTGGATTCACGCCCTCTCGCTTCCCTTGCCCGGTGGAGGGGCGCGCTTGGCCGCAGTCAGGAGCGGCAAGCGCATGGTGCTCGCGGGGACCAACGGTCGCGATCTGGCTCTCAAGGTCACGCCGGACAAGGCGCTGTACGCGCCGCGCGAGACAGGGTCCGTCGATGTGTCGGTCACCCAGGCCGGCGGTGGGCCGGTTCAGGCCCAACTGAGCGTAGGCGTGGCAGATGAGGCCGTCTTCGCGCTCTCCGCGATGCGTCCCGATCTCGAGAAGATCTTCTTCACCACCGACGCCGATCTCAGCGTCGCTCGTCGCGGCTCGCGTAACTACCGCGATCCGTACGGTTCGGGCAGGGAGCTTCGGGTGCCGGCCCCCTACGAAGCCGCACAGGCCTACGATGGGACCACGCCGTCCGAGGTGCGCGGGTTGATCCTCGCTGCGTTGTCGTCGATACCAGAAGAAGGAGGATTCGAGGCCTCGAACACCGCTGTCGTGGCCGAGCGAGCGCGGGAGGTCGTGGGCAAGGCACAGGAGAAGCTCGCCGCGTGGGCAATCCTGTTGCTGGTCGGCCTCGCCCTGTCCGCCTTCACGGTCTTCGGCCTCTATGGCGTATCCCGCCTTCGCAGGCCTCTGCTGCTCGTCGCATCCGACACCACGGGCGACGTGGACCCGCAGCGTCTGAAGCTCGAGACGCGCGGGTTGATGACGGATTGGCTGCTGGCCGTGCTCGCACCTCCCGCGCTCGGCGTGTTCGTGCTGGCCGCGACCGAGCTGTTCGACGGTGGACACCGCGGAGCCGAGGCCGCCTTCAAGGGCGCGTGGCTCGTCCTCGGTCCCTTCTGCTCGGTGATGCTGCTTCGTGCAGTGCTTCGCGTGCGACGCGTGCTCGCGGGCACTGCAGCCACGACGCTGCGCCGGGTGCTGGTGGTGCTGCCTGTCGCGAGCCTCCTGGGTCACTTCGCGGCAGCGTTCGTGTTCATCGACGAAGGGACGCGCCTGGCGAGGCTGCTGGGATTCACCAAGACCGCTCTGCTGCTGCCGATCCTGCTGGCGATCGCGGCGCAGCTCACCTTCGGATTCCTGTCCGTGATCCGGCAGGGCCTGCTGAAGCCACTTACGGCAGGCAAGCGCGCGTGGCTGATGTCGAGTCGAGCGTCCTTCATCGGCCTGCCCATCGCCCTCATCCTGCTGGTGCCGATCTTGTTCAGCCACGTCAGGCGCCGGATCGCTTCCGATTGGACGGACTACACCCACAGTCGCTACGAGACCGAGCAGGTGGCGGAGGATCGCGCCGACAACCGAGAAGGCGGCACGGGCACACGGGCCAAGGGCGAAGAGGGCTCGATGGGCAATCCCAACAGCAGGCCCGGGGCGCCCGCTGCCGCAGCCCGCCTGAGTCCCGCCGCACCCATGGAGCTCCCCGCCGCGGGCCCGGCCTCCAAGCCGATCGTCCGCGACTACTTCCCGGAGACCCTCCTGTGGCTTCCGGAGGTGATCACCGACCCGACCGGACACGCCACCATCAGGGTCCCCTTCGCCGACTCCATCACGACCTGGCGTTTCGGGCTGAGCGCCGTCGGGCGCGACGGCCAGCTCGGCAACACGACCGCGTCCCTCGTGGTGATGCAGGACTTCTTCATCGAGGCCGCGCTCCCTCCGATACTCACGCAGGGCGACGAGATCTCTGTGCCCGTCACGGTCTACAGCTACACGAAGGGCGCCCAGGAGGTCGCGATCGAGTTGAAGGGCGACGGCATCACCGCCGTCGGCGAGTCGCGCGCGTCGGTGGTCGTCGGACCGCGCGAGACGCGCGGCTTGCGGTTCGTGGTTCGCGCGGACAAGGCCGGCGAGCGCACCGTGCGTTTGCAGGCGACCTCGGCCACCCGCGGCGATGCGGTCGAACGCAAGCTCCAGGTAACGCCGAAAGGGTTGTCCGTGACGCGCGTCGTCAATGGACGTCTGGAGGGGACCTCGACCGCGAAGCTCGAGCTGCCAGCGAACGCGATCGACGGTGGAAATGACCTGTATGTGAAGGTTTATGGTGGTCCTCTGAGCCAGCTCGCGGAGGGGCTCGACGGAGTCTTCCGCATGCCCTACGGGTGCTTCGAGCAGGTGACCTCCACGACCTATCCGAGCGTGCTTGCCCTCGACTTCCTCTCGCGCACCAAAACGGTGAGCCCCGAGCTGGAGAGCAAGGCACGCCGTTACATCGGAGTCGGATACCAGCGCATCGTCTCCTTCGAGAACCCCAGCGGTGGGTTCTCCATGTACGGATCCGGCTCCGTCAACACCGTCCTGACCGCCTACGGGCTCATGGGTCTGTCGGACATGGCGCGGCTGATCTCGGTAGACGAAAGCCTGATCGAGCGGACGCGCAACTGGCTCTACGGACGTCGCTCCCCGTCGGGCGGCTGGGCGCGCCCTGCGTGGTGGAGAGAACGAGAGAACCAGGCCGCCCCGGATGATCCCCTGACGACGGCGTACATAGCCTGGGCGCTCGCGTCCTCGACAGCGAAGGCCTCGAGCGAGTCCCGACTGGTGTCGGTGCTGGATGGGGTCGCCAGAGAGAGCTCTGCCGCGGGCACCGATCCCTACGGGCTCGCGCTTCGCGCCAACGCGCTGATCGCGGGAGGGCGCAAGGAGCTTGCGTTGCCGCTGCTGGACCGCCTCGCGGGACTCGCGGTGCGCGGCGACGACGGGATTCACTGGTCGTCGAAGCAGGTCGGGGTGCTTCACTCCTACGGAAGCTCGCTCGACGTGGAGGTGACGGGGCTGGCGAGCCACGCCTTTGCGATGGCGGAGACGCGGCCCGAGCTGCGAGCCGGGGCACTGGATTGGCTGGTGGCGAGACGCGGTGCGTGGGGAGCGTGGGGCACGACGCAGGCGACGATTGCGGCGATGCGGGCGCTGATCGACGAAGCCAGGCCGGTCACAAAGGAGCCGCAGGGCATCACGGTGCTAGCGGATGGACAGCAGGTCGACGCGTACACGATGGAGCCGAAGGCGCGCGACGTACACAGGCTGATCAGCCTGCGCAAGTTCGCGTCGACGGGCGCGCACACCATCGAGCTGCGCGCCACCCAGGGAGGGGATGTCTCCTATCAGGTTGTGGGGCAGCACTACGTCCCGTGGCAGCGCGACACCGGGGCGGCCCTCGCCCTCGACGTCGCCTATGCGCCCACTTCGTTGTCCGCCGGGAGCGTGACCTCGTGTCACGTCAAGCTCGGCTGGAAGGGCAAGGAATCGGCACGCGTTCCGATGATCGAGCTCGGCGTTCCCCCTGCCTTCGAAGTCGACACCGACTCCCTCGAAGCGCTTCTGAAGACCAAGGACGGCGCGATCCAGAGATACGCGGTGGACCGCGGCGTGGTCACGCTCTACCTGTCCACCGTCGCCGAGGACAAGCCGCTGGAGTTCGACGTCCGCCTGCGTGCTCTGCGTCCCGCCAAGGTCATCGCACCGTCGTCGA
>CAYMUE010000008.1:74007-77296 GCA_964393505.1 uncultured Polyangiaceae bacterium
TTCGACGTCCGCCTGCGTGCTCTGCGTCCCGCCAAGGTCATCGCACCGTCGTCGAGCGCCTATCTGTACTACGAGCCGGAGGTCCGCACCGAGACCGAACCGGTCCAGCTGAAGATCATGTGAGCGGCTGGCGAGTGAGCTCGGATAGCTTTGGGAGCGAGCCCCCTCGTCCGCAGCTTCGAACGCGTCAGGTTGCACCGGAGCATCGCGATGAACTCGACCACCAAGGATTCGCCTTCGCACCCCGCATCGGCCTCGGCCGACGACGGCGCGCCGTTTCGCCGGTGGCTCCCCTCTCCCGTGTTCTGGCCGGTGGTCGGCGTGGGCACGGTGCTCGGCATGGGAGCCAGCGCGATGCTGGCCGCGGGCTGGGGGCGCGTCGGTTGGAGCGCGGCGGCCGGGGTGACGCTGCTCGTGGTGATCGGGCTGATGCCCCGGCGCCTCGTGGTGGACGCCCAGGCGGTTCGGCTCTGGTGGTTCGGCAGACG
Organism: uncultured Polyangiaceae bacterium; assembly: GCA_964393505.1. Taxonomy (GTDB): domain Bacteria; phylum Myxococcota_A; class Polyangia; order Polyangiales; family Polyangiaceae; genus JACRCQ01. Next base: position 74,496 of record CAYMUE010000008.1, read on the forward strand.
AACCATTCCGTTCTCGAGCGTTCATGTCGCCGAAGCCGCGCGCACGGCGACGGGGGACTACCTGCGAATCGGCCTCGACTCCGGCGAATCCCTCTCGGTCATGACGCGGGCCCGACTCGCCGCCGCGGCGCTGCTGTCGCCCTCGCTGTCGATGGCAGACGCCTTCCCCACCGAGCTGCTCGCCCGGGTGATCGCGCGTCGCGCGCGAGCTCACCATTCTCCGCGCGAGCAGGATTCTGCGGTGTAGACGGCGACCGCATCGAGTTCGCATTCGAGTGCGCCGCGAGGCCTCCACTCCGAGTGAACTTTTCCGCCTCACTCGACGCAGACTCCCTCGTTCCGACATCCCATCACTTCAATCATGGACTGCTTGCGTCCGGACACGCTGCACGCACGAAGTTGGATCCGATGCTTGCTCAATCCGCCACGCCCCGTACAATCCGCTCATGCAGCCCGCCTCGCACCGTACGTCTTCGCACTCTGTCGCGCTGGCTCTCGGCATCGCCGTCGTAGCGACCGCTGCCAATGCCCGCGCTGAGATATCCTTCTCTCCCGACGGCGCCCACCTCGCCATGTCGGCGCCGTCCGACCACGGTGTCATGGTGCTGGATCTCAAGAGCGGATTGCTCTCGACCCTGACGTTGACACCGTCGAGCGGGTACGCGTTCAACTGGTCGCCCGACGGACGAAGTCTCGGCTTCAAAGTGCTGCACGCCGTCGGCCATGAGTACCTGCAAGAGCCCATGATCTACGACGCCAGAAAGGGCGCCGTGCGATCCCTGGCCGCCCCGTCGCCCCTCGCCGGGGTGCCGTCGTTCTCCGCCCATGGCGACGTCGCCTTCACGCTCGGACGCGAGGCGGTTGTCGTCTCTGCGGCCGGCGTCGAATCCCGCTACGACCTCGGGCAGTACGTCAACCTCGCCATGCTCTCCCCGGACGGGGCTCGTCTCGCGTACAACGCAGCGGACGATTCGATCCGGGTGCTCGACCTCGCGACGAAGGCGATCCACACGGTGGCGCAGGACGCGTACTACGCGCCGTCGTGGGCGCCGGATGGGAAGAAGCTGTTGTTGCGGGGGGTCAACGGCACGGTCGCCTGTGCGGACTTGGAGAACGCCTCGGTGGTGTCCTTCGGACGGGGCGTGTCGCCGTCCTGGCTTCCGGATGGCGAGCACGTGATCTTCACGGCCAGGGAGGTTCCGAGGGGCGACGGGCGTGAGCCGCCGGCCCGGCTGGAGACGATTCGCTTCGACGGGACCGGGCGACGTGCGGTGGCGGGGGCAGCGGGATACGAGGCGCGGGTTGCGCCGGACGGCAAGACGCTGGTGTTCCGCCCGGCCATGACCGAGCCGCCGGTCGTGGCGCAGGTGGCGCCGACGCCTCAGTTCGCCGCCAGCGGCTCCGCTCCGATCACGGCGCTGGTGAGCTCGCTTCGCGATGTGAAGGCGGGGATGCAATCGCCGGTCACGCAGCTCTCGAGCGGCGATCGCCTCACGCCCGTGAAGATCGCCAACGTCCCGTACATGCACCAGGTCTACGACACGCCCAACAACTTCAACGGGCATTGGGCCTGCAACGCCACTTCGGCGGTGATGACGCTCGCCTACTATGGAGTCATCGACCACTGGGACACCACGATCAGCGTCCCTTCCTCGCACGTCAGCCATTACGGCAACTACGTCTCCGAGGTCTACACCGTCAACGGGCACAAGCTCAACGTCGGCTCCGCGGATCCCGACGGCGACATCGCCTATGGCGGCTACGGGTACATCGTCCAGGGCGACTGGGAGGATACCAAGGGCCACATGGCCGAGTACATCGAGTTCCACGGGCCCGATTCGGCGGTGGACTGGTCTCCCTCCTGGGCCAAGGTGATCAAGGAGGTCGACGACAAGCACCCATTCGTCGTGCTCACTTCGATCACGAGCGCCGGGCACTACATCGTAGACATCGGCTACCACAGCGACCAGCACACGGCGATCTTCAACGATCCCTACGGAAACAAGAACGCCGGATACATGAACTACGACGGGGCGGGCGTCCTGTACGACTGGCCGGGATACAATAACGGCTACTCGAATCTCAGCACGGTCCATTGCTTCATCTGGAGCCGTGCCACGGTCACGCCTCCCCCGGTCGATGCAGGTCCGCCGCCCGATGCAGCGCCTCCGGTGGATGCTGCGCCGCCCCCGGATGCGTCGCCTCCGCCCGACGCGACGGCCGACGTTGCGGCGGAAGCCACGTCGGACAAGGAAGCGAGCGCGCCGGACGCAGTATCGGTGACCGACAGTGCGGCGCTTGCCGACGGGGCGACGGAGGCAGGATGGGCAGCGTCTAGCGACGCCTCCGAGGGGTGCGGCTGCAGGACGGCGGGCACGACCTCCGGAGCCCGGGCAGGTCTCTGGGGGCTGCTCGCGATCGCCCTGACCTACGCCTTCCGTCGTCGGAACGCTTCGTAACCCGAAGCGCCTCCCTCGGCTCTCCTTGACCCCCTCCCCTCTGCATGGAACGTCGCAGAGCCGAAGCTGGCGGCACCCCCGAACGCCGGCGACGTTGATCAAGGGAACACCTGCGTTGGACCTCCGATTGCGGTCGTGAGATGGCCGTCACGGGGACCGCGAAAGAATCGGCGGTCGGGACGGTTTCGGGGTTGATTCGACATGTGGTCGGATGTATGCAGCTCGTCCCCTGCCCCGAGGCAGTGACCCGGGGCCCCACAGGAACGAGCCACCATGAAAGCTGCTTGCATTCAACTTGCCGGACTGGCCGCCATCGCTGCCTCCCTGTCCGGCTGCGCGTAC
>CAYMUE010000008.1:77396-79431 GCA_964393505.1 uncultured Polyangiaceae bacterium
CATTCAACTTGCCGGACTGGCCGCCATCGCTGCCTCCCTGTCCGGCTGCGCGTACTCCACATCGGCCGACCAGGACGTCTCCGAACCCGTCTCCTCGGAGCAGGCGCTCGCCTCGCACCGCCCCATCTGCACCAAGGTCGGAACCGCCAAGGAGGGCTGGCGCTGGGCAGACACGAACAAGCTGATTCGCTATGCCGATTGCGAAGGCCTCACACCCCGTTGCCAGTACGTCGGCTCCCGGTCCGAAGGCTGGTACGCCGACGGGCTGATCGCCTGGGACATGTGCGCGGCCGTCGCGCGCGTGCACAGGATGGGCGAAGCCTGCGGACCGAGTATCGGCTTCAGCTGCGACACGGCCGGCAGTTGGTGTCATGGGCTGCCGCCCGAGGGCGTGATTGGCGGCTCCGGCATCTGCCAGCCCTACGGCTTCTGCTCCGATGCGAGCGAATGCTCCCTGCCGGAGAATCAGTGGGTGCACGACGCCGTCCCCGGCTTCGCGCAGTGCGTCGATTCGCAGTGCGTGTGGGTTCCCGAGGACTGCCACACGACGGCGGACTGTCTCGAGGGCTATGCCTGCACGGGAATCCCGTCCGACGGGTCGACGAAGCTGGGCAAGTGCCGCTCCACGGCCCCGGTCGAGGGCGAGGGAGCGGTGTGCAGCGCGGTGCAGTCGTGCGGCGAAGGGCTCGGGTGCATCGGACTGTCGATGGGCGACGAGGGCTGGTGCGTGCCCTCCTGGATGCTCACCGAGTTCACCAACGCAAAGACCTACGGCACCACCAGCAACGTCGTTGTCTACGGGCAGGCGACGGTGCCGGTGGACATCGTGGTGAGCGGGAAGCTGAACAACAGCGATCCTTCGAAGCTGACGCTGCAGTTGACGGACCCGAACGGCGTGGCGGCGATCGTGTGCAGTCCCGCCACCGCACCCTGCGCGAAGAGCGGACTCGCGCAGGGCATTTCGGTCGAAGGCAACTCCCGGGACGACCAGGTGAACGGGCGCTGGACCCTGCAGGTCAAGGGAAGCGGCGCGCCGAAGATCGTGACCTGGACGTTGCACCTGTCGAGCCGCTGGGACTGACCCGGTCCCTGCGTCCCCCCATCTCCCCCCCTTCTGGTAGTCTCGCTCGGCGACAACAGGAGCCGAGGAGCTACGCCATGCGAAACTCGCTGATATGCCCGAAGTGCCAGGGACGCAAGTTCTATGAGGTCGGGGAGTGCACGGTGCCGGCCCACGACTGCATCAACCGCGAGGAGCCCTTGTCGGTCGCGGCGGCGTACCTGCCGACCGGTGAGCGAGGAATTTTCGGTGCGCGGGAGTATGGGAGGTTCGTGGGGCAGTTGCATTCATTCACGTGCGCGACGTGCGGATACACGGAGTTCTACGTGGGGCAGCTCGATGCCTTGGCGTACATGGCGCAGCAACAGGTGAGCACGGTGCGGTTCATCGACGCATCGGCGGGTTCGGAAGGGGCGTTTCGCTGAAGCTTCCTTCGGTGATCGCAGGACCGATCGCGTATGCGGGACCAACGATCCAAAGGAGTCCGGTCCGATCCCGCGAATCCTCAGAGTGGCTTGTGTTGGACCACGAACTCGTGCGAGCGGAATCGGAACGGGGTTGCGACGGGTCTACGGGGACGCGCACACGACGCAGGCATACTCGTCGAATCCGACACCTGGTGCGGGAATCGAGCATCCCGCCGAGTAGAACGTCTTCACGCCAGGCGAGACCGCCGTGAGATGCACCGAGTAGAGCGCCTCCGGATAGAACTTCGCACAGTACTCCGCGTCGTTCAGCTCCGCTCCCGATGTGCAGTCCGGGTCGACTTCCCACTGCCCCGTACTCGTCGTGTGGTTGTTGACCTTGCCGGGCCACAGGACGATGTGACCGAGATCCACGCAGAGATCGGCGCCCAGGCAGGGATCCGGAGCCCCAGTCTCAGCACACGGCAAGGGGAAGGGGCCGACAGAGCCTCCGCTGCCCCCGGTGCCGCTGCTGCCCCCGATTCCTCCGCCCCCGGTGCCGCTGCTGCCC
>CAYMUE010000008.1:79531-82534 GCA_964393505.1 uncultured Polyangiaceae bacterium
GCCCCCGGTGCCGCTGCTGCCCCCGATTCCTCCGCCCCCGGTGCCGCTGCTGCCCCCGATTCCTCCGCCCCCAGTGCCACTGCTGCCCGCACCGCCATCACTGCCCGAAACGCCACCGCCGCCGCCAATGCCAGCTGCATCGGCGCCCCCAGTCGAGCCCGCGGCTCCATCCATCGCAGCATCGCCAGAGGAGCCGGCGTCACCGTCCGGCGCGACGATGGAACCGTCGTACCCGGATGCACCGCCGAGGGATGCATCGTGACCCGAAGCACCTCCCGACATTCCGGCATCGGTTCGTGGCCCGGTTTCCTCGAAGGCAGCGTCGAAGTCCAGACTGCACGCGGTGGCGACGCTGCACAGTAGAGCGATGGCGAGGAGGCGTGGGTTGGATCCTGCGATGCGCATGGGTGCCGATCTGAAGCATTGTGCGCGCGAGGCTTTCGCCTCGCCAATTGGTGCCGAATAGCGCCGCATCACGACTGCCTCACCCCGGAAGGTTGAGCCGGGGCGATGCGGACCCACGGAACCGGGAGCCTCTCGCTCACCCGTCGAAGACCCTCATCAGCGCCGTCGGATCCAGCACATCGAACCCCAGTCCAGTCGGGTAGTCGCGACCGTTTCCGGTGAGCAGCACATCGGCTCGCCCAGCCAGCGCAACCTCCACGAAGCACCGGTCGTCCGGATCGCTCATCGGCGGAGAGAAGGGCTCGGCGATCGCCACCACGTCTCCCTGGGCGATCAGCGCGCGCAGGAGCTGGTCGGCGTGCTCGCGGGGGATCGCCTTGAACTTGGGGCGGGCGAGCACTTCCCGGTACTCGCGCTCGATGCGGACGTCGTACAGCACGCGGTCGCCGCGCGACAGGATGGTTTCGAGCACGCGGTCGGACTGTCGCCCCGGGTGCAGCAGAGCGGAGACGATCACGTTGGTGTCGATGACGATGCGCAAGCGCGCCACAGTGGCAGGATGGCGCGCGCGAGGCAAGCGACTCGGCGGAGTGCCGTCGAGACGTGGTAGCCTTCTCCGGTCATGAAGTTCGAGCAGCTCGATCGCAGGATGCGCATCTACGAGACGGCACACGATCACTGCGTGTTGCCGGGCCTGCACATGGTGGCGCGCATCGACGGCCGATCCTTCTCGCACCTGACCCGGGTGGCGCAGGAGTTCGAGGCGCCCTACGACGAGCGCTTTCGAGACTGCATGGTGGCCGCGCTGCGGCGCCTGATGGACTGTGGCTTCTCGGTGGTCTACGGCTACACGCAGAGCGATGAGATCTCGCTCCTGTTCCGCCGCGACGAGGCGACGTTCGGGCGAAAGCTGCGCAAGTTCCTGTCGGTGCTCGCTGGCGAGGCAAGCGCCAGCTTCTCGATCGCGCTGGGCGAGCCGGCCGCCTTCGACTGCCGTATCTCGCAGCTGCCCACCGTGCAGGATGTCGTCGACTACTTCCGGTGGCGCAGCGAGGATGCCCACCGCAACGCCCTCAACGGCCACTCGTACTGGCTTCTGCGTCGCCAGGGGCTCGACGATCACGCCGCGACGGTGAAGCTGCGCGGCGTGTCGGTGGCCGATCGCAATGAGCTCTTGTTCCGCAACGGAGTCAACTTCAACGACGTTCCCGCGTGGCAGAAACGGGGCATTGGGGCGTACTGGAAGCAGGAGGAGCAGCACGGAGTTGATCCTCGCACGGGCTCCCCGAACCTGTCCTTGCGGCGCTATGTGTTCGTGGACCACGAGCTGCCGATGAAGGGAGACTACGACGAGCTCGTGCGGAGGTTCGTGGAGGGGACTCCGGCGGAGTAGCCCGTGACGTCCAATGACCATCTCGCTGCCCCTCGCAGCGATGCGCGGGATCGCGGACGTTGCATCGCACTCGGCCTCGTCGGGCCCGCTCGCCTCCGTGCCGGAGGAGACGACCACGTTCTCGCCGATGGGCGCCAGAGACCGCGCGACCGCCTCGGATTCGGGTGGGATTCCCTGCAGGGTCCGCGGCACCTCGCACCCTGCGCCGCAGTCGATGTCGACGACGACCTCTCGCCGAGCCGCCTCGTAGCAGCGGGGCCGTATCCGCGCTATCGTGGCGCATGCTTCGGGACGACTTCCTCATGCGTCAGATCAGACAGCTCGCCAGGTTCCTGGCTGCGTTGCTCGGACTCGGCAAGGAAGGGAAGTTCGACGAAGCCCTGACGGAGTTGCAGCGCGCCTACGGCACCTACGTCGGGATGTCGCGATCGATGGTCGATCGGCTCGACGCCGCAAGCGTGGTGACGGTGCTTGGAAGAGACAGGGCGCGGATGGCGTTGGCCCTGCTCGAGGCCGAGGTGGCCATCCTGACGGCACGGGGACAGGACAGCCGTGCGGGGCTGGTGCGCGCGGCGCAGCTGCGCGACGCGCTTGGAATCGGGCGGGACGAACCGGTGCTGGACCCGGCGGAGCATTGACCGGAGTTCTCAGGGCGAGGGATACAAGCGTCGAATCTCGCGGTCTTCGCGAAACGCGTGCGCATTCGGGTACTGCCCAGCAAGACCCAGCAAGAGGAAACGCTTGTGCTGTCGAGGCGCGCCGAACACCACCACGCAGAGCTGGTGATCGCCCTCGACGAAGAACCCGGCTTCATCGCGATCGTGCCCGTGGACGACGACGCGCAGGTTCATTCCAGCGCTGCGCCCGGCATTCTCCAGGACCTCGCGCGTCACGGCATCGGGCTGCCTCCCACGTGTCCGTGATCGTGGTTGCCCAGCAGCAGGTGCACGTTGCCCGGGTACGCGGCCAGCAGCTTCCCGGCGTGGTCGACAGCAGCGAAGGATTCGTCGGGGAAGTCGTAGAGCTCAGGCTGCCTGTCGCGCGCGGCGGGGTCCGGACCGCGAACGAGGTCACCCAGCAGGGCCCAGTGAACATCGGGATCCGAGGCGCGCAAGCACTCGAAGTGCGCCTCGAGCGCGAGCAGATCCTCCAGGTTGCCGTGCAGGTCCGTGCTGACCATCAACTGGCCGTGGTCGGGCAGGATC
>CAYMUE010000009.1:0-78265 GCA_964393505.1 uncultured Polyangiaceae bacterium
GTGGTTCCTGTGACGGGAGGGGGGGCGTAGGCTGTTCAGACGGCGGCGGCCGAGCGGTGGGGTGGACCCCCGCTCGCGCGGGGGAGCCTGCAGGGTCCAGTTCGCCTCGCCATACCAGTCGGGTGGACCCCCGCTCGCGCGGGGGAGCCACGCTACCCACTGACTTCCTCGAGGCTGCCGCGGGTGGACCCCCGCTCGCGCGGGGGAGCCAGATCGCCGCGGGGCAGTGGGCGACCTTCTTCGGGTGGACCCCCGCTCGCGCGGGGGAGCCGACAGGAGCATCGTGCAGTGCCCGGCCGGCGTGGGTGGACCCCCGCTCGCGCGGGGGAGCCAAGCAGCAGAACAAGCAGAACCGAAGGGACCAGGGTGGACCCCCGCTCGCGCGGGGGAGCCCCGCCGTCGTTCGCCCAGCTCTTCGCGGCGATGGGTGGACCCCCGCTCGCGCGGGGGAGCCCGTGCTCGACACGTGCGGGCGTTTGTCTGGAGGGGTGGACCCCCGCTCGCGCGGGGGAGCCTCGTTCGCCTGCGCGATGCGGGTATCGGGTGCAGGTGGACCCCCGCTCGCGCGGGGGAGCCTTGAGCTCCTCGGTCGCTTTCGCGATCGGGTCGGGTGGACCCCCGCTCGCGCGGGGGAGCCTCTGAGACGAAGCGTGCGGCCCAGTGTGCCAGACTCTGCCGGGACCGTCGACCCGTTCCGCGACCCCGCTCCCAACCCCTAGAACGGCACTTCCTCCAACATCCTTGTCAAAGAACGTAGCTCGTCCTCCGTCAACTCCCGACGCGTCAACACCACGCTCGGCATCTCCCGGAGCTCGAGCGCCTGCTCTCCTATCGTCCGCACCGCTTGCCCGCCCGGCGCCTCACCCTCCTGCCACGTCATCACCACCCCGTCGTCCCGCCCCTGCCCGCACCACTTCTGCAGCACCTCCCAGATCCGCTCCCGTACCGCCGGCGACAGCTTCGGCGCCGTGTACACCCCGCTCGCGATCTCCAACATCGTCGACGCCAGAAAGCCTCGCACCCTCGGCTCCACGTTCCGCGTCACCACCACCGTCATCGGCATCGATCAGCCCCCCTCCCCACCCGGCTTCTCGTCGAGCAACTCCGTGATCCGATCGATCATCGAGAGCACCACGCGCTTCTGTCGAAGGGTCTTCGCCGCATGCCGCCTCGCGATCCTCTCGATCTCCTCGTCGGGACGCTCCGCCGCATGCCGCGCCGCGGTGAACGCCACCGGAAGCGTCACCGTGTCCCGAAACAGGTCCGTGATGTCGAGCGTGAAGGACCTGCCCGGGTCCTCGTGAATGAACCCCAACTGCGGGATCGCCCCCGTCACCGCGACCGCCACCATCGCCGTCGCCTCGACCGCGGTCACCACGTGGTTGATCGCCTGGTTCGCGAGATCCGCCGCCTCGGGCTGCTCCCGATCGTAGCGCCTCCCCTTCCACACCACGCCGAACTGCGCCGCCAGCCGCTTGTACGTCTCCTTCATGCGCGAGCCCTCCATCCCGCGCAGCACCGCGATGTCCGCGGCCGGGAAGACCTCGCCGAGACGGATCGCGTACATCCGCCTCGCGATCGCCAGCCGCCTCGCTTCGTCGGCCCAGAGGGTCGCGTGCCGACGCGCGCGCGCCGACTCGTTGGGCCCGGCCGGCGCGCTCGCGAAGAACCGGGTTCCCGCCTCGCCCACGGCCACAATCCCCGTGCCGTGCGACGCGCACAGCCGAAGCACGTCATGCGTGAGCGACGTGCCGGGCTGCAGGACCAGACAGGTCAGGAGCTGGTAGGGGATGGCGTAGTCGCCGGGCTCGAGCTCCTCGAACCCGGCGCTGCGGAATCGGAGCGTCCCCTCGGCGACATAGAGCTGCCCGCGACCGAGCCACAGCAGGCCGTGGCGATCCTGCTGCGGCACGCGCGCTGTCTCGAGCCCGAGGCGGCCACGCAGCTCCTTGCCGCGCGCCGCCTCCTGGCTCCGTGTCTGCTCGCCGTTGCGCTCCCGCTCCTCCATCGGGTCACCCCCTGCGCGCAGGCTTGAGCAGCAGCATCCCGAACCCGAACGCCCGGTGACGGCCCACCCCCCGCGCGAGCCGCGCGCGGAACGCACCCGGCTCCCCCACCTCGATCACGCCGTCGAACGTCACGTCGGGCCGCTCGCTCCGGTGGTCCGTGCGCTCCTCGCCGTGGGTGCGACGATGCAACCTGCCGAGGCGGAACCCGTCCATCGACGCTTCCAGCAGCCGCGCCGCGCCCTCCTTCGCGAGCTCCGCGCCCAACCACTCGCGATACACCTGCTCGCGGTCGAGCTTCACGTCGGGGCCCGCCTCCCACGCCCTCGCGAGAAAGGCGTCTACCTCCGCGCGCTCGCGCGTCATCGGCCCCCGCTTCGCGATCCGGCTGACGGGGCACGCGCGCACCGAGAAGCCCAGCCTCATGCCGGATTCGAATCCCTCCGGCATCGGCTTCGAGACGATCGCGTCGAGCTCGCAGGCGCCCCACGCGACGGGGTCGGCGAAGGCCTTCGCCCGCTCGACGAGCGCGAGGTGATCGACGCTGGAGTAGCCGAGGACGTCGAGCTGACGGCCGCTCGACGACGCGATGTGGAACGGCTTGGGCGCGATGCGGGAGTCCGGCTCCGCGCCGTGGTCGAAGAGGGCGGCAAGGAGGGCGTGGACGGCGTAGCCCTCGTCGAACTCGCGCGAAGCGGCTCGCGATCGCCTTGCGAACGAGAAGAGCTTCTGCGAGTCGATGGCGAGGCGCACGAGATGAAGCGGCGCGTTCATGAATCCTCCAACCCCGGAGCCTCGGCCTCCGGCGCGTCGATCAGTCCCTCCACGTAGATCCTCCTGCCGACGTGGATGGCGTTCGAGGTGTCGCGGTCCTCCACGCGAGGCCACAGGCGCGTGAGCTCCGGGTCCTGTCCCTCGGAGGTCGGCCAGACGGCGTGCAGCTTCCCTGCGTCGCTCCTGGGCGCGGTCTTCGGCCGGAGCCGCCCCGCGCGCGGCGTCTTCTCCAACGCCGCCCGCAACGATTCCGCCTGCAGCTCGGCGAGCCAGACGGGACCGCTCGGCACGCAGCACTTGCGGCCGAGGAAGAGCGGCCGGGCCGGCTCGCGGACGGCGGCGCTCACGGCCGAGAGCGTCGGCTCGCGGTCGGCAGGATCGAGGGTGATCGCGACGGTCACGATCGCGTCGGCCAGGTAGTGCCTGAACCGGATGTGGGTTCCGTCGCTCGCGTCGCCACCCTTGCGCTCCTCGAGCTCGCCTCGGGTGGTCCATCCGAGCGCGCTGGTCATGGATCCCTTCGGGCCGAAGTCCACGGTCTGGTAATCGACCAGGTTCGAGCCCTTGCGGTCGCGGCGGGCGGCGTAGCGGATCCGGTGCTGGAGCGCAGCGATCCCGGCATCGTCGTGGCGGCTCATGCCCAACGCGTTCGCCAGCAGGCCGGTGAGCATCGCGCGGTACGGGAAGGGGTCGGTCCTGTTGTGCTGATCCACGACGACGCCGCCGAAGCTCATCAGCGGCGCGTCGAAGCGCAGGAGCAGGACATCCATCACGTGTGCTCCACGATCGCGCCTGCGGCGAACTTCGCGACCGCCTCGAGAGACATGGGCGTGCCGAGGGCCTTGAGCCGGTCCTTGGGACCGATGGCGGCGATGGCGCGACGCGCGGGATCTCCGAAGACCTGGTCCACGTCGGTCACGTACGAGGCGAGGGCGTCGTAGGCGTTGGCGATCAGATCCGGTTGGCCGGCGACGGGCTTGAGGAAGGCGTTGGCGAGGGTGCGCGGCTGCGCCGACCCCGCCTCGACCATGGTGAGGTGCGCGTAGGCGTAGGGAGCGGTGGAGCCCTTCTTCGCACCGGGCGACACGCGAGCGACCAGGTGTACGAGAGAGGAGACGACCTCGGCGGCCAGCTTGCGATCGGCGGCGGCCCACTCGCTGGTGGGGCAGCCCTGCAGATTGGACACGAGCTGCGCGACATCGACGACGACGTAGCAGTAGAACAGGCCGCTGGTGAGCTCGGTGGTGCCGATGTGGCCGCTGCCCATCTGCGGGTCGTCGCCGCCCTGGAGCAGGTCGTCGATCGCCGCGAAGTAGTCGGTCTCGGTGTACTCGCCGTGCACGCTGAAGGCGTGGGCGACGTGGACCGCGGCATCTGCGCGGGCGAGCTTGTCACTCGTCACCATCCGTCCGAAGAGCGCTGCGTCGAGACCGGCGGCGCGACGCAGCCCCGAGAGGTTCTTGCCCCAGTCCTTGGTGAAGCGTCTCTTCTTGGCGTCCTCGAGCTTGTCGAGTGAGCCGGCGTCCTTCGCGAGCTCGCGCGCCTCGGCGAGGAAGAAGTCGAGCTCCGGCTTGCCGAGCACGGTGATCTGACCGGTCATCAGCGGCGGCGCCGCGCCGTCCTCCGCCTCCTTCTTGCCGCCGTTCCTGCCCTTGGTCTTCGCGGAGCCGGCCTTGGCCGACGTGTCATCGGACTTCGCCTCCTCCTTGGCCTTCTTGGCCTTGGCGCTCTCGCCGAGCACGGCGACCATGATCGATTCGGTGGCGGCGCGCGCGAGCGCGGGGTCGATGCCCTGGGCCGTCAGTGGCGCGAGCACGTAGCGCTCGAAGCTGTGCCGGGATCGGACCGACAGCTCGACAGGGTCTTTGCCATCGAGCAACGAAGCGATCGACTTGTCGCCGTCGAAGGTGCGCCAGTGGCGCTTGAGGCACTGCGACGAGATGCGCGTGCGGGAGACACCGCCGAAGGGGAGGCGCTTGGCGAAGCCGACGTCATCGCGATTGAGCAGCGCGCCGGGGTAGGAGATGAGCGTGTGGAGCTGCAGGAACAGGGGTCGGGTCATCGGGTTTCTCCTTCAGGTGCCTTCGTGGCGGTAGAAGCTTCGGGCGATGCGGCGGCGAGGCTCGCGTTCATGGTGGGAGCCGGCGGTGAGCACGAGGTCCGCGAGCTCGTTGGGGTCGAAGGGCTGGGCCTTCTGCACGAGCTGGTGGACGATGTTGCGAACGATCTCGGGGAGCTGTGCGGAGCTCGCCTCGAGCAGGCGCGTGACGCGCATCTCCGCGACGCCCGCCCTGGCGAGCGCCTCGCCCAGCGGAACCGGCGCGAGGAGCCCCTGCGCCGTGGCCATCGCCGAGACGACCACGGCCCAACGGGTCTCTTCGGCGTCGCGGCGCGGTCCGTTCTGGTGGAGGTGCTCGTCGAGCACGTCGACGGTGACACGGTAGAAGGCGGCCGGCGGCGAGTCCGGGTCGCACCGGCGAAGCGAAGCGATGGTTCCGGGATCCACTGCGGCGAGCGCGTGCCGGAGGGCAGCGACCGCGCGATGGCGTTTGGAGAGGGTGGGGCTGGCATCCGTGGCCGGCGCCGGAGCCTCCGGGACGTTGGGAATCGAGGATTCGTTCACGGCGAGTCTCCTTCCACGGCGCCTGCGTCGGTTGCAGGCTTGGGGGGGAACGCGAGCTTGAAGTTGTTGTGGGCGGCGCCGACCAGCACGGCGGAGGACTTCGCCTCGGCGCGCCAGCGTCGGGCGGACGGGACGGGCAGGCTGTCGCGCGCGGAAAGGAACTGCTCCTCCGCCAGCTTGAACAGCCGTTTCTCGAAGACCTCGTCGGCGACCTCCGAGGGCGCGTCGGCGTGCTCGAAAAGCAGCGGGAAGAACTCGAGATCGATCGCGACATCGAGCCGCCGCAGGTAGGAGTCCACGCGACCGTCCTCGAAGTCGAGCTTCTCGGGAGAGCCCTGCAGCAAGGTGAGCAGGGCGGGCCTGAGGATCTTCAGACGCGCGACCCTGGCGCGCTCCACCCAGGCCCTGGAGCGCTCCCCCAAGCGGGATCGCTCGCTGCTCTTGGAGAAGAGCCTGCGCGCCTTGGGAGGGATGGGGATCCAGCGTTCGTGGTAGCCGCCGGTCTTGCCCTGTCCGCGCACGAGCACCTGTCCCAACCAGAAGCGGTCTCCTTCGCGCGGCGCGCCAGCGACTCCGGAGTGGAATTCCTCCTCGAAGAGGAGCTGCTGCACGCGGTCGTAGCCGAAGCCGGCCTCTGGCATCGTGAGCGCCTTGCCGTCGTGGCTCACGGGGGTCCACGGGTCGCCGGTGTTTCCGGTCGATGCCTTGCTGTCCACGCGCGCCGCCTTGCTGGAGCCCCGGCGCGCGATCAGGGAGCCGTCCGCGCCGTTCGTGAGCCGGATGCGACGGCACACCTCGATGAAGAACGGATCGAGCTCCCGGAACGCGAGGGAGGTGGTGCCGTTCCACGGCGCGCACCAGATGAGTCCGAGCTCGGACTTCTGCGCGAAGCCGTGCTCGCGGATCAAGGCGTCGCGCGCGGCGAGCACCGCTTCGGTGTCCCGCGAGAACCTCTCCGACAGGCCGTTGCCGCTCGCGAAGCCGACGCACGGGCGGCTCGCGAACCCGCCGTTCATCCGTGCGATGCCGTAGTTCCCCGCTCCGAGGAACCCTTGCATCGTCTGCAGCGAGATCAGCGCGAACACCCAGTGCTCCGGCCCCGGACGCTCGATGCGATCGATCTTCACGTCGTGATTCTTCGAGGTGATGAGCACGTCGAGCTCGGAGCTCGGGCGCGCGTGCTCGCTCTTGAGGGCGTTGAGGTTTCCCTCGGGCACGGGAGGCTGCAGGAAGGCCGGTTTCGCGAGGTCGGGCACGACGAGCGCGAAGGACTCGGGGCCGGCGCCGTCCTTCTTCGCCGCCGCGACGAGCAGCTTCCTCCACCCCGGCTCATCGTGCGCCAGCTCCGCCGTGCCGTCGCGGGACAGCGCGATCGCCGAGAGCTGCACGAGGAACGCGTGTACCGCGTGCTGCTGGTGCGCCTGGACTCCGGTCAGCGCCGTCGGGGCGCCCTGCGAGAGGCGCGCGATCAGACCGGGCAAGGTGAGCTTCTCGCGGTGACCGACGTCGTCCTCGACGCCGAGCAACGCCTCGTCGAGGAGGTTGTACAGCACGGGATCGGGGCTGCTACGCATCTGCCTGGTCCTCCGTTGGGTCGTTGGGTTCGGTGTCGTCCCGGCGCAGGCCGAGCCGGTCGTAGGCGAACCGAAGCGGGCCGAAGGCGAATCGGAAGCCGCCTCCGGGAAGCGCGCCGAGCATGACGGGAGCCGTGTCCGCGTCGTTGGACGAATCGCGCACCATCCAGCCGGGCAGGCTCAGCTCCCGGGTGGCGATGCCGAAGGGCCCGCCGGGGGGCTCGGCGAAGACCGCACGGCGATCGCTCTCGCCCAGCCGCGCGGAGATCCTCTCCTCCAGGTCGGTCGTCTTGAAGGAGTAGTCGCCGAAGCGGCGGGCGCGGTCCACGACGTTCAGCCCCGCGAGTCCCTGGCGCGCGGACAGCCGTCCCCAGACCTGGTTGCGGTGCTTCTTCCAGAGCTCGCCGAGCGTGTCTGCCAGCTCATCGAGCGCCTCGTGGTGCGTCGTCTTCTCGACCAGCTCGCGGTTCTGCTCCGGGATTCGGAGCTCGCCCCCGGCGGCAATGATGCGCCGTGTCGCCTCCAGGATCAGCAGGTCGTCGTACACGGTCCCGACGCCGTGCTTGCCCCGCGCCTCGCCGGAGCCGGGGTGGATGCACTCCCCGAGAGGCGTCTCCGAGGTGAGCACCACGGCGCGGGCCCGACCGTAGCCGGCAGGGCGCGACGGGTTCCGCTCCGCATGCCGGTGTACGCGGCCGATGCGCTGAAGCAGCACGTCCATCGGCGCCAGATCGGTGAACAGGATGTCCGCATCGAGGTCGAGGCTCTGCTGGACCGTCTGCGTCGCGACGGCCACGACCCCGCCGTGCGCGGGTGCGTGCTTGCCGAGCCGGCCCTCGATCGCCTCGTCGAGCAGACCCCGATCCTCCCTGGCGAACCGGGCGGTGTGCAGTGTCGGAACGTCGGCGACGCGGAACAGAAGAGCGGCGTCGGTCGCAGTCGCGAGCCGTTCGAGTTGGAGCTGCGTGGCGACGGCATCCGCGACGGTGTTGCGAAGGACGAGGGCGCGCGCGCCGTGGCGTGCGCACTCGAGGGCAAGCGCGGCGACGGCGGCGGGGGCGTCGCCGATGGCATTGGTCACGACCTCGACCGTCTTCGGGAGTCCCGCGTTCTGCACGCGCACGACGCCGCCGGAGCCGCCGGGATTCGCATGATGGATGGCGGGGTACGGGGTCGCGAGCGCGGCAGCGAGCGAGCCGTCGCGCACCGCGGAGCCATGGCCCAACGCCGCGCGCTCCAGGTTGCGGCGCACCTCCGAGCCGAGGGTGGCCGACATCAAGAAGGCGTGCCCTCCCGCCGACAAGTGGAAGGCCAGGACATGCTCCAGGATCCGGTTCATGTACGCGTCGGACGCGTGCACCTCGTCCACGACCAGCAGGTGCCGCAGCAACGCGGTCGCGCGCAGATGGGCGTGCCCCACGCGCAGCGACGACAGCAGGACCTGATCGATGGTGCCGACGACCACGCTCCCCGCGAGATACCGCTTGGGCTGCTCCGCTGCCCAGCCGCGGTGCCGGATGCGAGCCTTCGGATCGTCGTTCCAGAGCACCTCGAACGGGGCCAGCCGCTTCCCCGACGTGTCGTCGAACTGCAGGTAGCCGGGCACCGCGAGGACCGCCGACGGCCGGGTCGCGTCGTCGGGGAACGCCAGCCGCAGGGCCTCCACGACGCGCGCGTGGAGCTGCGTCGCCGCGGTTCTCGTGGGAAGAGCGAACACCATGCCGTCCACGAGCCCGGCGTGGAAGAGCTGCACGAAGCGGCCGAGCGCGGCCTCCGTCTTCCCGGAACCGGTCTCGGACTCGAGGATCACGAGCCCGCCCTCCGACGGACGAGGCAACGCCAGCGTCCTGGCTTGCGCTTCGCGGGGCGCGAACCTGCTCACCCGTTCGAAACCGGGAACCTCGCTCCCGAGGCTCGAGCGCGCCGCGACCGCGTCGAGGCCAATCGCGCGCAGCGCCTCGCGCGCGGCGCGTCTGGCGAACGGCATCCTGTCGTCGAGGCTGTCGGCGAAGTCGAAAAAGGCGCGATCGGAGCCGATCCAGTCAGCCAGCATCACGAGGCCGGCGAAGCCGTGCTGGAACTCGGGCGCATCGGGCAGAGAGGCCGAAGAGCGCTCGAACGCATCGGGAAACCAGGTCTTCACGGCCGCGGTGAGCGAGGAGATTCCCGCGAAGGGATCGAGCGCGCCGGGGATCCACAGGCTCCGGTCCACGGCGAGCTCGTCACAGCGTGTCGGCCGGCCGTGGTGTCCGATGGCGGCCACGAGCAGCTCGAACGCTCCCCCCTCGCCGTTCCACTGCTCGAGATCGGCCGTGGGAAGCGCGCGCTCGAGCAGCTCGTGCTCGCGATAGCTGGAGCCGATCAGGGCGAGCACTTCGCGCACGTGTCCAGCGGTGTTCATGGCTCGGGGGTCGGCCTTGCGCTGGAAGCCGCGGTTGAACTTGCCGATGTCATGGAGGGCTGCGATCGCCGACAGCCGCGCCACGTCGGCATCCTCGATCCGATCCCGTCGCGCCAACGCAGCGAGCCTTCGTCGGACGAGCGTGTGCTGGAGCAGCGCTTCGGTGACGGCAGCCACGTCGGCGCAGTGGGCGAGGAGCGGGTGCCAGGCGAGAACCTCGCCCGACTCGACCTGCTCGAGCTTGCCCCAGAACCCGGTCGGCTCCCCCTTCATGGACACCTCGCGCCGTGGTGGCGTCGTCGAACGCGGTTCCGCGAAGCCTTGTCAGCCGTCATCCCGAGATCCTCTCGACGCCAGCTCTGCCGGGCCCGACCTCACTCGGCGGGAGTGACCGTACCACGTATCCGCTCGACGGAAGTTCGAATCAGGACTCGCTCTGTCGGAGTCCGACATCGAGTGTCGCAGTCGAGCATCCTTCGAGAAACGCGGCCTCGTCGGCGCGGGACGCGGCGCTGCACAGGTGTCCAGGGCAACCTCTTTGATGCTCAGTCGCGGCACATCGCTCGTGCAACTGGTGCGCAATCGGACACTGGAGTCGGCGTGGGACCTGACACCGGGGCTCCGCCACCTCCGCCACGCGCGGCGGGTGGGTATCGTATCCCGGCGCAACACCGGCACGCGGGCATCGCATCCCGCCGCGACACCGGCACGCGGGCATCGCATCCCGCCGCGACACCGGCACGCGGGCATCGCACCCTGCTATCGAATGGCCTCTACAGCAACCCACAGACCGACGGCGTCTGCGCGATGATGGCCTGAACCTGCTGGAACAGCTCATCGCACTCGGGCCGCACCTCCGCGGCCCTGGTCCGCAGGGGTCCGTAGTGCCCCACGCTCCCGCCGGATACGCGCAACATGACTGCCGCGTACTCCGCGGCGAATGCCGGGCAGTTCTTCTCGAGCTCCTGGAAGTCGAAGCCGTCGCCCGAGCCGTAGCTCTCCCAGTTGCTCGCGCTGCAGGTCACTCCCTGGCTGAAGACGTCGAGCAGACAACCGCTGTCGTCTGCCATGTACTTGTCGAAGAGCAGCGGAAGCTCCGTGCTGAAGACGTGGGAGTTCCAGCTCGTCTGCCACGCCCCCGCCTCGGCCGTTTCCGCCGAGGTGTTGGATGCCGAGGTGTCACGCCCGCAGCAGTGCTCGCCCGAGCTCTCGCGCATGCCCAGCCCCGTCAGCAGCGTGTAGGCGTGCCGGAGCGTGTCCACGCCGGCCGCGTCGTTGCTCATGCCGAGCCCCGAGAAGATCGCGCTGTACCACGCGAGCGCGTCGTGCTCTCCGTCGCTCGTCTTCGCCTTGGAAACAACCACGACGTCCGAGCGGCTCTGGTTGCACACGGCGCGCCCGTACACCAGGGCCATTCCCTTGATGTAGGCCAGGGGCGCCTGTCCACGGTCCTTCCACTCGTAGTCGTAGCAGGCGGAGCCGGAAGCGGTGTCGAGGATGCTCTGGCGTGCTGCCGCCGCGGCGGCCGGATCCTCCGCGTCCTGCTGCGCGACATCCTGCGAAGCGGCTTCCACAGGTTCGGCCACATCCTCGCTTGCAGCCTCCGGCGCGGAGTCCGCTGCCGCTTCGGCCTGGGAAGCCTCGAGCGCAACGTCGGCGCCGGCGTCCTGCGACGGAGCGCGTGTCCACGGGCTGTTGCCTTCATCGCTGCACGCGCAGAGGGCAGAGACGAGGACCGCAAGAGCCAACGACGTGGAGGAGCGAATCACGGTAGTGCGGAGCATGTTGACTCCTAGCGTTCGTGGGGCGCGAGCAAGCGCGGGGGCCGGGTCGCGCGCCTCAGAATCTCGATCGAAGCAACTGCACGGCGACGAAGAACGCGGTGGTGGCGGCCGCGGCGTACAGGACGGCGAACGCCCTGGCGCTGCCGCGGGAGTGCTTCCACGTTTCCCAGGCCTGCCCCATGGCCGTGACGCCGAGGCCGGCCGGCACGAGGGCGACGGACCAGGCGATCCACGGACCGACGGAGAAGGACGAGCCGTGACCGGTTGCCCGGACGACGAGGAAGGCGCCGGCCATCACCAGCCCTGCCGCGCTGAGCGCGAAACCGGCGCGTCGCGGCGGGGTCAGGGCCGAGGAGCCGAGGGAGCCTCCGGCCGCGATGCAAATCGCGGCGACCACGAACGACGGCACAAAAGCCGTGCCGTCGAGCCAACCGCGCCCCCAGTTGGCAACAGGCCAGCCGTCGGGGCGATGCAGCAGCAACATGAGCGGTCCGGCGGTGAGCGCCGTGGTGGCAGTGATCGCCATGATGCCCCAGACTGAGCTCGACTCGAGCTCGGTGGGCGGAGCGATCTCGGTCGCTCGTTGGGAAGACGGCGCGGGAGGGGGCGGTCGCACGGTGGCCACGGCGAGACCGGAGGTGGTGAGGTGTTCTTCGCGCGACGCGTTGGAGAACTCGATCATCCGGTGATCGGTGGGAGCGCCGCGGGTGCGTGCGGGTCGCATGCGTGCGGGCTCGGAGACCGCCTCACCGGGTTCGTCGAACACCGGAAGGCGGTCCGGCTTGGGAAGTCGAGGAATCCCGGTGGCGCCGGGGATCATCGGGGGAGCGGGGACCGACAGGCGCATCGTGGGCTCGATGGCCGTACCCTCGCGCACGTGTTCGAGGTCGCGCGCGAGCTCGGAAGCGGTCGGATAACGTTCCCCGGGCGCGCGCCGCAGGCAACGGGTCACCACGCGAGTGAGGTCCTCGGGGATGTTCACGGCGAGTTCGGCGAGGGGCTTGGGCGCAGCCCAGGCGATCTGCATGAACACCGCGACGTGGGAGTCTCCCTTGAAGGGGAGGTCGCCGGCGAGGACCTCATAGAGCACCACCCCGAGGGACCAGACGTCGGTGCGCGCGTCGAGCTCCTTCGAGCCCTCGATCTGCTCCGGGGACATGTAGGCTGGGGAGCCCATCGTCACGCCGGTGGCGGTCATCCGGATCTCGCTCGACCCCGCCTTGATGCGCGACAGGCCGAAGTCGAGCAGCTTGGGGACGACGCGCCCCTCGGAGCGCGCGAGGTAGACGTTTTCGGGCTTCAAGTCGCGGTGGACCACGCCTTTGGAGTGGGCGAAGCCGACGGCTTCCGCGACGGGGATGAGGATGTCGAGGGCGCGAGCCGGCGAGAGCCGTCCGCCCTGGTTCTTGACGTAGCTGGCGAGGTCCTCGCCTTCGAGGAACTCCTCCACGATGAACGGGACGCCCTCGTCGTCCTGTCCGATGTCGAGGACATCGACAACGTTCGGGTGACGAACCATGTTGGCGGCGCGCGCTTCGCGGAGGAAGCGTGCCACGACGGTGTCGTCGGTGGCGTGCTCGGGCCGCAGGAGCTTGATGGCGACGGTGCGACCGATGAGGGTGTTCTGGGCGCGGTAGACGAAGCCGACCGCACCCCTCCCGAGCAGCTTCTCCAGCCGGTATTTGCCAGCCAGGATCTCACCTTCGCGCGATTGCCTGGCCATCGTGAGGGGCTACTCCGCTCGGTCGTGAAGCTTCGACGTGGCGTGGCGCCGGCCTGACGGGGCACAAGGAGGTGGGGCCCGGAGGGGACTCCGGGGAGGCGCGGCAGCACACGGTTCTCCACCATGCTCCATGCGGGAAAGGGGTGTCAAGCACGCCTCCGGAGTGCGGGGCATGCGCGCGTCGCAGCCGAGCCGGCATACGGCGTTCGGATGGGATCGACGCGAGCGGCGCCGGCGCATGGACGGCGGCGAAAGGTCGCGGAAAGCGTCGCACAAAGTTCACGATTTGTGCGACGCTCGGGTGTCGCGTATACTGCTCATTGCAGCGATTGAGCGGCGTACCCCCCCACGCCCCGATCGCTGCCCTTGTTTTGTGCGCACGCGATCAGCGCAGCGGACCGATGGCTTGCTCCGCGGCCTCGATGAGCGTGCCCGAACGCATCAAGCCGAAGACTGCGTCGATATCCTCGTGCAAGGCGCGGTCGCCGGTCAGAGGGGGGACGGCCTGGCGCACAGCGTCCATGCATGCACGCACGCCGCGCGCCGGCTGCAGCGGGCTGCGTTGATCCACGCCGAAGGCGGCGCACAGAATCTCGATCGCGAGCGAGCGCCACACGTTGTCGACGACGCGCACCAGCTTGCGCGCGGAGACGCTGCCCATGCTGACGTGGTCCTCCTTGCCTGCGCTCGAGGGGATGGAGTCCACGCTTGCGGGGTGGCAGAGGACCTTGTTCTCGCTCACCAGCGAGGCGCTTGCGACCTGGGCGATCATGGCGCCGGACTCGAGACCGCTCTCCCTGGCGAGGAACGGGGTCAAGCCGCTCGACAGGCTCGGGTTGACGAGCTGCTCGACGCGTCGCTCGCTGATGTTGGCGAGCTCGGCCACGGCCATTGCGGCCAGGTCGAGGGCGAGGGCGAGAGGTTGACCGTGGAAGTTGCCGCCCGAGATCAGGTCCGGCTCTGCGGCGTCGAGGAAGATCAGCGGGTTGTCGGTCACGCTGTTGATCTCGCGCTCGACGACGTCGTGTGCCCACGCGATGGCGTCGCGCGAGGCGCCGTGGACCTGGGGCATGCAGCGCAGCGAGTAGGGATCCTGCACCTTGCCGCAGGTAGCGTGGCTTCGCATGATCGGGCTGTCGGCGAGAAGCTGGCGCAGATTGGAGGCACACGCCGCCTGCCCCGGGTGCGGGCGGACCTGCATGAGGCGCTCGTCGAACGGACGCGCGGACCCCTTGAGCGCCTCCAGGCTCATGGCGCCGGCGATGTCGGCGTGGACCAGGAGGCGATGCGCATCGCGGAGCATCAGGGCGCCGAGTCCGGCCATCATCTGCGTGCCGTTGATGAGGGAGAGGCCTTCCTTGGCCTCGAGTGTGACCGGTTGGAGACCGGCGGCCTGCAGGGCCTGGCCTCCGGGCATGACGCGGCCACCGTATTCTGCAGAGCCTTCACCGATGAGCACGACGGCGAGGTGCGCGAGGGGGGCGAGGTCACCCGAGGCCCCGACCGATCCCTGGGAGGGGATGCAGGCGTGAACGCCTCGGTTGAGCATCTGTGCGAGCAGGTCCACCAGGACATCGCGGACACCGGAGTGGCCGAAAGCGACGACCTGGGCGCGCAACAGCATCATCGCGCGCACCGCTGAGGTCTCCATCATCGGCCCCACCCCGCAGCAATGGCTTCGCACCAGGTTGCGCTGCAGCGTGCGAATGTCGTCGGCGTCGATGCGCGTCTCGCTCAACGCCCCGAACCCGGTGTTGATCCCGTACACACGCGGCGCCTCGTTGCCTCCGGACACGAACGCATCGACCGCCGCGCGCGACCGCTGCATGCGCAGCCTCGCATCGTCGCCGAGCCGCACCGCGCGGTGCCCGCGGGAAACCTCTTCGACCTGCTCCAGAGAGAGCGCCTCGCCGATCACCACCATCTGCTGATCCATGTCGTCCTTCGAGCTCCGGTCCGGGGCTTGTAGGGGGATTGCCGTGCGATGTCCACCGGGGCCGGCGCTCCCGGCGCAGTCCCCGGGCCCGCGAACCGTCGAGGGCGGTCGCGGGACGGAGCGAGACGGGTTCGGGGCTGTCGGTGACGATTGCCCGCGGGGGGCTTTGGTGCTGTACAAGGGAGACGATGTTGCTCGCGCGTTACCTTCTTTTGGTGTCCGCGGTGGTCGTGGCGGGAGCGTGCTCCAACACGCCGCCCACCTCCCCTGCGCAGCCCGCGACCACGATCCGCCTGGTTTCCCCGCCCGCGGCGCCTTCCGGATCCGAAACGTCTGGGCCCGCGCCATCCGCGGAGACGCCGTCGCCCGCCCCTGCAACGGCTGCTGCGCGTCCCGACGCTCAGTCGGAAGAGCGCAAGTGCGGCTGTGCACCGTGCGAGCCGATCAAGAGCATGGACCCGTGTCAGACCGATGCGGACTGCGCACCGTCGGCGCTCTGTCACGCGACCGCGTGCGTCGCCGTCGCGAAGGCCCCGCCTCGCCCCGCGGGACCGGTGATGTGCACCAAGAACCTCGTGTGCAACAGCACCGACGTCGCGCGCTGCGGGTGCGTCGACAACCTGTGCGCGCTGGTCGCCCACTGAGGCGCGTACACCCCTTGCCGTCCCCGTCCCGATCACCCTACCCTCGCGATTCATGATGCTCCGCCGTCTACCGCTCGCGCTCGCCGCGCTCGCCGCACTCTCCTGCTCCCGCTCCACTCCCAAGTCCGATCCGGCCCCTGCGGCGTCGGCGACGGCCACGCCGGCTGCAACGCAATCCACTGCAGTACAGGTCGCGTCGGCTGCCCCTGCGGCGTCTTCCGCGGCCCCGTTACCGCCGCCAATCTGCAAGACCGAATGGCGCAAGGTGTGGACGAGCGGCGCGGACAAGCTGACGGGGCTCACCGAGGCCGAGGTCCCCGATGGGCGCGTGGCCCTCGGTCTTGCGATCGGCGTGCAACCTGCGGTGCTGTTGATGAGCGACAACGCCGAGGGGAAGCTGGTCAAGGTGCCGCTCAAGCCGGGCACGCATCTGGCCGCATACCCGAAGGCATCGGAGGGGCACCGTCACATCCAGCGCGTGACACCGGTGCGGGTCGAGGGCGACGACGTGAAGGTGTTCGTCGACTTTCGGGACGACTTCAACGACAAGCGCCGGCTGGTCGCGTGCGGTCCCTCGGAGAGCGACGACTGGTGGGTCGCGTTCAACGACACGTCGTATCTCGACCGCAAGGATCCTACGGAAGAGGAGAAGAAGGCGGC
The DNA here is from genome assembly GCA_964393505.1 of uncultured Polyangiaceae bacterium. Lineage (GTDB taxonomy): Bacteria > Myxococcota_A > Polyangia > Polyangiales > Polyangiaceae > JACRCQ01. Next base: position 16,126 of record CAYMUE010000009.1, read on the forward strand.
GTTCAAGGACGACCAGTACCACGAGGTTCGCGACTGCCGGACCTTCGCGGACATCGCGCGTGGAGAGACCTGGATCATCGGCTCGGGGCTGCACGGCAAGCTCGGCGCCGAAGGGGTCATCGAGTGGGAGACCACGCTGTTCGTCAACACCGGCACCAAGAACCATGATCGTCACCTGCACGCCTACCCCCTCAAGGGCGACAAGCCGAAGCCTGTGGACTACGAGGTGCCGGTTTCGCGTCGGCTGGCGGACGGCTCGTTCGTGCTTGCGGTGCGCAACGGCGGCAGACTGTTGGTGGGGCTGCTCGGGCCCGACAAGTCGCTCAAGGGGCAGCTCGTGTCCTACGCCGGCTTCCCCACGATCCCGGATATGGCAGACGACGGAGACGACGTGATTGTGAGCACCTCGATCGCGAAGGGGAAGGGCGAGTACGGGATCAAGGCGCTGCGCATCAACGGCAAGAGCCCGGTCTTGCCGAAGGCCTACCAGAGCGTGGTCACGGACCAGGAGACGGAGTCCGACACGGATCCGGACTTCATCCGCGACGTGAAGGGGCAGCATTGGCTCGCGCACATCGAGGGGGAGCGGGGCAAGGGGAGGCTCGAGATCGCGCCGATCGACGAGAACCTCAAGCTGATCGGGCGTCCGTACGCGGTGACCGGGGAGGACGAGAAGGTCTCCTCCGCGCGGCTGATCGCGATGAAGGACGGGGGCATCCTTGCCGCGTACATCCGCGACACCGGAGAGCTGGTGACCGAGGAATTGCACTGCAAGGTCGAGAAGTAGCCTGCTCTCTACTCGCGTCCCAGGGCCTGGATGGGATCCATCCGGGCGGCCCGGCGCGCGGGGAAGAACCCGAACACCACCCCGATGCCCATGCTCGTCGCGAGCGCGAGGATCAACGGCGCGGGCTGCACGGTCATCGGCCAATCGAGCAGCGGCCGCAGCACGGCAATGCTGATGACACCGAGCACGGTCCCGCAGATCCCACCCAGGAGCGAGAGGATCACGGCCTCGACGAGGAACTGGATGAGGATATCGGACTCCTGGGCGCCGATGGCCATGCGGATGCCGATCTCGCGCGTACGCTCCGCGACGGACACGAGCATGATGTTCATGATGCCGATGCCGCCGACGCCGAGTGACACCAGGGCGACGGCGATGAGCAGCGTGCTGAGGGCGCCGTAGATCGAGTCCTGGCTCTCGCGCAGATCGGCCTGCGTGCGCACGACGAAATCGGCTTCGTCGCCGTCGGCGATGCGGTGCCGTTGACGCAGCAGGGCGTCGACCTGGATCGCGGCACGGCTCACGGTCTCCTCGGAAGTCGCGCTCACCATGATCTGGTCCACGGAGCCGAGCTGGGAGTTGCCGGTGATGTGGCGACGGAAGGCGCCGATGGGGAGGACGACAAGGTCGTCTTGGTCCTGGCCCATGAAGGGGGACTGGCCTTTGCGCTGCAGGACGGCGATGACGCGAAACGGATGGCGTCCGATGCGCACGGTGCGGCCGACGGGGTCGAGGGGGCCGAAGAGCTCGGAGGCGACGGAGGCACCGAGGACGACGGTCTTGTCGGAGAAGTCGCGCGGGGACTCGGGCCACAGCTCGCCGCGGTCGAGGGACCAATCGCGCACGGCGAAGTAGTCGAGGGTGGACCCGAACACCATGGTGGACCAGTTGCGGGACTCGAACACGAGCTGTGCCCTGCTGCGCAGGATGGGAGCAGCGCGAGCGATGCTCGTGGTCTCCCGCGTCAGGGCGCGAGCGTCGTCTTCCGTCAGCGATCGCCCCTCGGACTTGCGGGCTCCCGACGCCTGGTTGGGCTGCCAGAAGATCGTCAGGACGTTGGCTCCCATGCTCGCCACGCGCTTGTTGATGTCGGCGCGGGCGCCCGTGCCGAGCGCCGCCACGAGCACGACGGCCGCGACGCCGATGAGGATCCCGACGATCGTGAGGAAAGCACGCATCCTGTTGCGCAGGACTGCGCGCAGGGCGAGTTGGAGTGCGGAGAGGAACGTCAGCAGCACGCCAGCTCTCCCTTTGTGGACGGCCCGCGGATGCTACTCATGATGCAGGGCCTCGATGGGGTCGAGCCGCGCGGCGCGTCGCGCGGGGAAGAAGCCGAACACGACTCCGATGGCCGCGGAGGTCGTCAGGGCGGCGACGAGGGCCTGGGGAGGGAGCACCATGTTCCAGCCGAGGCCAGCCATCATGAGCTGGATGGCGCCCAGGCCGAGCAGGGTCCCGAGCAGACCGCCAAGGCTGCACAGCACGAGGGCTTCCACGAGGAACTGCATCATGATGTCGCCTTCGGAGGCGCCGATGGCCATCCGGATTCCGATCTCGCGTGTGCGCTCGGTGACGCTGACGAGCATGATGTTCATGACACCGATGCCGCCGACGACGAGGGACACGACGGCGATGCCGATGAGCAGCAGCTGCAAGGTTCCGAAGATCTGCTCCTGCAGGCGCATGAACTCCGCCTGCGTGTGGATCACGAAGTCGGCGTCCTCCGCGCGCTCGATGCCGTGACGCTGCATCAGGATCGAGCGTATCTGCTCTTCCGCGCGCCCCATCGTGCTCGCATCGGTCGCAGAAGCGAGCAGCACCCACACGCGCCCGGGCGGCAGGTGCAACACGCGGGCGCGGAAGGTGCTGGCCGGGACCAGTGCCCGATCGTCGGGATCCTCGCCCCCCAGGGACTGCCCCTTGCGCGCAAGCTTGCCGATCACGCGGAACGGGTGCTTGCCAATGCGCACCACGCGCCCCACCGGGTCTTCGCTGCCGAACAGACTCTCCGCGGTCGTCGCGCCGAGCACCACCACCTTCGCCTTCACGCGCTCATCGGTCTCCGTCCACATCTCCCCCGATGCGAGCGCGTAGCTCCGGACCCGCAAGTAGTCCCGCGACGATCCGATGACGCCGGTGTTCGTGTTGCGATCGGCGTACACGAGCTGAGCCGGGGCGGAGACCATGGGCACGGCCGCAGCGACGCTCGTCGCCTCGCGCACGATGGCCTGCCCGTCGGCCTCGGTCATCCTGCCGGAGGCGCCGGTCTTGCCGCGCACACCGGAGCGGGGCGCGGGCCGCGCGATGACCAGGATGGTGTTGGAGCCGAGGCTCTCGATCTGCTTGACGACCTGCTCCTGCACACCGGAGCCGAGCGCCGTCACGATGACGACCGCGGCGACGCCGATGAGGATGCCGAGGATGGTCAAGGCGGCCCGGAGCCTTGCGCGCATCACGGAGCGCAAGGCGAGGCGCAGCGCAGACAGCAGCGAGGTCATCATCTCGCGCCGCCTCGGCCTGCGGACTGGGGCGGCCGGGTTGCGCGCATCGCCGGCACCGAAGCGTCCCTCGGGTGCTCCTGCGACTCGTCGCTCAGCACCCGTCCGTCGCGCATGGTGATCACGCGCCCCGCGCACTCGGCCACGTCCTGCTCGTGGGTCACCAGCGCGATCGTCAGCCCGCGCTCACGGTTTAGGCGCTGCAGCAGCGAGAGGATCTCGTCGCTCGTGTGCGTGTCGAGGTTGCCCGTGGGCTCGTCGGCGAGCAGCAGGGGCGGGTCGGTGACCAGCGCTCGCGCGATGGCCACGCGCTGCTGTTGGCCGCCGGACAACTGGTTGGGAGTATGGTGCATTCGCTCGCCGAGGCCGACCTGCTCGAGGACCGCACGAGCCCTGGACTTTCGGTCCCTGGAGTGGATGCCGCGGTAGACCAGGGGCAGCTCGACGTTCTCCAGGGCGGTGGTGCGCGGCAGCAGGTTGAAGCCTTGGAAGACGAAGCCGATGAGCCGGTTTCGAACGATGGCGCGGGCGTTGTTCGTGCGGCTCCCCACTTCGATGCCGCCGAGACGGTAGGTTCCGCGCGTGGGGCGATCGAGGCAGCCGATCAGGTTCATCAGCGTGCTCTTGCCGGAGCCGCTGGGCCCGACGATCGCGACGAACTCGCCTTCGTGCACGGTGAGTGTCGCTTCAATCAGCGCCTGCACCACGACCGGACCGGACGCGTAGTCCTTGTCGACGTCGAGCAACTCGATGAGCGGGAGGCTCACCATCGACTCCCTGCCGCTGCGATGCCTGCGCGAGCCATTCTCCCCACCGTCTAGAACATGTTCCGACGCTGCTTCTTCGCAGCTTCCTGGTCGGTCTCGTCGACCACGACCTGCTCGCCGGGCGCCAGCTCCTGCCCTTTGAGCTCGGTGTGGACGCCGTCGGTGATGCCGACGGAGACCACCTTGGGCTCGGCCTTCTCGCTGCCCGGCGTGGTGTCCGTGAGGACGTGGACGCGACCCTTGCCGTGGGCGAGCGCGGGGAGCGGGGGCACCGGTTCGGGCTTGCCGTCCTTGTCCACGGGAGGAGATGGCTTGAAGCGCAGGGCGGCGTTGGGGATCCTCGAGATCGCCCGCGCCTCGTGCGTGCGCACCGTCACGGTCGCCGTCATCCCGGGACGCAACTTCTTGTCGGGATTCTCGACGTCGATGAGCGCCGAGTAGGTGACGACGCCCTGCACGGAGTTGGGGCTGTAGCGGATCTGCTTCACGCTGCCCTTGAAGATCTCTCCCGGGAAGGCATCAACGGTAGCGTCGGCGGCCATGCCTTCCGCGAGCTTGCCGACGTCGGCTTCGTCGATGTCGGCCATGATGCGCATCTGGCGCAGGTCCTGGGCGATGACGAAGAGGGTGGGCGCCTGGAAGCTTGCAGCCACGGTCTGGCCTGGATCGATCGCGCGGTTGATCACGATGCCGTCGATCGGAGCGAAGATCTGTGCGTACTTCAGGCTGGTCCGGGAGTACTGGAGCTGGGCCGAGATCTGCCGGATCGAGGCGCGCGCCGCGGCAGCCTCGGCGGCGAGAGCGTCGTGCTGCCCCAGGGCGGTGTCGATGTCGGCCTGGCTCGCGAGGTTCTCGGCCAGCAGCTTGCGGGCGCGGTCGAGGTTCATCCGGGCGGTGCGCAGGTTGGCTTCGGACCGCGCGAGGCTCGCCTTGGAGGCCTCGAGCTGCGCCTGGTTCTGCGCCACCTGGGCGCCGAGCAGGGTGGGATCGATCTCGGCGAGTAGGTCGCCTTTCTTGACCTCGGTGTTGAAGTCCGCGAGCACCCGCACGATCCGCCCCGACACCTGGGCGCCCACCTGCACCTGCGTCAGCGGCTGCACCGTTCCGGTGGACTGCACGGTCTCGATGACGTCGCCGGATGTGATGGGTTGGAGCAGGTACTTGGGCTTGGCCGCCGGGCGGGACTTCACTCGCCACGCGATCAAGGAACCGGCTACCAGGAGGATGGCGACGAAGGCGAGGCCGCGGCGGAGCCAGGGGCCTTTGCCTTCGACGCGGGCCAGGTCGCGTTCGAGCGTGCGCCCGCGGGGCGCTCCCGCAGTGGGTGGAGAGCTCATCCGGGGCTGGTTCTTGTCCCGAGCGGGCGGGCGGGTCAAGGTTCGGCGAGCGTTGCCGGGGAATTCGCGCGACTCGGCCCCCTTGCCGCGACCGTCCCCCCAAAGATCACCAAGATCATCGTGGGTCAATTGTCCAATCGGCCGATGTTCGACTATCTTCCCCACCGCTGCTGGTCCGGTCCCCCCGGTTCTCCGAATCCCCGGTGGGACAGCGCGTCCAGCGGGCCCGCGCGTGCATGGCTAGCGAATCCGATCAAGAGCTGTTCGACAAGGCGAGAGGCGGCGATGCCGACGCCTACGGCACGCTCGTGCGACGTCATCAGAAACGCATCTACCGGCTCGCGGTGCACATGCTGCGCGACGCAGCGGAGGCCGAGGACGTCACCCAGGAAACCTTCGTCCGGGCGTATCAGGGGCTGGCCCGGTTCCAGGGACAAAGCCAACCGTTCACGTGGCTCTACAGGATCGCAGTGAACCTCTCGCTGAACATCCTGCGTGCGCGCAAGCCTCGCCAACACACAACCCAGGACTCCGATCCGCGGGTCGAAGGGTGGCTCGCGTCGCGCGCACCGCTGCCCGGCACCGACCCCACGGTGGTCTCCGAGCAGCGCCAGATCGCCGCCGCGTTGTGCGACGGCATCGACTCGCTCAGCGACACGCTCCGCACGACGCTGATCCTCGTGTGCATCGAGGGGGTTCGCCATGACGAGGCGGCCCAGATCCTGGGATGTCCCGAAGGCACGGTCGCGTGGCGCGTCCACGAGGCGCGTCGCAAGCTCCGGGAGTACCTCGCTCAGCGTGGCTTCGACACTTCGGGGGATCCCGCATGAGCAGCGCCAACGACAGGTTCGAGCGCAAGGTCGATGCATGGCTCAGCGAGTGGCCTGTCGACGAGCGCAATGCCGAGGCGTGGGAGGGGCTCGCTGGGGCCGTTCAGGATCGCCTCGAGCGTTCGCTTCCCGGTGACACCGCACAAGACGTCTTTGCGCCCCCGTGTCCGGCCGAGCCGGGCGAAGGGAGTGTGGGTTCAGCTCTCCGAGCTTCAGGAGGTATCCCCATGTCCGACGAGTCCGACAAGCCGCGGCCTTCTCTCAAGGACATCGCCAAGCGCGTCAGCGTGCCACCGACCTCGGTGCCGTCCCAACCGCCCCCTTCCGGCCCCGGCAAGGCCGCGTCCACTCCGCCGCCCGTCGCCTCCCGGCCGGTCGAGGCCTCCGACAGTGACTCCGGCATGGTCAACCTGCAGGCCGTGCGCGAGCAGTCCAAGTCGTTGCCCGACACCGGCACGCAGCCCGGCACGTCTGACCTGTTCGACGAGGACAAGGACAGGCCCAAAGCAGCAGCGGCAGCGGTTGCGGCTCCCAAGCCCGCTCCCAAGAAGGGCTCCAACGCGCCACTGCTCGTCGGCTCCTTCGTTGCCCTCGCGGCCATCGCCGCCGTCGCCGTCGTCTCCCTCCGATCCAAGGGAGATGCAGCACCGGAAAGCGCTCCCGTCGCCATGGCGAGCGCAACGGCCCCTGCTCCGGCGGATCTTCCTGCGCCGGCTGCAGCCGCGTCCGGCGAGGCACCTGCTGCGGCAGCGAGCGCGGCGCCTGGAGACACGACCGCCGCCGGAGGCGCCATCGCGCGCAAGGACGACAAGGCCGGGGACACCTCCAAGGAGCCTTCACCCAAGAGCGCGTCCGCGGACAAGGAGAAGCCCGCGGCGTCCGCTGTCGGCCCCGCGCCCACAGGGCTCGAGGGCGCGATGGCGACGGCTGTCGGAGCGAACACCGCAGCGCCCGGGGCTGGCGAGGCGACGCCGTCCGGCCCCGCGAAGCACAGCGCCGACGTGCCGGAAATCCCGTCGCAGGGCGCCATCCAAGGCGCCATGGGCGCCGTGATGGGTGCCGCGCGCGCATGCGTCGCCGGCATGGAAGACCCATCCAGGGCCCAGGTCACCTTCGTGAGCTCGGGAGCTGTCTCTGCCGTGAGCGTCAGCGGTGCGGCCTCGGGCAAACCCGCTGCCGGCTGCATCGTGTCGGCCCTGAAGCGCGCAAAGGTCGGCCCCTTCCAGCGCTCGTCCTACTCCGTCGGCGTCACCATCCGCCCGTGACCCTGCGTCACACCCAGGCAACCTCCGCCTTCAGCTCGCGACTCATCACGTCGTATACGAACTCGGATATGGGACGGCCCGACTCGTTGTCGTGCAGGAACCGGTAGGTATGCTCGAGGATGGTCGCCTCAACCCCGAGCTGGGACACCAGCTCGTGGGCGGAGCGCGCCGTGAGATACCCTTCGACGACCTGTCTTTGCGAAGAGAGGATGTCCTGCACGCGCTCTCCCCGTCCGAGTCGGAAGCCGAAGGTGCGGTTGCGGCTCAGATCCCCCGTGCAGGTCAGGATGAGATCGCCCAGGCCTGACAATCCCGATACGGTCAGCGGATTGCCTCCCCTTCGGACAGCGAGCCTCGAGATCTCCGACAGCGCGCGGGTGATGAGCCCCGCTCGCGTGTTGTGACCGAACCCCGCACCGTCCATCGCCCCGACCGCGATGGCCACCACGTTCTTCAGCGCCCCGCCCAGCTCCACGCCCACCACGTCGGTCGACGTGTACCCGCGGAACCACGTGCTCGACACCGCCTGCTGCACGCGAACCGCCGTGCGCTGATCCCACGCTGCGATCGTCACCGCGGTCGGCATCCGGCGCGCCACCTCGACGGCGAACGACGGGCCCGAAAGCACCGCGAAGTGCTTATGGAAGTTCGACTCCAGCACGTCGGAGTACACCTCCGACATCGTCATCAGCGTCTCGTTCTCGATCCCTTTCGACGCGCTCACCAGCAGGGTTCCGCGCTGCAGCGCTCCGCGGAAGCCCGAGGCGACGCGTCGGACGTGGTGGCTCGGCACCGCGACGACGATCATCGCCTTGCCGCGCACGCACTCATCCAGATCGTTCGTTGCACGAATCGATTCCTGCAGCCGGTGTCCGGGCAAAAACGTGCCATTCACGCCCGTCTCGCGGATCTCCTGCGCGACCTCGGGCTCGTGGCTCCACAGGGTCGTGCCGTGCCCCATGCTGGCGAGCTGATCCGCCAGCGCGGTTCCCCACGCCCCGGCCCCCACCACGCCGATCTCCATCCTCTCGACGCTCATGAGCGCGACCGTATACAGCATCGGACAGACGCGCGCACGTTTCGGCTCTTGCCCGCCGCCGCGGCACCGGCGCCGGAACTTGGCCGTCCTGCGCCGTCGAAGCTACACGTCGCGTCATGAGAAGCCGGGGCCGATCCGTGCGACACACGCTCGCCTTCGTCGCCGTCGCCCTCGCGGCGATCCCCGCGATCGACTCGGCGAACGCTTCCCGCCGTCCGACCGTCGTCCCGGCGCCTCCCACCGGCCTCGCGGCCGCAGCACGGGTCGCCCAAACCGTCGGCAACGACTTCCACGCAGATCCCGCCGCACACCGCGCCGTCACACGCGAGCCTTCGGAAATCGAGCCTTCGACGCCCCTGCCGGAGGCCACGGATCCGGGAGTCTGCCCGCCGGACATGATGTTCGCCGAGGGTCAGCACTGCCTGTACTGGGAGCAGCAGTGCCTGCGCTGGGACGATCCCATCGGGCAGCCCTCCAAACGCGTATGCGCGGAGTTCAAGAAGCCATCGACGTGCACGTCGGGCCGGCACGCCATGCGCTTCTGCATCGACCGCGACGAGTTCGTGCTGCCGGGGGAACAGGTCCCCGTGCGAGCGGTCTCCTGGACCCAGGCGGATCTGATGTGCACGAGCATCGGCAAGCGTCTGTGCACCAACCAGGAGTGGGAGTTCGCGTGCGAGGGGGAGGAGGGGCTCCCGTACCCCTACGGCTACGAGCGCGCGCCCGCGCTGTGCAACCAGGATCGGATCCTGCGCGACGGTCGCTGGCACGCGAACCGCGACATGCGCGAGGCCTCCCACGCGACGTGCGTGAGCCCCTTCGGGGTGCGCGACATGGTGGGCAACGTCGACGAGTGGGTGCGTCAGCCCTGGGCAAAGCCGGGCAAGAGGTCGGAGCTGCGCGGGGGCTGGTGGATGACCGGGCGCAATCGTTGTCGTGCGAACACGGCGCACCACGATGAGAAGTACTCCGGGATCCAGACGGGGTTCCGGTGCTGCAAGGACGCGGAATCGGCTGTCGCGCGCGGTAGGGAGCGGCAGCCGGGCACCGCAGTGTCGTCGCCGCGATGGGCCTCGGCACAACCCGCGGACCGGTAGTCTCTGAACGGTTGGAAGACAGAGCCCTGGCAGGGCTTGACTTGCCCGCCGTTTCCCATCATAGTCCGCCGCCCTGTCGGTCCCGGAGACCGGCATTCGCAGGGAGTCGCCATGGTTTCCGCAACGCAGCAGACAATGAGCATCCGCCGCCGCAAGATGACCACCAACGGCAAGGCGAACAAGAAGGAACGGGCGAAGGCCCCCACGCCTCGTTTCCCGATCCACCCCGAAGGCTATGACACCAACGCCGCCGACGCGAAGCGTCCGGCCGAGGCCAAGTAAGGTACGAGATTCAACATGGCCAACCATCCTTCTGCCGAACGACGCAATCGCCAGCGGCTCCGCCGCACCGCCCGCAACAAGGCCGTCAAGAGCGCGGTCCGCACCGACCTGCGCAAGGCCCGTGAGCTCGTTGCTGCCAACAAGCTCGACGATGCCGGCAAGGCCGCAGCGAAGCTGGTCTCCGCCGTGGACAAGGCCGCACAGAAGGGCATCGTCCACCCCAAGGCCGCCTCGCGCATCAAGGCCCGCCTCGCCAAGCGCCTTCACGCCGCCAAGAAGGCCGCCGGCTGAAAGGCTCCGCTCCGCGATAACCCTGGCGTCCCGCGAGGTCGCCGGGGTTTTGTCCGTCCTCAGCCCGACCTCCCTCTCCGCGCAGTTCGCAGCGCCCCCCCGCCTCACGCGCCGCCTGGGAGCGCGTGCGAGGCACACCGCCATCGCGGCTCAGGCGTGCTTGCGGGGCTTGCGCTTGAGCTTCGGAGCCGCAGGCGGGGGATCGATCGCGGCGGTCGCCGATGCCTGGTGGTCACCGACCAGCGCGGCTCGCATGATCTTCGTGTCCCCCATGGGCACGATCGCTACGCGCAGATCGTCATCGGGATCCTCGTCTCCGTCGCCGAGCCGCACGATCGTCAACGAGTCGAAGGCACGACGCAGCGCACCGATCGCGCCCGGCAGGCTCTCCGCCCAGTCGCGCGCGCTCGACTCGTCGATCACCACGGCCGACGTGGGCTCGGCGCCGATGTGCAGGAGGCACTCGTACAGGTCTCCGACTGGGTGAACGGCGATGCTCGGTCCCGCTGCCTTCTGCACGAACGCGACGGCTTCCTTGCCTCCGAGCACGACCACGCTCAGTGCGACCTGGGTGTAGAACCGACGCGGGATCGCATAGCCCCACTCACGCAGGAACCTCGCGACGTCGAGCGCCTGGAATCGGAGATGCCGCCCCGGCGTGCGGAAGTGCGGGATGCACCCGCGCTCGACCCAGTTGTGGATCGTCTTCAGATCCACCTCGCACAGGTCCGCGACATCTGACGCGGTCAGCAGCTTCATGTCTCTTTCGATGGCCATGGGACTCCCCGGCACTCCCCGCGAATCACCCTTCGTCGTTCGTCCCTGCCCGCTCGATCGGGCAGAACGGCGTCAACGTATCACAACGATTCCGCTTCGCGGAATCCGAATCTAGGGGGTGTTCGCCGTGCCGGGGGTTCCACCATCCACTCCCGCCATGAACGAGCCCTCCAACCGGTCCGGCGCATCGGGACGAATCCGCGCGATGGACTCACCCGCTTTTGGGCTCGGAATCGGGGGAATCCGCGAGACGATCCGATCATTCGGATCACGAAGCTGCAGCGCCTCCCCCCCGTTCGACAATCCCTGGTTGCCAAGCTTCGGCACACGGACGATCAGCGTTCCCTTCGGAGGCGCACAATCCGGCCACGAATCCTCGCGATACGATTCGTTCACCACCAGCGCATGCGCCCCTGAAGCCAGCGTCGCCGCAGGCAACACCGTCGCACCACCTGGATCCTCGAGAATCCATCCCTCCAACTCGGCTCCCCCCACCCCGTCATTGTACAGCTCGATCCACTCCTGCTCCGGCTCCACCCCCGCGGGATTCGACATCACCTCGTTGAGCACCACATGCGCCGTCGCTTCCTCGGTGTGCAATCGCCCCTCCCACGCCCGCCTCCTGCCCCGAAGATCCACGCCGAAGACCTCCCACCCCTGCTCCATCCCGGGCTGGAGCTGACGGATCAGAGCGCGCGAGCCTGGTGTCAGCGCCCCAGCCCAGCTCGACGATCCGATCCGCATCGCAATCCACCACGCACCATCCTCCACGACCAGCTCCACCCGATCATCCATCACCGTCGCGCACGCCGGACCGATCGCGTGAAGCGCTCCGTCGCATGCGCGCACTACCGACGGCATCGGCTGCCCCGACGCAATCGGTGTCGGCTCCACGCTCGCCCATCGCCCGTCGCCCAGGAGCACGACCGGGGGAGGAACGATCACCTCCCCAGGCTCGTCGAGCGCTTCCCACGAAACGCACTCGCGACCAATCCCCGCCAACGCTCCTGCCCTGAGCCTCCCCCGCACCGGCCCAGGCCACAGATCGAGCGTCGTCGGCGCCGTGTCGATCTCTCCCTGCGACGGCATTGCCAGACACCACACGATGAACGCGGCCGCGGACTCGAGCGCGGGCGGCGGCCACACCCGCGCCATCCTCGGCAACTCGTCGGGATCGGCCACGCGAAAGCTGTACGACCACGACCGCGCGGGCCAGCCGATTGCGTAGGTCTCCCCGGGCTCGAGCCACGCCCCGGGCGCAAGGCCAAGCGACGTGCCGTCCTTCCACCAGGTGACCTCCACCTTCCGGGCCTCCAGCGCCGCGGACTCGGTTCCCGTCAGCACCTCCCTCAACTCGCGCGAGGAGAGGTCGCCACGAACCCACACTACCTCGCTGCCGTCGGTCGGACCGGGATTCAGCGTGACGTGCGTAGCGGGCGCAGCGATCCGCTCGCCCCTGAACGGGGTCAGCGTGACTTCCGGGCCTGGCTGGACCACCCGCGTGAACTCCGGTCGTTCGGGAGGTCCGAAGCAGGCTGCGAACACGAAGGCTGCGAGAGCCGACAGGGTCGATCGAGGATAACGTTTCATTCCCCCCTGTCGGACGCGAGGGGCCGGCGGTTGCGTCACAGGGTGAACGAATCGTCGTCCCTCGAATGGCTTCCCTGCGCCTTGCGGAGGCTTGGCGATTGCGCCCGGCCTGCCCCATGGAGGGGGCATGTCCATGTCGGTCAGCAGCGGCATCCGCGTCCAGGTCGAAGCCTTCTACCTCCCCGATCAGTCTGCTCCCGTGGAGCACCGATACGTGTTCGGCTATCGGGTCCGGATCTCGAACGAGGGGACCGAAGCGGCACGTCTCGACGCTCGCAAGTGGATCATCACCGACGGAAAGGGCTCCCAACGGGAGGTGCAGGGGCCGGGGGTCGTGGGCCAGCAACCTCACCTGCAGCCCGGACAGTCCTTCGAGTACGTCAGCGGGTGCGTGCTGGAGACCTCGCGCGGGACGATGCGCGGCGCGTACCAGATGGTGCGGGACGACGGTCGCACGTTCGACGCGGAAATTGCTCCATTCGAGCTGCTCTTGCCGCAGACGCTGAACTGAAGGCACGGGTCGGAGCGGTCGTGGTGAGCGCAGGGTCGACGCTCGTTGTGCCCTTGACTCTCGCGGATCCCCGAAGCGCGAGCAGGTAGGCTACCATCGAGGCACGAGGCTTCATGGAGTCGTTCTTCTCCTGGTGGGTGATGGCACTGATCGTGGGCGGTACCGCCACTCTCTGGGTGCGCCTGCTCTCCGATCGCTGGGAGAAGCAGACGCGGGCCCGCACCAAGTGCTTCCTCGAGCGCGGCGGGGCATCCTGTCGGCAGGACGCGCATCGGCCGTGAGCGGCACGTGCTCGACGTTCCCCTTGCATCCCCGGTTCGCGAGTTGCATGCGTAGAGTCGCGTCGTCGCCGGAGCCCCCGGGCCTCGGACGAACCGCTCGGAGGACTGGATGGCTCGTCTCTTTGGCTTCATCGGGAATCGATCGGACATCAGCCCGCACGTGCTCAGGGTCGAGGCGCAGGCGATGGTGGCGCGAGGATGGGGCAAGACCCTGGGATGGGGCTTCGGTTTCTACCAGGGTGGCGAGGTGCTCCTGCGTCGCCGGCCGATCGACGCGCACCCGACCGTCGATGTGTCGGGGCTGATGCGTGACGTCAGGACCGACGTACTCATCGGGCATGTGCGCCTTCCGAGCGTCGGGGAGCCCGGCACTCGCAACACCCATCCGTTCCGCTATCGACAGTGGTTGTTCGCGCACACCGGCACGATCGCCCAGTTCGAGAACCTCCGCGATCGGCTTGTCACCTCTATCCCCGACTTCCTCATGCGCAACGTGAGAGGAGACACCGACAGCGAGCTGGTCTTCCACCTGTTCCTGTCGTTCCTTCACGACGCCGGCAAGCTCACCGACCAGACGCCTGCCGCCGAAGTCGTCAGGGCCCTGCGCACCACCGTCGCGCTGGTGGACCGCCTCTCGAGCGAGGAGGGCGCAGAAGACAGCGGCCGTATCGGGATCCTCGTCAGCAACGGCGAGTACATCGTGGGGCTCACGCGCGGCACGGGGATGGCCTATCGTCCGATCCATGGGCAGGATGACATCGAGGAGCTGCTTCCCGACGACGCGTTCCGCCGGAGCCGGTTGCCGGATCTCGCGCGCGTGCGCTTCGACCTCATCGGAGCGGACTTCGACGAGCCCCCGGCCGGGCAGTGGGTCGTGGTCCCGGATGGCTCGACGGTCGCCGTGGGGAGGCAGTCGAAGGTGGAAGTCGAGTCGCTGTGAAGGCATGGGCTCGATGAGGCGCCTGGTCGGTCTCGTGCTGCTCGCCGCACCGCTCGTCGGCGCGGCGATCGCCCCATCGGCGTGCACGCTTCAGCGCAACGCCACCTTCGCCACGGCGTCTGCGCTCCCCTCGGGGCCACGGCGCCCCGACGGCGTCGCGGTGGACCTGCAGGGCACGCCTCCCCCGACGGTCGCGCGCGGCAGGACGTCGTCGGGCTGGGTGACGCTCCTGGAGCCCGCCGATGCCAGCGGCGCCGTGTCGGCCGTACGCGCGTTCTTCGAGGCGGTGAGCCGGGAAGACGGCGCAGCGCTTCGCGAGGTGCTGACGCGTGACGCGCTGTGGTTCGCTCCGTCGGGCAATCCGACCGGCGCGGGAGCGGGGAGTCCCGCCGAGCAGGTCTGGGAGCGACGCTTCGGCAAGTTCGACTATCGGGCCACGGGGCCGGAGCCGGTGTACCGCGAGACCTCGATGGAGCTCTACGCGCCCCGCGACCTGCAGGACGTCGAAGGAGAACGGCCTGCACGACCGGTCATGATGGAGGAGCAGGACCTTCTCGTTCGGATCCCGATCGAAGTGCGAAAGGTGGGGCAGGATCGCGTCTTCGGAGACGAGATCCTGTTCCTGGTCCGTCGCACCGCCGAGGGGTTCCGCGTGCGGGTCGTGATCGAGGACTTCCAGGGCTACTGAGGTCCCGACGCTGCGCGTCGGCCCGCTCAGTAGCGCCGCGCACTGGCGCAGCCGACGTTCACCGTGAGCTCGAAGTCCGCCTCGGACCAGTACCGGTCGATCGCGTCACGCACGTACTTCATGGGCTCGTCCAGAGGGCCGAGGCCGAGCGATGCTTCGATTTCGGGCACGATCATCAGGCGGGAGACCGGGTCCTCGAAGAAGTCGCGTCCCGATCGGAACGTGAGAGTGGTCGGGCGGACCTCCACGTCGACGTCGTCGAAGCCGACCGCTTCGAGTTCCTCGCTCAGGACTTCGAGGGTGGGACGCGCAGCGCCGGAGGATTCGAGCGCCTTGGTCAGCTCGGCGGCGTCGGCCTTGAGGGCATACTCCCGGAGCAGGTCGATGATCTCCTGGAAGGAGCCGCGGAGGGGCATTGCGAACACGGCCTGGCCGCCTGGGAGCAGCAGGCGGTGGAGCTCCCGCATCAATGTTTCGTTCCCCGAAACATCCAGCCGGGGGTGGAGCGCGAGGGCGTGGGAGAACGCCGCCCCGTCCACAGGGAGCGGGATGTCCCCGGCGCGGTACTCGATGACCGCGTCGCGTATGAGGGCGGCCTTGGTGCGCGCGAGCTCCAGCGCGGCCTCCGAGGGGTCGAAGCCCAGGACGCTGACGCCGGGGAGGTATCTTCCCAGGATCTGATCGGGGAAGCCGGTGCGGCAGCCGACGTTGGCGAGCACGGCGCCATCGCACGGGATGAGCAACTCCACCGCGAGCATTCCGAACCTGGTGAGATACCGAGGGACCGCGAAGGTCTCGAAGACGGCCACGTCCCGGGCATCGAGCGCGTGCAGGGTCATCCTACCGGTCCGGCTGCGCAATCGCCTTCCGGATCTCGTCCAGCGCATCGACCGCGTCGCGCGCCAGCTCCCCGATCGTCACCTGCACGGTCTCGTCCGTCGAGTCGTCGCCGATCTCCACCTCGCGCTTGTCTTCCTTCAACGCGGTCAGCTCGGCGATGGCGTCGGGATCCGCGTTCTCCACCAGCGCCTCGATGGCTGACGCAACCGCTTCGGCGTCGCGCAGCTTGAGGAACGGCACGAGGGCGGCGCGGGCGTCGCCTTCGCTCACGTTGAGCACGACGAAGGGCAGCTCGCGCAGCGCGTGATGGTCGGGCGGCAGGGACGTCAGCGCGCGGCCGATGCCCGTGCGCAGATCGTTGGACCGGTCGCGCCCGATGTCCTCGAGCACGATGCCCGCCGCGGCGCGGACGTCGTCGAGATCGTCTCCGAGCAGATCCACGAGCAGATCGATCGCCTTCGACGACGGGATGTTCTGCAGCAGCCGCACCAGACACACGAGTCGCAACGCGCGCTCGTCGTCCGCGCGCTGGGATCGCGCCTCCCCGATCGCCTTCTGGATGGCTTGCGCCGCCGCCGGGGAGCGCTCGATCTTGCTGCTCACGTCCCGGATCGTCCGCTGCGCCTTGTAGATCGCCTCGAGGCTCGCCTGGATTCCGCCGCTTTCAGGGGGTCGCATGGTCCGAGGGGTAGTCGTCCCGGCGCGGGGCCGCAACGGGGGGAATGCACCCGACGACCGATCGGTTACTCTCCCCGCATGGACCCGCTGGCCCGCGCATCCGTCGCCGCCGCCGCCCTCACCGCTCTCTCCGCGGCGGCCAGCCCCAGCGACCCCGGCCACCGAACCGTCACCGTCGTCCGAACCTCCCCCACCCTCGCCTTCGACATGTCCGCCGTCTGCCCCGCCGGCACCCTCCCCGACTTCGATCAGTGCATCCCGATCCCCGACGACCTCCCCACCGGGTCCAGCCTTGACCTGGTGGGAGAGACGAACGTGCACCGCGACCGCTCCGGCCGGTGGATCACCTACGAGCAGATCCCCAAGCTCCCGGAACGCCCCGCCGACTACGACGCCTATCGGTACCCCGTCCCGCCGCCGGAATCGGGGCACTTCGCCGTCTCCGGCTACGACCTCGATCGCCCGGACAACGAGCAGCGCCGCGGCTCGCGCCTGTCCCACACCGGCCACGGCGCCGTGGACCTGATGCACATCCGGGGAACCGAGGTCCGAACCCTCCCCCTCGAACACCAGCAGGGAGACGCCGAGGTCCTCTTCGTCGGGAAGCTCTTCGGCATCTCCGTGGTCACCCGCCACACGCTCCGTGAAGGCGGCAGGCTCCGCGACTACATCGTGCTCTACGGCCACCTCGACGCGACCGCGGAGGGGATCGCTCCGGGCATGACCGCCCGCGAAGGGGACCTGCTCGGCTTCGTCGGCGACACCGGGAGCGAAGGAATCGTGCACCTGCACCTCGAGGTCCGCCAGGTCCGCGACAACATCGACCCCGCCGATCTGCGCAACCAGAACGTCGTCCGCAACCAGACCACCATCCCCTGCGATCCCCGCAACGTTCTGCCTCTCAAGTAAGCCCGGTGACGCAGCCCCGCGACCACCGCGTGCCGGCATCAGCGTGGGGAGCCGAAGCGAAGACCGGCGCGCGAGGGAGGTGGGGAGAGAGGGTGGGAGCCGATCACGAAGCGCAGTGGAGCTTGCGTCGACGTGCGGCCAGTCTGGAGAGCGCGGACTCGACGATGCGCCCGATGAGGTCGCGGTAGCTCATGCCCGAGGCCTCGGCGATCATCACGAGATCGCTGTAGCTGGGGGTGATGCCCGGGAGCGGGTTGACCTCGATGACCCAGGGTATGCCGTGGGCGTCGAGCCGCATGTCCACGCGCGCGAAGTCACGACATCCCAGCGCGCGCGCCGCCTGCTCGGCCACCGAACGGCACGCCCGCAGGACCTTCTCGTCGACCCGTGCCGGACACTGGTACGTCAGCTTCCCGTCCCAGTTGCGCTTCATCTCATCGCTGTAGATCCGCAGGCCGTCGTCGTGCAGGAACACGACCTCCATCGGCTCGAGAGGCACGAGCCGTCCGGCCTTCGCGAGCAGGCCGACGGTGATCTCGCGACCGGAGATGAACCCCTCGACGATGAGCGGCATGGACTTGCCGTGGCGCAGACGGAGGTTGGCGACGACCTCGCTGAGTTGCAGCGAGTCGCGAGCGACGGGGATGAGGCTGGGGCCCTTGCTGCAGCTTCCGACGCCTGGTTTGACGATGGCGGGGAAGCGGAAGCCCTGGGGGACCTTCATGGGGGCGCCGTTGACGGCGAAGTACTCGGGGGTACGGACGGAGGCATCGCGCAGGAGGCGCTTTGCGACGGTGCGGTCGAGCGACGCGGCGAGGACGAGGGGATCGGAGCCGGTGTACTCGACGCCGAGCATTTCGCAGACGGAGGCGATTTGGGCTTCGCGACGGCAGCCGACGATGCCGGCGGCCATGTTGAACACGACGTCGGCGCGGGACTCGGTCAGGTGGGCGGGGAAGGAGGAGTCGGCCTCGAGACGCACGACCTGGTGGCCGAAGTCGCGGAGCGCGGCCTCGATCGCCTCGATGGTGCGAGGGGACTCGAACTCCGACTCGCGATCGTCGACCAGGGCGTTGGTCCGCCTGGTATTGAAGGCGAGGCCGACGGTGATCGTTCGATTGGCGACGTGGAGGTGGGAGCGGGCGACGTTGGTTCGACGTCGGCTCTCCTGCGACTCGGGGCGTGCTCCGAGCTGATCGCGCGCGCCGCAGAGCAGGGCGGAGACACCGTCGTGGATCGCGCCTCCTCCATCCTGCCTCGAGACGCCAGGGACCGGATCGGGATAGGCCACCATTTGGCCGGCGTAGTTGCGCAGGACGGTGCGTCCTGGGGCGAGCGAGACGACGTAGTTGGGGCAGACCGGGATCTTGCCGCCGCCGTGGGGAGCATCGACCACGAAGGTCGGGATGGCCAGGCCGCTCAGCCTTCCGCGCAGCGCCTCCATGATCTCGATGCCGCGTGACAGCGGCGTGCGCAGGTGCTCGACCCCCTCGGTCAGATCGCATTGGTACAGGTAGTAGGGGCGCACGCGCGCGGCGAGCAGCTTGCGGAACAGCTCGGCGAGGATCTCGGGACGATCGTTGACGCCAGCCAGGAGCACCGACTGATTGCCCAGCGGAATGCCCGCGTCGGCGAGACGCCCCAGGGCTTCGAGGGCCTCCGGCGTGAGCTCGCGCGGGTGGTTGAAGTGCGTGTTCAGGAACAGAGGCTGGAAACGCGCCAGCATGCGAGCCAACGACGGCGTGATCCGCTGCGGAAGCACGGCCGGCATCCGCGTGCCCACCCGCAGGATCTCGATCGACGGCACCGTCCGCAGCGCGGCAAGAATCTGGGCGAGGTGCCCGTCGGCGAGGGTCAACGGATCGCCTCCCGACACGATGACGTCGCGCACCTCGGGGTGAGCCCGCAGATAGGCCACGGCCGCCTCGAGATTGCGCGAGGAGATCCGCCCTCCCTCGCGGCCGGCGAGACGCTTGCGCGTGCAGAACCTGCAGTACATGGCGCAGGTCGAGGTGGCGAGCAGCAAGGCCCGATCGCCGTAGCGATGGACGAGCCGATCGACCGGCATGTCCTCCTCTTCCTCGAGCGGGTCGCGGAGCAAGGAGGGGCACGAAGAGAGCTCGTGGACGTCGGGCAGCGCGATGCGCCCGATCGGATCGTTCGGATCACGAACATTGATGAGCGACAGGTAATACGGAGGCACCCGCACGGGGTAGCGCGCCGCCACCTCGTCGAAACATGCGAGACGCTCGTCGGAAGGATCGAGCAACCGCTCGAACGACTGTCGCGTGGTGAGAGCGGCTTGGAGTTGGAGCTGCCAGGCGGGGGCTGCGGGGAAGCTCAGGACGGTGTCGGACTTGATTTCGACGGCTGGCGGAGGTTCGGACTCCTCGGAGCTGGAGGCTGGCGACGGAGGTTCCGCATCCTCGGAACCGCACGGTGCGGCAATCGATGGTTCCATGTCTCTCCTCGACGGGGTCTGCTCTGCGCTGAGCAGACGCGCGCTGTGCATCCTTTCAGGTCGGCGATTATGAACGGGCGCACAAGGCCGTCAAGCCGGATCCCCAGGGGCCTCGCGCAGGAATCCCGCACCTCATCCGACACTGCGCGGCCGTACAGCACGCTCAGGCGTCGGGCCAGTACAGCCGCATATACGATTCCACCGCCAGGTCGATCGCATTGGCGAACACCTCCAGCCCGTCCCCCCGCTCCTCCACTGGCGCCCCCGGCGCTAACCGCGGCAGATCCCGCTGCTCCGGGTGAAACTGGAAGCCGATCACCGGATACCTCCCCGTGTCGCGCGAACGATACGCCTGCGGCACCGTCACGCACCGCCCATCCCCCTGCCGCCGCGTCGGCTCCGGCACCGGCAACACCCAAGGATGACAGTACTCGCTCCACGCCGTCATCTTCAGCGACGACAGCATTCCGTCGAACGCGCTCGCCCTAACCATCGCGTAGTGCGAAGAGGGAAGCTGCCGCGTGGAGCTCCGACCGCTGCCCAGGGCAAGCGTCTCGAACAGGCGATCCGCCCCGTCGAAGACGATCACGGGACGCGAGGCGTCGCGCTCCGGCGGGTCGAGCCACCACGCCAGCTCGATGTGCTCCTTGCCCGTTGGAATGCGATCCAGCGGCTCGTTGCCGTTGCCCAGA
This sequence comes from uncultured Polyangiaceae bacterium, assembly GCA_964393505.1. Classification (GTDB taxonomy): domain Bacteria; phylum Myxococcota_A; class Polyangia; order Polyangiales; family Polyangiaceae; genus JACRCQ01. The sequence continues at coordinate 36,686 of CAYMUE010000009.1, forward strand.
AGAAGCCTCGACCACCCCCCGTACGGATCCGTCGTGTCCAGGTCGATCTCCCGTTCCAGCCGCGGCCAGGCCTCCAGCGCCGCCAGAATCTGAGCCCCCCCGCAGAACCCCACGAACGGCGCCACCCGGTCGTGCACCGGGCCGATCAGCGCCCCCATCCCCCGCTCGGATGACTCCGCGGGCGATGTCACGTCCCAGAACCACGCTCCCGCGTGCGCCGGGTCCGGCGCCGTCCGCTCGTCCATCGTCCAACTGAACCCCCCCGAAAGCATCACGACCGGCGGCGGCGCGTTCTCCACCAGCAACGCCCGACCCAACACCGGATCGTCTCCCTCGATGCACTCCAGGAACCGACCCGTCCCGTCGTCCCGCGCGCGCGACGCGTCCGCAGGCCACCTCGTATCGGAATCGAAACCGGCCACGATCCGGCGAAGACGGTGGAAGGCGTCGCGAGCAAAGCCCCCGTCCGAGTACGCCTCCCCCCCCTTGCGGGTGCTGGTGAGCGCCGACGGATTCGCATTCACGCTCAGGAACAGTGGAGGCTCGATCACCGGGTAGACGTCGTCTGCAGCGTACAGCGAGACGTCCCGGACCACCGGCGCCGCCAACGCTCGATCCTCCTCCCCCCACGGCCCCGTCGCCTCATCCACGGTCAGGCGCAACGACTTCACCGTCTCAGCCTCCGCCAAACGCACGAGCCTGCGCCGCACCGGCAGAGGTATCCCCCACTGTTCCGGGGGATCCGCCGCGCGAACCCGCGACCATGTACCGTCGACCCGCTGCAGCTCGACCCGGTATCGCACGGGCAGGTACGCCCCGCTGAACCTGCGCCCGGAGTCATCCGTGCGATCCACCGTCACAGCGTCGTATCCAAGCCGCAGCCCGATGCGGTCCACCTTCCGCGGGGACGGCAACGTCACCTCGATGGTCCACGGAGCCTTGCCCGCATCACCCGACCAGTGCGAGACGTACGCACCGTCGAGCACCGCCTCCGGACGCGAGCCGGGCAGGACGGGACGGGATCCGGGCGCCCGAACCAAGACGCCGTGCTCGCGAGTCAGCGACGTCGCGCTCGCCAGGATCGACAGCTCGCGCACGACCGGCGGGACGCCGCCCTCGCTCGCCTCGATCACCAGCCTCAGCGCACACGCCGTCGCGTCGGTGAACACCACCTGCTTGCTCGCATGGATGGTCCGGGGCCCATGCACGAATTCGTTCGGGTGACGATCATCCACTGCGCCGTCCGGCAGCGGCTGCCATTGGCCGCTCCAGGAGCAGACCCCCTCGCGGGCCGGCTCGAACTCCCACCGGTAGGCAGAGGGAATGCCCTGCACCGAAGAGTCGCCAAACCATGCACGGATCAACCCCAGGTGCACTGGCCCCCGAAACGGAAGCGTCCACTCCCAACGGCTCTCGCCTTCTCCCCCGCGCCACACCGTCGCCGCATCACCATCCACGGCGAGCGCGGCGCGATCCCGAAGGTGCGTGCTCGATGCCGTCGGGACGCCGACGATCTCCAAGCGCTTGGTGAGATCGCGGACGTCGCGACGTCCGACGGGGACCGGGGCGGAACGGGACGACGAGGGTGGGATGCCGGGATCGAAGGGGAGCGAGGACAGGACGATGGGGGCGGCAGGAAGCGGGTCGGCGTCGAGAGAGGGGACGCCGAGGTAGGCGCACGCGGCGAGGGTGGCCGTGGTCGCGACGCCAGCGATGGACGCGCGACGGACAATCCGGGCTGCGCGGTCTTGAGTGCTCACGGTCCTCGCGCAGAGAGATAGCGCAACGGGAGGCTGCAGTCACGGCTTGGGGATGGGAGAGGCGTTGGAGATCCGCGCGAGAGGGAGGCGTCGCGGGGGGAGGAGCAGGGAGTCAGACGAGCTTGTATCCGAATCCGTACACTGTGAGGATGTGCTCCGGCTTGTCCGGGGAGGACTCGATCTTCTTGCGGAGCTTGACGATGAAGTTGTCCACGGTGCGGTTGGTGGCGCACTGCTCGAGGCCCCAGATGCGCGAGAGAATGTCCTCACGCGAGACGGGCTGGCCCATGCGCTCGTGGAGCATGCGCAGCAGCTCGACCTCGTAGTAGGACAAGCGGTGCTCGGTGCCGTCGCGCTCGACGGTCTGGGCTGCAAGGTTGACCCGGATGCCGTTGAGTTCGAAGCCTTCGGGGGCTCCGGGAGTTCGGGAGGCGCGACGCACGATGGCGCGGATGCGTGCGGTCAGCTCGGCGACGCTGAAGGGCTTGGTGACGTAGTCGTCGGCGCCGGCATCGAGCCCCCGAATCTTATCAGCCTCCTGGCTGCGGGCGGTGAGCATGATCACCGGCAGGAAGGGGTCGAAGCGGCGCAGCTCCTCGCAGACCTGATAGCCGTTGATGTCCGGCAGCATCAGGTCGAGCAACACCGCGTCGGGTTTCTGGGCTCGCGCAATGGCCACGCCCTCCTTGCCCGTGTACGCGGCAAGCACGTCGTAGCCCTCGAACTCGAGGGCATCCTTGAGTCCCAAGACGATGTGGGGCTCGTCTTCGATGATGAGGATGGTCTTCTTGCTCACGGCTCACAAAAGCGAGCGAGGCGCGAGCAGGAGCCGCGCGCCTCGCGGGCGTGGGGGAGCGTCTCACGACGCTCCCCGTGTCAACACGTTGTCAGGTTCCGCTAAAGGTCGCGCCCTTGCACTGCAGGAAGGTGAGGGAGCCGGGCTGCGGGTTGCCGTAGGAGCCGACGAAACGGATCATGCGCTTGGCGTCGGCCGCGCAGGTCGCGACCAGCGTGGCGTTGGCCTTGGAATTGGCTGCCGGATCGACGTAGCACCAGCCGTTGACTTCCTTGCCGTTGACCACGGGGAAGTCCTCGGTGGAGGCGATGCAGGCAGCCATCTCCTCCGTCATGGTCTTCCTCTCCGGATCCTGCTCCTCCGAGAGGGTCGGGGCCTGGCTGATTTCGCAGACGCACTTCAGATTGTTCTCGACGTAGTTCGGGTCGGACGCGAGCGCATCCTTGGTCGACTGCACGGCCTCTGCGCGGGCCTCCTCAGCCTTGCACGGGGGGCAGGCGGTCGAGCCTTCGGGGTACTTGGTGGCCTCGAGCACGATGCACGTCACCTCGCCGTTCTCGAAGGGCTTGAGCTGCTGGCCCCAGCAGGTGCCTGCGAGGACCGCGCGGAGACGATCGATGATCGCGCCGATGGCGGGGCGGTAGCCGTAGTCGTCGGCAGTCGTGTCACCCGTGTTCGAAGGGCAGATGGATGCGGCGATCGCCTGGCCCTGGCTGAGGGCTTCGACGCCGCGCAGGGTCGCGAGCTGACGGCGCCCAGGGTAGGCCTTTGCGCGGTACTGGATCTTGCCGTAGGTCCCCGATTCGGTCTGGCACAGCGGGTTGTTGAGGCCGTCGGCTTCCGAGCAGTCGCAGGACACCGCGTTGACCGAGCAGTCCTTCTCCTGCGGCAGCTTGAAGATGCAGGCGTACTGCAGGTCGTTGCGCTGTTGGATGTCCCACTCATGACCGTTGACCGGATTCGCCGTCGGAGTGGCCGCACTCATGTCGGCCACGGCCGCCCCGGTGGCCGGGTTGTTGCCGGAGCGGGGATCGACCGACTCGACCATGAGCGGGTCGAGCGCCATGCCGGACTTCTTCTGGTCGGGCTGCAGGAAGTTGCTGTTGTAGTGGGGGGCGCCGTTGGCATCGTTGAGCGTGGAGTTCATGTCCACCTCGCCGACGATGTGATGCCAGATGGTGATCTTGTCAGTGACGCCGTTGGCGGGCTTCTTCTCGGCCGTGCCGTCGGGCTTGGTCTTGTTGTAGTTGTCGTAGCTCGTGGTGGTCCAAGAGAGCTCTTCGGCAGGGCGGTAGCCCTCCTTGAGGTCGTTGGGGTTCTTGGCGATGTCCTGCCAGGGGACGCCGACGATGCCCGCGAGGAACACGAGCTTCGGGTCACGAAGCACCGCCTTGCAGACCTTGCGGTTGTCGGTGCCGTCCTGGTTCTTCTCGTACTCGGTGCAGAACACCGGGTTGAGGTCGCCATTGGTCACGCCCGTGGGGAACGCGAGCCCGTCCCACTCGTTGCAGCGCGGATCGTTGCCGTTGTCGCAGTAGGGCTGCGGCTTGAACGCCTTCTGCGTGAGGCCGTAGGCGTAGCGACGCACCGGGTAGAGGAAGTCGAAGCCGAAACGCTCCTTCTGGCGATAGCAGCGCAGGTTCAGGGCGTCGTCGAGCTCGTTGAAGCCCGTGGCGCACTGCGGGTCGGTCGAAGGATCGATCTGCCCGCAGGACTTGCACTCCGCGCTGTTCGGATCGTCGTTGCACGCCGAAGTGGCGCGCGGCAGGTGGAACGGCTGCGAGCCCGAATAGGCCTGCACCGCCAGGAAGCTCTGGCCGCCGTCGATGACCGAGCAGTCGTTCTCGTCGGCGAGCATGACGACCGCGAGCAGCGAGTCGGGACGCAGGAAGTCCTTGCGCTGCTGGATCACGGTGTCGTCGACGGTCCCGTCCGGGCCGCGGCACTGGCCGCCCTCGACAGGCTGCCCGCTGTTGCAGTCGGTCGCGACGATCTTGCCGTAGGGCGCGGGGTCGACGAGGAACCGGTACCAGGCCTCGAGGATGGCTTCGAAGCCGCAGCCGTCCTGACCGGTGCCCTGCACGATCTTGACGAACTTGTTGACGAGCTCGGTGGGGTTGGCGTCGCCGGGGGGCGTGCCCTTGGCCTTGGGATCCCAGAAGAGGAATCCCTTGCCCTCGTAGGTCGTCACCGTGCCGCCCTGCAGGTCGCGCGTGATGAGGTGCGACATGTCCTCCATGCGCGGCGTGTAGGCGGAGGTCGGGACGTTGGCACAGGAGTCGGCGCCATGGCCGCCGATCGACGACGAGAGCACGCCGATGTGGATGTCGTTGACCGGGTCGAACTCGCGCTTGGAACCGACGGGGCACTTGCCGGACTCCTCCGGGACCTCGACCGCCTGGGCGTTGATGCAACGCGGCTGGATGAGGCGGTTGACGAGGTCGGGGACCGCGGCGGCGAGGATGTCCTGCTTGTCGGCCATGGAGGCCGAGTTGTCGATCATGAACAGCAGGTCGATCTTGTCGATCTTGGTGGCGCGATAGAGCTGGGTCGAGACCTTGGTCGTGTTCGGCTGCTGCGGAGCCACAGGGCGATCGAGGCAGCCGGGGGCAACCATGAGCACACCCAATGTTCCGGCGGCGACGATGGCGGCGGCAGAGCGGGAAACAAGACGTTTCATCACAAGAGCTCCTTGATGGCAGAGGCCGAACCTGGACGGCGCGAACATTACGTTTGGGGGGATGCCGATGTCAATGCGTAGGCAATTCCGGTGCCTTCAGGAACCCGGGGGATCGACGCCTCCCTGCGCGGCCGGGGGGTGCCAACCTGGTTGGCAGGAGCGCAATCCGGGTTTGCACCCGTCCGCGCGAAACGAGTGCAGGGACTCAACGAGCCCGCTTGCGCGCAGGGGCGCCCACCGCCTCCAGCGTCTCGAGCACCCGACGCATCGCCGCCAGGTCGGTCTTCTGCAGACGCGACGCGACCTCGGCCAGCTCCTCGCCGTTCTGACGCGAAGGTCGCCCGCACAATGCGTCGAGCGAGATCCCCAACGCCCGCGCGATGCGCCACGCCGCCTCCACCGATGGCACCATCTCCCCCCGCTCCAACCGCGGGATGTAGTTCGCCCCCACCCCTGCGCTCGCCGCCAGATCCGCCTGCGTGATGCCGCGCTCGATTCGCGCGCGACGCATCCTCCTGCCGAGCTGCTGTGCAAAGTCCATCCCGCACCTCGCTCTCCCTTCCTGAGCCCCAGCCTATGCCGTTTCCCTCCCCCTCGGGAAGCCCCTGTCTACTCCCGCCCGCCAATCGACACCGTCCGCGCGCGGATACCTCGCCAACGTCGCGACTCCCCCCCGATTCCCCGCGCGCTCCGCCCCCTTCCCTCCCCTCACTGTCCGGATCCGGCGGGCCCCTCCCCTGTCCCGTCCCCGCCTTCCCCGAAGTGTCGCCGCAGCGCCGCCACATGCCGACGCGTGATCCCCGGCACGGCGAGCAACTGCTCGTCGCTCGCGCCCCGGATCGCCTCCACCCCGTCGAACGCCGTCAGCAGACGCCTTCGCCCCGCGTCTCCGATCCCTTCGACCTCGTCGAGCGACGATCGAAGCCGGCGGTTCTTGCCGAGCCGCTCGCGAGCCCGGTTCGCAAACCGGTGCGCCTCGTCGCGCGCACGCGCCAGGATCACCAGCGCCGTATGCGGACGCACCGGGATGCCGTTCTTCTGCCCCGGCAGGTACACCCGATCGGTCAGCGTCTCGCCCGCCGCGGTCTCCCGCTCCTTCGCCAGCGCCACGATCGACAGCTCGTGCAGCCCCAGATCCCGAGCCGCCGTCAACGCCGCCCTCAGCTGGCCACGACCGCCGTCCACGACGAACAGATCCGGGAGCTGCCATCCGCCCGCCTCGCCAGATGATTCGTCTCGCGAATCATCTGCGACCTCCTCCGATCCCTCCGCCGACGTCCCCGTGGCCTGGGCAGCGACCGCCGCGTCCCTCCCACGCCGGAACCGGCGCGCCAGCACCTCGTAGATCGCCGCGTAGTCGTCCCCGTCTCTAACGTTGCGCACGTGGTACGTCCGATACCCCTGCTTCGACGGCTCACCGTCGGTGAACCGCACAAGCCCCCCCACCGTGTCCCCGCCGCCCAGGTGCGAGATGTCGCAGCACTCGAGCACTCGCGGCGCAGAGGGGAGCCGGAGCCGGGCCTGCACGTCCGCGAGTCGCTCCGCCATGTCCTCGCGCGATCGACGCTTCTCGTCGAAGCCGTGCCGCGCGTTGTCGTCGGCCATCTTGCGCAGTTGCGCCCTCGGCCCCCGCTGCGGAGCGATTAGCTTGACCCGGCGACCGCGCCGCTCGCTCAGCCAGTCGGTCACCCCCGCCGCGCTCTCCGGCAGCACCGGCACCAGGATCTCATCGGGGATCGCGTTCCCCGCGGGCCCCTCCTCTCCGTAGTACTGGCTCAACAGCGCACCCACCAGCTCCTCGTCGGGCACCTCCACCTTCCGCATCGGAAACGTCGTCGTGTCCACCACCCTCCCCGCCCTCACGAACACCACCGCCACCTCGCACAGCTCGCCGTCCCGATGCAGCCCGATCACGTCCTGATCCACGTCGCTCACCGCGACCACTCGCTGGCCTTCGCGCACCGCTCGCAGCGCGACGAGCTGATCGCGGTGGACCGCAGCCTGCTCGAAGTCCATGCGGACCGACGCCTCCTTCATCCTCGTCTCGACCTGCCGCAGCACCTCGTCGTGTCGACCGTCGAGGAACATCGCCACCGCCTGCACGTTGCGCATGTACTCGGCGGGGTCCTGCTCGATCACGCACGGCCCGGGGCAGCGCTTGATGTGGTACTGCAGACACGGACGCTTGCGCGCCCCCAGCTCCTGATCGGTGCACGTGCGCAGCTGGAAGTGCTTGTTGATGAAGCTGAGCGTCCGCCGCGCGGCCGTCGCCGAGTGATGCGGGCCGAAGTATCGGGCCCCGTCGGGCTGCGGACGACGCACCAGCTCGAGCCGCGGCCACGGGTGCTGCAGGTCGAGCCGCAACGACAGGTAGCTCTTGTCGTCGCGGAGCTTGACGTTGTAGCGGGGCTTGAGCTGCTTGACGAGGGAGGCCTCGAGGATGGTGGCTTCCTTCTCGGAGGCGGTGACGACGGTCTCGAGGTCGGCGACGTTGCGTCGCAGCAGGGGCAAGAACGATCGATTGTCGCTGCTCGACTCCTGGAAGTAGGAGCGCACGCGAGAGCGCAGGCTGGTGGCCTTGCCGACGTACAGCACGCGGCCCGCCTGGTCCTTGAAGACGTAGCAGCCCGGACGTTGCGGGAGGTTGTCGAGCTTCGCCTGGAGGGGCTCCGGGATCACGGCTCGTGAATGAACCACGGAGCCCACAGAGGGCACAGAGGATTTTTGCGTGCGCGGGGGGTGCAGACGCAACCGCGAGCGGCACGGCGCCTGGGCGGTCGATCCCAGCGCGTGGTGTGCTATGCCCCTGCCCTGCCATGCGAACCCCCTTGCTGCCCTGGAGAAGCGAGCTTGCGCGCGCCCTTGCGCTGGCGGGGATCTTTGCGCTCGCCGGCAGTCTGATCGCGTGGCTGCTGATCCCCCGGGCCCCGGGGGGCGTGGACCCCAAGGCGCCCGCGCCCCACTTCACGCTGCTTGGCGAGACGCTGCCCGACGGTCCCGAGGCTGCCGAAAGGGCGCTCCAGCTCGTGCGCCGCTACGCCGCCTCGCCCATCGTCGTCAAGACGCCCGACGGCAAGCGTCACGAGGTCCCGCGGGCGGCGCTGGGCGCGGAGATCGAGAAGGTCCGCCTCGCCCGCCTGATCTCCGACGCCCGCGATCCGGCAAGCCCCACGCGCAGGTCGCTCGCCGACTCTCGCCCCAAGGCGCCCGTGCCCCTGCCCGTTCCGATCGTGCTCAACCCGCAGCGGGCGATCCCCACGTTGATGCAGCTCAAGGATCGCGCAGACCAGCCCCCGCTGGATGCGCGACTGGATCTCGAGACGCGCAAGCTGCTCGACGAGCAGGCGGGCATCGAGCTCGACGTGTACGCCACGTTCGCGAGCATCGAGCAGGCGATCCGATCGGGGCAGAGCGAGGTGGAGGCGATCGCGGCCCGCCCTTCTCCCAGGCTCCTCGCCTCCAAGCTCGGCAACGTCAACTTCGACCAGGTGCTCGGCGTCTTCGAAACCCCCTACGCGCGCGGGCAGAAGAACCTGCTGCGCACCTTCAACCTGCGTCTGGCGGCCTCCAAGCTCGACGGGCACATCGTGATGCCGGGGGAGGTGTTCGACTTCAACGAGGTGGTCGGGCCGCGGGACGAGGCGCATGGGTACAAGGATGCGCCGGTGATTGCGGAGGGGGAGCTGGTGGACGGGACCGGGGGCGGGACCTGCCAGATCGCCGGCACGCTGCACGGCGCGGCCTTCTTCGCGGGGCTGAAGATCGTGTCCCGACGTCCCCACACGCGGCCCAGCTCGTACATCAAGATGGGGCTCGACGCGGCGGTGGCCTATCCGACGACGACACTCAAGTTCCGCAACCCCTTCGACTTCCCGGTGGTGCTCCACGAGACTGTGCGAGAGGGGGTGGTGCGGGCAGAGATCCTCGGACCGAAGCGCACGCTCACGGTCACCTACGTTCGCAAGATCCTCGAGGTCGCTCCCTTCGAGGAGGTGGAGCGTCCCGACCCGAAGCTGCCTTCGGGAACGCGCGTGCTGTCGCAGCGGGGGATTCCTGGGTTCAAGATCCAGCGCTACCGCATCGTGCGCGACGGGGCGATCGCGGTGCGGGAGAAGTCCACGGACACCTATCCGCCGACGATGCAGATCGTGCGGGTGGGAACGGGGGAGTCGGGGGAGTCGAAGGCGGAAGACGACAACCACCCGGAGTACGTGGCGGACGAGTACCTGACGATGACGCAGGGCCCCGGGATCCGGACTACGTCGGCGGCCGGAGAAGACGCGAGCACGGGCATCCTGGAGCGTCGGATTCCGGGCAAGACGGGCGTGCGCGGCTGGATGGAGAAGGCGGGCATGCACGTGTTCAAGTCGGAGCGGGGGACGGACTGCGAAGACGACGCCGAAGGGTGCGCGAGGGGTGGGGATCGGGACAACGCGAAGGCGGACGCTTCGAAGGCCGACGGCAAGAAGGACGGCAAGGACAAGGATGCCAAGGACAAGGGCGTGAAGGCGAAGGACGCCAAGGACGGGGGGAAGGCGGCGCCCAAAGACGGGGGCAAGAAGAAGAAGGGCTCTTCGAAGCCGGGCTGAGCTCAGGAGCACGGGGGTGGCGGGCGTGATGCCTGGAGGGAAAGCGGAGCGCGGGTTCCCCGCGCATCGCGAGAAGTCTGACGGTGGCGCTCGGGCATCGTCGGAGGTGGGCTCCCGCCTGCCACCCCGCGAGCCTTTGGGACGACGAGGAAGAAACCTCTGTGTGCTGCGCTGCCGCTGTGGTTGATCAGGGAATGATGAACGAGCCGAACAAGGATCGAGTGCGCAGGCCGACGGTCGCGCTCTGCGTGACCGGAAGCATCGCGGCGTTCAAGGCCGTCGAGATCGTGCGGGCGCTGGTCACGCGAGGCGTGCGGGTGTTGCCGGTGTTGACGCGATCGGGGGCGAAGTTCGTGGGACGCGCCACCTTCACCGGCCTGTGCGCCGAGCCCGCACGCGAGGACATGTGGGATCCGTCGTTCCCGGGGGAGCTGCACATCCACCTCGCGACCGAGGCGGATGTCGTGGTGGTGGCGCCGGCGACGGCCGACGTGATCGCGCGGATGGTGCAGGGGCGGGCGGACGATCTGGTGACGGCTTTGCTGCTGTGCTCGCGCGCGCCGATCGTGGTGGCGCCTGCGATGCATCCGCGGATGTTCGCGCACCCGGCCACGCAGCGGAACGTGAGGCAGCTGAGGGAGGACGGGCGAGCGACGATCGTGGGGCCGGTGGTGGGACCGGTGGCGAACGGCGAGGTGGGATTGGGGAGGATGGCGGAGCCTGCGGAGATCGCGTCGGCGGTGCTGTCGCTCTTGGGGCCGAGGGATCTGGCGGGGCGACGCTTGCTGGTGACGGCGGGGCCGACGGTGGAGGACATCGATCCAGTGCGCTACGTGGGCAACCGGTCGAGCGGGAGGATGGGGTTTGCGATTGCGCAGCGGGCGGCGCTTCGCGGGGCGAAGGTGACGCTGGTGGCCGGTCCGGTGGAGCTGCCGACGCCTCCTGGGGTGGAGCGGGTGGACGTGCGGAGCGCGCTGCAGATGCAGGCGGCGATGCACGGCGTGCTCGGCAAGGATGGTTCGGGGGCCGACGCAGTCGTGATGGCCGCGGCCGTCGCCGACTACCGTCCGGCACACGCGAGCACCACGAAGCACAAGCGAGGCGCCGAGCGCATCTCCCTCGTGCTCGAGCCCAACCCCGACCTCATCGCACAGCTCGGAGCGTCACGCGCGGGAAGGCGTCCGGTGCTCGTGGGCTTCGCGCTGGAGACCGCGCAGGGCGACGATCTGGTGCGGCTCGCGCGGGAGAAGCTGCAGCGAAAGCGGGTGGACCTGGTGGTGGCCAACGCGGCGCAGGAGTCGATCGGTCTGACAACGAACCGCGCGGCGCTCGTGACAGCGACCGGAGAGGACCGTCTCGGCGAGCTCGACAAGGGGGAGCTCGCGGATCGGATCCTGGACCGCGTGCGCGACCTGCTGGCGGAGGCGTGAAGATGTGGGTCGTACCGTTCGCGTTCCTGCTGTCCGTGGCGGGGGGATGGCTCGCCTATGCGCCGTCGCGGGCGTCGTCAACCTGGGTCTGGCTCGCCCTCGGCCTCGTGCAGCTCCCCCTTGCGATCGTCGCCCTGGTGCGGATGTACCGCGAGGGAACGATCGCCGAGCGCATGCAGCCGCGCTGGGGAGACATCTCGCTCGGGGCCGGGTCGGCGCTGATGCTGTACGCGGTGACCTGGGCGGGGCGGGTCTGGATCACGCCGTCGGGGACCCCGCGCGAAGGGTGGCTGGTGAAGGTGTACCTGCAGCTCGGCGATCCGAAGGTGGTGCAGGACAACCTCACGTTGCTCGGGATCGCGATCCTGATGGTGGCGGCGTGTGATGAGCTGGCTTGGCGGGGGCTCGTGCTGCGGGTTCTGGAAGAGCGGGTCGGGAGCCGTCGCGCGTGGTGGATGACGGCGCTGCTCTACGGGGTCTCGTTGGCGCCGACCGTATGGATGCTTCGAACGGAAGCCGGGCCGAACCCGTTGGTGATGGCGGCGGCGGTGGCGGGAGGTGCGGTCTGGAGCCTGATTGCGCAGCGATCGCAGCGTCTGCTCCCGGCGATCCTGTCGCACGGCCTGTATTTGTGGTTCGTGGTGGCGCAGTTCCGTCTGTTCGGCATCTGATGCGGGAGCGCGCGGGGGGGGCAAGATGAGGGAGGGGGGAGAGGCGCCTCGGGGTCGCGTGAGGATCTGCACCGTTCGCATTGACCAGGGGCCCGGGTGCGACTAGCTTCCGGCATCCGATTTCCACCAGGCAGGCGGGAGCGCGATGAGCGGTCATTCCAAGTGGGCAACCATCAAGCACAAGAAGGGCGCGGCTGACGCCAAGCGCGGCCGGCTCTTCACCAAGTTGATCCGGGAGATAACGGTCGCCGCGAAGATGGGCGGCGGAGACGCCGGAGGCAATCCGCGGTTGCGCAAGGCAATCGCCGACGCCAAGGGTCAGTCGATGCCGGCCGACACGATCACGCGAGCGATCAAGCGCGGCACCGGCGAGCTCGAAGGCGTGAGCTACGAAGAGATCACCTACGAGGGGACCGGCCCCGGCGGCACGCTGTTCATCGTCGAGACGATGACGGACAACCGCAACCGGACGATCGCGGAGTTCCGCAAGATCTTCGAGAAGCACAACGGCGCGATGGGCACCTCCGCCGGCTGGGCGTTTGACCGCAAGGGGGTCATCAGCCTCGAGAAGAGCGCCTCGAACGAGGACCAGCTGATGGACTGCGCGGTGGGCGCGGGCGCGGACGACTACACCGACGACGGCGACGAGTGGACGATCACGACGCCGCCCGAGGCGCTGGACGCGGTGCTCAAGGCGCTGGAGGCAGCGAAGGTGCCGATCAAGTCGAGCGGCTTGCAGATGGTCCCCAAGACCCGCAAGACGTTGACGGGGCGCGATGCCGAGGTTGCGATGAACCTCGCCGAGGCGCTCGACGATCACGACGACACGCAGAACGTCTACTCCGACTTCGACGTCTCCGAGGAAGACCTCGAGCGTCTGGCGGACTGATCCCCCGGCGTTACGAGCGGGAGCGGGCATGCGGTTGGGGCCGCGTGCCCGCGGGGTCGTTCCAGGGGAAGAGCGGCGCGGGACAGTGGGGCGATTCGATCCATGAGCGCTTGGATCGCCCAGAGGGGGAAGAGCATCGGATGAGGGGAAGCGGGGCGGGTTCGTTGGACAGGGCTCGCGGCGACGGTAAGGTTCGAGAGGCTCGTCGTCGACAGCAATGATCTCGGCGGACACCATAGCGAAGGTGAGAGACCACGCCGACATTGCCGCGGTGGTGGGCGAGACGGTGAAGCTTGTGCGGCGCGGGCGTTCCCTCGTGGGGCTCTGCCCGTTCCACAAGGAGAAGACGCCCAGCTTCCACGTGAACGCGGAGCGCGGGTTCTTCTACTGCTTTGGGTGCCATGAGAAGGGCGATGCGATCGGCTTCGTGATGAAGACCGAGGGGCTGGCGTTCGCGGAGGCGGTGCGGCTCCTCGCCGATCGGATGGGCATCGAGGTCGAGGAAGACGACGCGTCAGCGCACCGACCGACGCCCGGCCAGGCGAACCAGGATCTGTACGACGCGGCATCGATCGCGGCGGCCTTCTATGAGCGGCAGCTCCGCGAGCATCCGCATGCGCGCGTGGCGCGCGAGGAGATCGCGCGTCGCGGGCTGCGCGCGAGCAGCCCGACCGACGCGATCGCGGACGCGCTGCAGTCGTTCCGTTTGGGGTATGCGCCGGCGGGATGGGACGGGCTGACGCGGCACCTGCAGCAGCAGGGGGTGTCGCCGGTGGCGGCGGAGCGTGCGGGGCTGATCGTGCCGCGCAAGTCGGGCACGGGGCACTACGATCGTTTCCGCAACCGTCTGATGTTCGCGGTGATCGACGTGCAGGGGCGGGTGGTGGCGTTCAGCGGGCGCGTGTTGCCGGATCCGGAGACCGGCCTGGTGGACAAGGAGACAGGCAAGTACATCAACTCGCCGGAGTCGCCGATCTACCGCAAGGGCGACGTGGTATTCGGGCTGTTCCAGGCGAGGCAGGCGATCCGTCAGCAGGAGCGGGCGGTGCTGGTCGAGGGGAACTTCGACGTGGTGGCGCTGCACGCGCGGGGGATGCGCAACGTGGTGGCGCCGCTGGGAACAGCGTTCACGACGTCGCAGGCGAAGCTGCTCAAGCGTTTCACGCCGCGGGTGGTCGTGTTGTTCGACGGGGATGCGGCGGGGATCGAGGCGGCGAAGAAGGCGCGGGAGCCGTGTCGGGAGGTGGGGCTCGATGCGCGCGTGGCGGTGTTGCCAGGGGGACAGGATCCGGACGACTTCGTGCGTGCGAAGGGGGTCGAGGTGCTCGAGCAGGTGTTGGGGAGCGCGCGCGGCATGCTGGAGTTCCTGATCGATCAGGAGTTGGATCAGAGCTTCGCGTTGATGAACTCGCGCGATCGGGCGGCGCGGGTGAACGCAGTGGCGGACCTGCTCAGGACGGAGACGGATCCGACGGTGCGGGCGTTGGCGGGGCAGTATGCGGATCGGGCTGCGCGGTTGGCGGTGCAGGGGGGGTCGGTGGACGCGCAGACGTTTCGGGAGCTGTACATGGCGGTGAAGCGGGCGGGGGCGGGGCCGATGGTGGGAGGGGGGGACACGCGGGTGTTGGCGCCTGAGCGGGCGCGTTCGCGGATCGATCCGCACGAGGTGGCACGGGAGATGCTTGGGTGCGTGATCGATTGCCCGGGGATTCTGGAGGATCCGCGGGTAGAGGACGCGGTGGGGCTACTCGAAGGGGAAGTAGCGTTGGCGGTGGGGCTGGCGCGCACCTTGCGAGACGGAGGAAAAGCGGACGCAGCGGAGAGATTTCTTGCACGCGTCCCCGCAACGATCCAAGACTTCGCGGCTCGTCGCCTGTCAAGACCTCATCACGAGGACGAAGGCGCGGCACTGTTCGAGTTTCTACAGAATGCTCAGAAGATCAAGCGCCTTGGTCTTTCACGCGACAAGCAGGCAGTGTTGCATGAACTCGATCGCGCCGGGGGCCAGGGGGATGCCGAACTTGAAGATCGCCTTCTTCGGGAAGCCGAACGCAAGGCCAGAGAGAGGCATGGATTGTAGGTCCACTGCCTCGGTGTCGTCGCGCGTGTGTCTCGGGGCGTGAGCCCTCAGCAGAAAGAGGAACCCTGTGCGAGCCAACAAGTCCGACCGCAAAGCTTCAGGCGGCCAGTCAGGGGCCGGGAACAGCCATGGCAAGAGCAGGGACAAGGAGGTGCAGCAACTCATCGATCTAGGCAAGTCGAAGGGGTTCTTGACCTACGACGAGCTGAACGACGCGTTGCCGCAGGACGTGGTGGCGCCCGATCAGATCGACGATGTCATCAGCGCGTTGGGTGACGAGGATATCCAGATCGTGGACGCGGCGACGCAGGTCAAGATCGCGCCCAAGCGGATCGCCGAGCAGGAGGCCGAGGAGGTCAAGAAGGTCCCGGTGCGCGAGGAAGAGGCGTCGGAGGAAGACGTCGACGGCTACTACTCTCGTTCGAACGACCCCGTGCGGATGTACCTGCGCAAGATGGGCAGCGTGTCGCTGCTCACGCGCGAGGGCGAGGTGGAGATCGCCAAGCGCATCGAGGACGGCGAGATGGCCGTCCTGGGAGCGATCCTCAACTCCCCCATCGCGGTGCGCGAGATCATCGAGATCGGCAACAAGCTCAAGGCCCATAAGATCCGCGTCAAGGACGTGATCCGCGATGCGGAGGACGACGACCAGAACTTCGACGAGGAGGAGGCGGACCGCCGCATCATCCGTCTCATCGACAAGGTCAAGCGTCTCGACAAGACGCACCACGAGCTGCTCGATCAGAAGAAGGCCGGCGCCTTCCGCTCCAAGCGCGAGGAGGCCGAGGTCCTGGAGAAGATCGGCTCGACGCGCACCGAGCTCGTCAAGACGCTCGAGGAGATGCGCCTGAACAAGAAGACGATCGACAAGATCGTCATGAAGCTCAAGTCGATCATCCAGAAGGTGGAGCGCGCGGAGTCTTCGGCCACGGAGATCGAGAAGCGCACCGGCCTCACCAAGGAGATGATCAAGAAGGAGCTCCACAAGGCCAAGGGCGACCCGGCCGCGGAGCGCCGCATCGCCAAGAAGCTCGGCATCTCCCGCCCCGCCCTCGTCGACCTCGAGGCCACGCTCAAGAATGCTCGCGACGGTCTCAAGAAGGTCGAGGAGGAGATGCAGATCGACGTGCGCGAGGTGCGCACGACGTACGCTGCGATTCGTCACGGAGAGCAGCTCGCCGAGCGCGCCAAGGCCGAGCTGGTCGAGGCCAACCTGCGCCTCGTGGTCTCCATCGCCAAGAAGTACACCAACCGCGGCCTGCAGTTCCTCGACCTCATCCAGGAAGGCAACATCGGCCTGATGAAGGCCGTGGACAAGTTCGAGTACAAGCGCGGCTACAAGTTCTCCACCTACGCCACCTGGTGGATCCGCCAGGCGATCACCCGAGCCATCGCCGATCAGGCCCGCACCATCCGCATCCCGGTGCACATGATCGAGACGATCAACAAGCTCATCCGCACCTCGCGCTACCTCGTCCAGGAGTACGGACGCGAGCCGACTCCCGAAGAGATCGCCGAGAAGATGGAGCTGCCCCTCGACAAGGTCCGCAAGGTCCTGAAGATCGCCAAGGAGCCCATCAGCCTCGAGACCCCGATCGGCGAGGAGGAAGACTCGCATCTCGGCGACTTCATCGAGGACAAGAGCGTCGTCAGCCCCTCCGACGCCGTCATCAACATGAACCTGTGCGACCAGACCCGCCGCGTGCTCAAGAGTCTCACGCCGCGCGAGGAGAAGGTCCTGCGCATGCGCTTCGGCATCGGCGAGAAGAGCGACCACACCCTCGAAGAAGTCGGTCAGGACTTCGAGGTCACCCGCGAGCGCATCCGCCAGATCGAGGCCAAGGCCCTACGCAAGCTGCGCCACCCCTCCCGCTCCAAGCAGCTCAAGTCCTTCGTCGAGACCTGAGCCCCCCGCCCATCCCTCTGGGACCTCCGCATGGCCCCTGCCGGAGGCTCACTCCTCCGTGTCCCCAAGCTTCCGATAGATCGTCCGCGTCGAGATCCCTAGCAGCTGCGCCGCCAGCGACTTGTCCCCCCGCGTGTGCTCCAGTGTCGTGCGGATGAGCCGCATCTCCACCTCGTCGAGGCTCGTCCCCACCGGGAAGCTCAGCACAGCGGGGCTGGGCGACGCCGCGTGGGCGATGTGCTCGGGCAGGTCCTCGGCGGACAGGGCTGCGCCGCGGCACAGGACGACGGCGCGCTCGATCACGTTCTCCAGCTCCCGCACGTTGCCCGGCCAGTCGTAGTCCGAGAGCGCCTGCAGGAACTCGCGCGGAGCCTCGAGCCTCGACCGTCCGTTCTTCGCGCAGTAGACCCCGAGGAACGCGTCGACCAGCAGAGGCACGTCCTCCTTGCGGGCGCGCAGCGGCGGCGCCGTCACCGCGATCACGTTGAGACGGTAGAACAGATCCTCGCGGAAGCGTCCTGCCTGCACCTCCGCGCGGATGTCGCGGTTGGTCGCAGCCACGATCCGGACGTCGGCGCGTCGGGTATCCCCGCCGATGGGCTCGTACTCGCCTTCCTGCAGCACGCGCAGGAGCTTGACCTGCACCGACGGAGACAGCTCGGCGATCTCGTCGAGAAACAGCGTCCCTCCGGCGGCCTTGGCGAAGCGCCCCTCGCGTCGGGCGACGGCGCCCGTGAACGCGCCGCGCTCGTGGCCGAACAGCTCTGCCTCGAGGATGGTTTCGGGGATGGCGGCGCAGTTGACGGCAACGAAGGGACCGTCGGCGCGCGACGAGTGATCGTGGATGAAGCGAGCGATGAGCTCCTTGCCAGTGCCGCTTTCGCCGAGCACCAGGACGGTGGCGACGGAGGGGGCTGCTTGCAGGGCGACGTCGAGCACGCGCCGCAAGGCGTGGCTGTTGCCGACGATCTCGCGTCGGCGCAGCAGCTTGAGCTCCTGGCGCAGGGTGCGGTTCTCGGCGAGCAGCGAGCCTCGCTCGGCGGCCTTGCGCACGCTCTTGACGAGGGTCATGCGCTTGAGGGGCTTTTCGATGAAGTCGTAGGCTCCCTCGCGCATGGCTTGGACGGCGGTCTCCACGGTTCCGTAGGCGGTCATCACGACGACCTCGGTGTCGGGAGAGAGCTGTTTGATGGCCTTGAGCAGCTCGATGCCGCTGGTGCCCGGCATCATGAGATCGGTGACCACGACCTGGACGCGGTGGCGTCGGGCGAGCTCGAGGGCTGCGCGGGCGCTGTCCGCCGTCAGGGCGCGCATGCCTTCGCGCACGATGATCTTCGACAGCGAGGCGAGGTGCGAGGGGTCGTCGTCGACGACCAGCACGGTGGTGGCGTCGGGCTGGATGGGCCGGGGCTCGGCCGCATCTTCGCCCTCCTGGGGCGGTCCGGGGCGATTCGACGTCTCTTCCACGGGGGCAATACTGGCAGAACGCGCGGGACAGTCCAACCCATCCCCGCCAGGCTCGCTCCCATTGCGTGGTGCGGGCCGGTGCACGAGAGCCGACTGCGCAGCTCGCGCTTGCTCCCTGCCGGGGCATCGAGCACAACCGGGATGCGCGTGTCCCTGCGGGCGCGACGCACCGTCGGGTGACGCGCGCGATGCCGGAGAGTCCATGCCACGCTTCTACTCGGACGATCGACACATCGACTTGTACTACGCGCTGAAGCTGGTGCGCGGCTTCGAGGACAAGGTCTCGGTCCTGCATCGGCAGAACGAGATCCTGGGAGGGGTCTACTCGGGGCGCGGTCAGGAGGCGGTGGTTGTAGGCACTGCCTACGATCTGGGTACCGGCGACTGGGTGTTTCCGATCCACCGCGACCTAGGGGTGTGGTTGGTCCGGGGCACGGATCCGAAGCTGCTGATGGCGCAGCTGATGGGGCGCAGGGCAGGTTTTTCGAAGGGAAAGGACAACTGGACTCATGCGGGAGACGCCGCGCGCAATGTGTTCGGAGCGACGTCGATGCTGGGGGGAACGCAGCCGGTGGCTGCGGGGGTGGCCTGGAAGTTCAAGCTGACGGGCGAGCGGCACGTGACGGTGAGCTACTTCGGGGAGGGGGCGAGCTCGCGGGGCGACGTGCACGAGGCGATGAACTTCGCCGGCGTGCACAAGCTGGCGTGCGTGTTCGTGTGCGAGAACAACCAGTACGCCTACTCGACGCCGGTGAGCCTGCAGATCGCCGGGGAGTCGGTGGCGCGTCGCGCCGAGGGGTACGGCTTCACGGGAGTGGTCTGCGATGGGAACGACCTGCACGAGATGCTTCGTGTTACGAACGAAGCGGTCGCGCGGGCCCGCGACGGCGGCGGTCCCACTCTGCTCGAGGCGGTGACCTACCGGGTCAAGGGACACTCCGAGCACGACCGCGCGGCGTACCGCGACAAGGCCGAGGTGGCGGCGTGGGAGACCAAGGACCCCGTGCGAATGTGGGAGGCGTTCCTGGACGAGCTCGGTATCGACGTCGCGGCGTTGCGCACCGAGGTCGAGGCACGCGTTCGCGAGGTATGCGAGGAGGCTTCGGAGTACGCGCGCAGCTCGCCGTTCGCCGACGGTCCCGAGGCGATCGAGGACGTGTACGCAGCCGACCTCGGAAGGCCCCTGCCCTCGCGGGCGAAGCGGAGCCAGGGGACGGGAGCGGCAGGAGCGTGAGCAGGGGGCCGGGAGTGGCAATGGACGGCTCGACGGACGCGCGTGTGCGCGGGAGTGCGAAGGGATGGCGACGCGAAGCTACTTGCAGGCGATAGGCGACGCGCTCCGCGAGGAGATGGAACGCGACGGCAGCGTGATCGTGATGGGCGAGGACGTCGGGGTGTACGGCGGCGCCTTCAAGGTCACCGAAGGGCTCATCGATAGGTTCGGCCCGTTGCGCGTGGTCGACACGCCGATCTCGGAAGCGCTCATCGCGGGAGCCGCGGTGGGTGCGGCCGTGGCCGGGCTGCGTCCCGTGGTCGAGATGCAGTTCATGGACTTCATCTCGTGCGCCTTCGACCAGATCGTGAACATGGCCGCCACGACGCGCTATCGGCACGGCGGGCAGTACCGGGTACCGATGGTCGTGCGCGGACCGTCGGGCGCAGGCATCCACGGCGGCCTCTTCCATTCGCAGAACTCCGAGGCTTGGTTCGCGCGCGTTCCGGGGCTCAAGGTGATCGCGCCCGCGACGGCAAGCGATGCCAAGGGGCTGCTTAAGAGCGCGATCCGGGACGACGATCCGGTGGTGTTCTTCGAGCACAAGCGGTTCTACCGGTCTGTCCGGGAGGAGCTGCCCGACGGAGATCTGCTGATACCGATCGGGAAGGCGCAGGTCGTGCGCCCGGGGCGTCACCTGACGGTGGTGACCTACGGCGGGACGTACTACCAGGCGCTCGAGGCAGCGGAGACGATCGCCCGCGAGGACAAGGCGGAGGTGGAGGTGATCGATCTGCGGACGGTCCGCCCGATCGACCACGAGACGGTGTTTGCGAGCGTGAGGCGCACGGGGCGTTTGCTGGTGGTGCACGAGGATCGGCAGACGCTGGGGGTGGGCGCGGAGGTGGCGGCGCAGGTGGCGGAGCACTGTTTCGAGGAGCTCGACGCGCCGGTGGTGAGGCTGGGGATGGCGGAGGCGCACAACGCGTACGCGCCGCCGTTGGAGGCGTGGTTGCTGCCGGATGTGGCGAAAGTGCTCGAGCGTGCGCGCTGGGTGTTGGGGTACTGACCGGTCGTGTCGGTGAATCCGCGCCGGGGCGTGCGGCTTCGTTCGTCGGAACCTTGTCCGCTGGTGTCCGACCCGCTAGCTTGTCAACGTGAACCGCGATCCCTCCCAGACTGCCGGCGCTGCCGTCAAGCTGCGTGGCGTGCCCCGGAAGGGCGACCGGATCGCGGACGTATACCGGGTGGAAGGGGTAGTGGGGCTGGGTGGCATGGGCGCGGTCTTGTCCGCGGTCCATGTCGGGCTCAAGCAACGCGTAGCCATCAAGGTCATGCTCGCGCAGGGAGCGCGAAAGAAGATCGCCGTCGCCCGCTTCCTCCGGGAAGCGCGTGCGGCCTCGGCCATCCAGTGCGAGCACGTGGTGCGCATCATTGACGTCGGACGGCTCAAGAACGGGCTGCCGTACATGGTGATGGAGTTCCTGCCGGGGGTTTCGCTGCAGGAGCGGCTGGACAAGGGTGGCCCCTTGCCGGTGCAGGAAGCGATCGACTGCGTGCTGCAGGCGTGTGAAGCCATCGCCAACGCGCACTCCATCGGGGTGGTGCACCGCGATCTGAAGCCCGCCAACCTGTTCCTGACGCATCGCGCGGACGGAGCGCCGTTCGTGAAGGTGCTCGACTTCGGGATCTCGAAGGCGGAGTGGGCGGGCGACCCGGACTTCCAACCCGAGCTCACGCAGACCACGGACATCATGGGCACGCCGACGTACATGTCGCCGGAGCAGGTTCGCAGCTCGAAGAACGTGGACTGGCGCACGGACATCTGGTCCCTCGGCGCGGTGCTCTACGAGCTCTGCACCGGAGCGCCCCCCTTCTGGGCAGACAGTCTGCCTGCGCTGTCCGCGATGATCGTGAGCGACTCGCCGGTGCCGCCGTCGCAACGCCGGGCGGGCATTCCGCCCGAGATCGAGGCGTGCATTCTCCGGTGTCTCGAGAAAGACCCCGGCGCGCGTCCACAGACCGTCCAGGAAATCGCGGCCTGGCTCGAGCCGTGGGCCCCGCCCGTGTCGGCGGACACGCTCGCTCGGCTCCGGAGAGTTCCGCCGCCGAACTCCGTGTCCGTCACCCTTGGTGATGCGCCCGCCGACCTCGATCTGGACAGCGCGACTCTGCCGCCGACGGCGGACGGGTGGGGGACGACGGCGCAGGAAGCGCAGGGGGGACGCAGCCGCGTCATGGTGGCAGCGCTGCTGGTGGCGGGGCTGGGGGCTGCCGCGCTGGCGACCGCGATGTTCCTCGCATCCTCGGAGACCGATCCGCCGACGCGTTCCAGTGCGACTTCGCCAAGCGCGAGCTCCGCGCCTGCGCTGTCCTCGGTGGCTGCTCCACAGGAATCGGTGCAGCCACTGTCGCCTCCGACGGCACTTGCATCCAGTGCCTCGGCGTCCGCATCATCTTCGAAGCCCCCCAAGCCCGTTCCGAAGACCGGGAGTCCAGGCATCAGGCGTGATCCCCTCGACGTCAGGTACTGAGAAGCCCGTGGCCTGCGGCCGCGGGAAGGGTGCGCACGCACGAGCGCGCGCTGGCTGCCGATGCGGGAAGGTGGGAGCGGTCGTGTGGATGGCGGTGAGCGTGTTGCTCGCGGTCGATGCTGCGCACGCGAAGCCCGGACCGCAGGAGCGGGCGGCGGCGGAGGCGCTGTTCCGCGAGGGCAAGAAGCTGATGGCGGCGGGCAGCGTGGCGGAGGCGTGCCGCAGGTTCGAGGAGAGCCAGCGCATCGATCCGCAGGGGGGAACGCTCCTGGCGTTGGCGCTGTGCCATGAGAAGGAGGGGAGAGTCGCGACGGCGTGGGTGGAATACCGCGAGGCGGCGGAGACCGCGAAGACCGCAGGAAGGCCGGACCGCGTCGCCATCGCCGGCAAGGGGGCGGCGGCGCTCGAGCCGCGGCTGCCGCGGCTCTCGGTGACGGTGCCGAAGGCTTCTCTGCAACCGGGCCTCACGATCCTCCGCGATGGGGAGGAGCTTGGGCAAGGAGCGTGGGACACGGCTGTGCCGGTGGATCCCGGAGTGCACGAGGTGCAGGCCTCGGCGCCGGGGCGAGTTTCGTGGAAGGCGAAGGTGGAGGTTGCCGATGGCGAGGAGAAGAAGGTGACGATCCCTGCGCTGCCGCCCGAGGCGGCGCTGGCGTCGAGCAGCGGAGCGGTGCCGCCGGAGCCACCACCAACGAAACCGGTGCCGACGGGAGTGTGGATCGCTGGGGGGATCGGAGTGGCAGCCCTCGGCGTCGGGAGTTGGTTCGGATTACGAGCGATCTCCCGGCGGGGGGAGAGCGACGAGCACTGTCGAGGCTCGCTGTGCGATCCGACGGGCGTGGAGCTGAACGACGAAGCGAAAAAGGCGGCGGTGATCTCCAACGTAGCGTTCGGGGTCGGTGCGGTCGGCGTGGGCGTTGCGACCTACCTGTTCCTCACCCGGGGAAGCGATGACGCGCGGGGAGAGGCCCGCAGACCGGTCCGTGTGGTGGCGGTGCCGGGGGCGCGAGAGGCTGCTATCGTAGTGGACGGCACATGGTGAGACGCGTCCTGTCCGCGATGCTGCTCGTGTCGGCGGCCGTTCCCGGCTGTCAGACCGTGGCGGGGATCGACGATCGGGAACTCGACCCGACCTGGGGCCAGCCTGCCGTGGGGAACACTCGCGCGCCGCCGGAGCGTCCCGCGGGGACGGTCGCGCCCGGGGGTGGGGATCAGCGTCGGTTCATCGTGCGCACGGTGTACCTGGGGACCGTGGATCCGCAGACGGATGTGGAAGACTCGACTGCCTGGAGGCGGATTGGCTACGACCTCGACGGCAAGTGCACGACAGCGGAGCAGTCGAAGTCGAACAGCTCGGGGGTGTGCAACAAGGTGACGGCGGCGCAGGAGATGGCGTTGGAGGACGGGGACGACTGCCGCGACAACGCGGGGGGGCGTCTGATGGCGTTCTCGACACAGTTCCTCGCGACGGGGTTCGAGAAGAAGATCCAGAACGAGTTGGACGACGCGCGAGTATCGAGCTTGATGCTGCAGCTCGACGACCTGGGCGAAGGGCCGGACGATCCGTACGTGCCCGGTCGGCTGTACACTTCCGTGCCCCGTCCCAAGGAGGAGAACTCGCCGATCTGGAACGGGAGCGACGAGTTCTACGCGGACACGGGTTCGGTGGAGAGCGGTGACCTGCAGCAGCCGAAGTACGTCTTCGCCCGAGGCTATCTGCGGGGCAACGTCTGGGTCAGCGGGGACCTGTCGGACAAGCCCTCGAAGATGCCGATGATGTTCTACGACCGCTTCCTCGAGGTGGAGCCGGAGGCGGTCGTGCTGACGTTGGAGCTCGATGAGCACCACGACAAGGTGAAGCGATCGGTGCTCGCCGCCGTGATGAACGTCCCGCGCCTGACCACGGTATTCCTACCGGTCTTCTACGAGTCGATCTGCAGCATGCAAACAGCCACGGCGATGGTCTACACGGTGGTCGCTCCGAACGCGGATCTCATGTCGGGCAGCGCGCCGTTCGTCGCGCCCACCAAGACCTGCGACGCGATGTCCCTCGGGTGGATGCTGCGCTGGGAGCCGTTCAGGCGCATCGTGGGAGTCGGGACTTCGCCACCGCGACCGTCCGCGTGTGGGACGGAGGATGGTGGCGCCGCGGGGGCGGCCGGGGCCTCGGGCGATGCGGGGACGGACGCCGCGCCGCAGGATGCCGGGGGCGGTCAGGACGCGGGAGAGGCCGGCACCGACGCCTGAGTGGGGAGACGGATGGCGTGGGAAGGCAGGGGGGTGAAGCCCGGTCCGGTACGCGCGCGATACTTGTTGCATCGCAACATTGCGCCATGCAATACCTCTCCAACAAATGCGATTTGCATATGTTTCACCCGATGAACGGCGACACCTCCATCATGTTGTTCCGCAGCATCGTCACGTGGAGAAGACCCCATGCTCGGCTTCCGAATCGCCTGCTCCCTCTTCCTCGCAGCCGTGCTGTCCTCCGGATGCACCCAGCCGGTCGACGAAGCCTCCTCGACGTCCCTCGTCGAGTCAGCGACCGTGACCGAGGCCGACGCAGCCGCGGTGCTCGACTTCGTGAACGCGTCGGACCTCGGCCGGTTGACGGGCGAAGGCGGGTTGGATGCGGAGGTCGCGATGGCGCTCTTGGAGTACCGGCGGGAGAATGGGGAGTTCGGCTCGCTCGATCAGCTCACGGCGGGATTGGAATCCGCGCCGGTCCCGGTTGCATCGGGGAGCCTATGCAACTGGTACCAGTCGATGGCGCAGTACTACTCGATTCGCGCGCTGCAGTGCGGCTACTCCGCGTGCTATCCGCTGTCGCCTTGGTACGGCTACATGGCGCAGTACTACTCGGCGCTCGCCGCTTCCGTCTGCGACCCCGTCTGATCCGGGTCCGGTGACGTCGATCCCGCGGTGTGATACTCCACGATCACGCCGCTCGGTGCGATGGCATGCCAGGGGTTCCGTCGAGATTCGTGAGGGTGATCGCGCAGGCTCCTTCGTGGGAGGCCTGCGACCACTTCGGTGCGCACCGCGTGCTCGACGGAATCCGCTGCCTGTCTGCCGACCGGCTCCAGGGTGCGCTCCGGCAAGCGATCGCGCACACGGCTCGACACTGCGGTGTGAGCGCGTCGCGGGTCGAAGCGTTGCTCGACGCGGATCGCGTGTCGGCTCTGCTGCGTAAGCTGCACGCTCACGGGCCTGCGTGCGAGCAGATGGCGCGCGCCCACGGGGCAAGCCTGACGAGCTTCGTGGTGGAGCGCTGCACGATCAGCGCCGGGGCAGTGGCCTACTTGTCTGCGTTGGCGAGCCGGTTTGCCGACGACGAGTTCATCGCGGCGCCGGTGAGCAGGTTGGGGGATCTGCTGGCGCAGTGGGACGAGGTGCTCGATCGGTTCGGCGAGCGTCTCGAAGCCGATGCGGGGCTGGCGGCGGCGCGCCATCGCAAGCTCGCGCTGCGCGTGGCGCTCGGGGCGGTGCTCCTGGCTGCGGCGGGGGCCTTCGCCGGTTGGATCATCTGGCGGCACCTGGTGGTGGAAGGGGCACGGAATCGGCTCGAACGAGAGCTCGCCGTCGATGATCCCTGTCACACGCAGCAGCTCGATTCGTCGGAGCTGCGGCATGCCCGCGACGACCAACTCGAGGCGCTGCGCGCTCGCCGCGACAGGTGCGCGCGACAGACCGCGCTACGGGAACGGGAGGAAGGCTGCGCTTCGCTCGTCGCAAGGATCGAGGCCGGCAAGTGGGAAGACCCCGACCGTGCGATCGCCGGCGCGAGCGCGCCGTTGCTGCATCGGATGGCCTCCAGGGCGTTGGGGGCGGCGGACGTTCTGGTGGGCGACGATGCGATGCCCTGTCAGGAGACGGCTGCGGGCATGCGATTGTGGGCGATGCTCGCGCGCGTTGCCGCGGAGTCGCCGCCGTTGTGGGCCGAGGCGGAAGCCGTGTCGCCGCGCCTGCTCGGGCTCCTCGTCCGGCCCGGGAACGGTCTGTCGGAGGAGTCGCGCAAGGCGCTCGTGTCGCATGCCGAAGCGGTTTCGCGACGCGCGATCGTGGTCGGTCTCCCCGACGCGCTCGCGCACGCGCGCAAGCTCTGCGCGTTGCAGGCGTCGCTGTCCGTGCCTCCCGATCGCGGGTGCAAGGCCCTCGAGCGTCTCGCTTCCACCGGGTGAGCGGAGCCCTTCAGGCCGTGCGCTGCAGCAGCTCCTGGAGAGCCCGGTTGAACGCCTCCGGCGCCTCGACGCAGGTCATGTGTCCGGCATTCGGCACGGACACGAAGGACGCGCCCTTGATGCGGCGTGCCATCGTCTCCATCACTTCGGGAGGCGTGAGCGCGTCGAACTCGCCGCAAAGCAGCGTGCAAGGCACTCGGATGTCGGGCAGCACGGCGTTGGAGTCGGGGCGATCGCGCAGCGCTGCGAGAGCGCACTGCACGCCTTGCGGATCCTGCTCGAGGAGGAATCGTCGCAGCTCGAGCCTCACGGTCTCCGACGCATCGGCGGCGACCAGGGAGGGGAGCATCTCATCGGCGAGGAATGAGCACCCCTCCCTGCCCACGCGCGCGATCCTCGCTTCACGGCCGATTCTGGCTGCAGGCGTGTCGGGGTCGGCCTTGGTGTCGCAGAGCATCAGGGCTTCGAAGCGCTCGGGGGCCAGGCGGTACATGGCGAGCGCGACGTAGCCTCCCATGGACAGACCGGCGACGGCGGCGCAGGGGATGCCGGAGCGATCGAGCAGCTCGAAGCAATCCTTGGCGTGCTGCTCGACGGTCGTAGGGAACGGCGGGGAGCGACGGGAGCCGAAACCTCGCAAGTCGGGGGCGAGGATCTTGCGCGTTCCGCGGAACGCTTCGACCTGCGCGCGCCACATCCGGCGGTCGAAGGGGAACGCATGGATCAGCAGGATCGGACAGGCGGCCATGGAACCTCGCACAGCGTCAGAAGCGACCCGCGGCCCCGACGGACAAGCCGTTGTGGACTCCGACGACGGGCACGATCGAGGCACCGGATCGTGGAGCGGGCTGAGCTCCCCAGCGAGTGAAGAACAGGCCGACGACGGCGGAGCCGACGGCGAGTCCCCCGGTGACGCCGATGAGCACGTTGGTGCGTCGTTGCGACGACAGAGCCTCCTGATAGGTGGGGCAGCTCTCGTCCTTGCCTGCGCAGTCGAGACGGACCTGATCCTTGCCGGGGGTGGCGACCATGTCGAGGCCGCTCCAGAGCGTGATGCCACCGGCCACGACGGTGGCGCTAGCGAGGGAGTAGAAGACGACGGGAGGGAGGCCGCTCTTCGGCGGTGCGACAGGGGGCGGGGTTGCAGCCGGAGCGGTGGGCGCGGCGTCGCGCGGCGGAGGCAACGGCGGTGCCTCGAAGAGCATGTCGCTGGCACCGAGGAGCTTGGCCGCGATGGTGTTCGAGATGTTTCGTTCCCCGCTCCATCCTGCGGAGACCGTGTGGCTTCCCTGCGCGAGGAAGACGACCGCAGACTCGGCCTCGCCCCACGGAGTGATGTGCCCGTCGACGACGAGACTGCACGCCGGCTTGCACACGACATCAACCTTGTGGAGCTTGTTGCGAAGCTGCTGGAGGGTCTGCTTGGACAGGGCGACGGTGGCCTTGTCGTCGGGATAGCGAACGACGGCGACCGCGGCGAGCGTGGCAGCGCGGTCGTCCTGGCGAGCGTTCTTGCGCGCGCGGATTGCCAGACGCATCGCCTCGGGGCTCGGGGCGTCGTGCATCGCGTTCTCGAAGTGCTCGGCGGCAGTGACCCAATCCTGCGCCTTGAACGCGCGTCGTCCCGCGTCGAACTCCTCTGCAGCGGCCTTGAGGCGATCCGGGGCGGGATCGGCGGCACGGACCGTGGCGACATCAGTGAGAAGCGAGAAGGCGAACAGCGCCTGCACGATCGATCGCACCGGACCACGGATCGGGACACGCCGAGCTGCACGCGTCGGACCCGACGCGATGTCGTGGCAAGCCTCGGACCGATCTGTCATGGCCAAGCTCGGCACCGTTCCCTTGGCAGGCGAAGCAGCGTCGAGTTTCGTCGCTGGGATGCGTCCCGTCAACTGCGCGAAGGGCGCAGGGACGGCGGCGTGCCTGGGACAGGAGCCTGAACTCGGCTATCCTGAAGTCGTGCGTGCGTGGATGGTCTTCCTTCAGGTGGCTGGAATCGCGGCGGGGTGCACCTATTACGACGCCAGCCTCCTGGCGCCTGCGGGCAGCGCCGGCAGCGGATCGGCTGGAGCGGCCGGCTCGTCGGGAACTGCCGGATCCGCCGGAGCGGCCGGTGGCGGCACCTGTCAGCGCGCGGCGCCGCCGAACAAGCCGAGCGTCACCGGATCTGGCGGAACCCTCGATCTGGTCCTGGCGATGCGGACGATCTGGTTCACGGGCGATGCGGACGCAGGCCATGAGCCGGTGGGCTACGACATCGATCGGACCTGTTCCTGTCAGGGGGAGGGCGACAGTTGCCAGGTGCCGTCATGGGCCACGGGTGACCACTGCGACGGTCCGGAAGGGCGGGACAACGCGTTCGGGAAGCTGATCGACGACATGGCCGCGTTCTCCGGAGTGGGGGAGTTCGGCGTGAAGGAGTGGAACGAGCGTCTCAGCAACGGGGAGTGGGGCGTGCTGATCCGGGTGCGCAACTACAACGGCGAGGCGGACGACGACGAGGTGGAGCTGGCCTGGTACATGGCCGAGAAGCTCTGGGCGGCGACGGTGTTGGACGGTGGGGCGAAGGCTCCGCCGAAGTGGGACGGCACCGATGCGTGGCCGGTGCGCGACATGAACGTGATCGGCGGGGACCTCGACAAGCCTGCGAGCGCAGATGGCAAGGCCTACGTCTCGGGCGGCGTGCTGGTGGGAATGCTGCCGTCGGGGCTCTTCCAGGCGGCGCCCTCCATGCAGTTCGTGCTGACCGATCCCTATCTGACCGGCCGACTCGTGAAGGGCGCATCGGGATGGGAGCTGCAGGAAGGCCAGGTCGCGGCGGTGTGGCAGATGACCGACGTCTTCGAGCAGTTCAACTACTTCACGGTGCTGAGTCAGCCGATGTGCAAGGGGGGAGGGAACCCCTTCTACGACGGCGTGAAGCAGATGATCTGCCGGCACGTGGACATCTTCCATGACCGCGGGACCCCGACCAGTCCGTGCGACTCGCTGTCGGTGGGGATGGCGTTCTCGGCGCAGCAGGCGAAGTTCGGCCCCTTGATGCCGACCGAGGTGCCGGAGAAGCTGTGCGACGCCGAGCACGATCCTGCGACGGACACGTGCGGTCCGTAGCGCACGCGCGCGCCGGAGCGACTCGTCTTCTGATCGAGCGGACCACGGGGTACTCTCGGAGGGTGCGGACGCGAACGCTGTGGGTGCAAGCACTCCTGTTCGGCGTGGGGTGCAGCTACTACGACTCGGCACTGCTCGAGCCGCAACCGGTCGTCGACGCCGCAGCGGTGGACGCCGCGGAAACGGACGCGGGGGCCGATGCAAGTGCATGCGCGCACGCGATGCCGCCGCAGAAACCCTCCGTGGTCGATGCCGGGGGCGATCGGGATTTGGTGCTGGTGCTCGACTGGTTGACGATGTCGGATCGCGAGCTCGGCTACGATCTGGACAAGACGTGCACGTGCCAGGGGGAAGGAGACAGCTGTCAGGAGCCGGCGTGGGCGGATGCGGATCACTGCGACGGGAGCGATGGGCGAGACAACGCGGTGGGCGCGCTGCTCCAGGGTGGCGCGAGCATGATGCCGGGGTTCGGGGAGGATCTATGGAACGCGAACCTGAAGGCGGGCGTGTGGGGGGTGCTGCTTCGGGTGCGCGGGTACAATGGGCAGCCTGACGACGACCGCGTGGAGCTGTCGTGGTACATGCCGGACGCTTTCGACGCCGGCCCGGAGGATGCCGGGGCGCCGGGCGCAACACCGAAGTGGGATGGAACGGACGCGTGGCCGATCCAGAGTCACACGGTGGAGGAGAACGACGTTGGCAGGCCGGTATGGAGTGACGCGAACGCGTACGTATCCGGCGGGGTGTTGGTGGGGCAGCTTCCTCGGGGGGAGATGCAGGCATCGGGATCGATGCGGCTCGTGATTCGAGACGCGTTCGTGACGGGGAAGCTCGAGCAGGTCGAAGGCGTGTGGAGGTTGCGGGATGGCATCGTTGCGGGGGTGTGGGTGCTCGAGGATCTTTTCTTGCGCGTGGCGAACCTGAAGGTGCAGGGCAACCCGCTGTGCAAGGACGCGCTCGGCTACGATGTCCTGAAGAAGGCGATTTGCAGATACGCGGACATGTACCGCAGCCGTGGAACGCCATCGTCGTTGTGCGACTCGCTGTCGCTGGCGGTTGCGTTCACCGCGATCGAAGGGAGATTGGGCCCGATCGTGGAGGTTGCGGCAGAGAGCTACACGTGCAGCCCGGGCATGGATCCGGCGAATGACTCCTGCGATCAGCCCTAGGGAGCGGGCGAAGTCCCTGACAAGCCAAGCTTCGCGCGGTATGCTTGCAGGGCATTCGGAGGCGACGCCAGGTCGCCGGCGGATCCTTTTGCTTCCACCGGAGGTCGCGATGAGGTCACGTGTTACGTGGGTGGTGCTCGGGCTTGCAGCAGTCGGCGCCGTGGTGGCGTGCTCTGCCGACACGGGCGATGATGTCTTCGGCAAGCCGGTGACCGGCAAGGGAGGCAGCGCGGGCTCCAAGACGGACGGGGGGGGAACGGCGGGGACGTCGACGGGCGCTGGCGGGACGATGGGCGGCACCGGGGGCGTGATCGGGATGGACGTGGATGTCAACGGCGAGGGGGCGCCGCCCACGGGGTGCAACTTCGCGGACAGCACGGACCACGACGGGGACGGCTACTCGTTTGTCGATGGCGACTGCAACGACTGCGACGTGAACATCAACCCGGGGGCGTTCGACGACGGTAGCCCGTCGGCGGACGGCGGCGCTCCGGTGGACACGAACTGCGACGGAGCGCCGGGCGGGGACACGTTCGAGTGCGACACCGGATTGCAGATCGCGGACAACGACGCGTTCAACGCGGCGAAGGCGATCGGGCTGTGTCGCAAGGCCGATGCGAACGCCACGGGCAAGGACAAGACCTGGGGCGTGCTCGACGCACGGTTCGTGAAGGCGGACGGCACGGCGGGGATGAACCCGTTGTCGCACGGGCTGCTGCCGAAGTTCGGCGCGGCGAACGTGCAGCAAGGGGCCACGATGCTCGGCCTGTCGTCGGGCACGGCGCGGGGTCCTTCGATGCCGGGCTATCAGTCCCCCGGGGGTGCCGACATGGGCACCGACAGCAACCCGCCGATCCCGGACATGGACACGAACGCCTGCCCCGGCGTCACCAGCGGCGAGCCGCACGACGCGGCAGCGCTCGAGCTGATGATTCGGGTGCCGACCAATGCGAAGTCGATCAAGTTCAACCTCAACTTCTACACCTACGAGTTCCCCGTCTACATCTGCAGCCCCTACAACGACTTCTTCGTCACGTTGATGACGCCCAAGCCCTCGGGCTCCTCCGACGGCAACATCAGCTTCGATCAGAACGGCGATCCGATCAGCGTCAACAACAGCATGCTGCAGGTCTGCCAGAAGCAGAGCGCGGGCGGGAAGAACTTCGCGTGCCCGCTGGGCACCGGGCTGCTGCAGGGCACGGGGTTCGAGGGACACGCGGCGACCGGCTGGCTCCAGACGAGCACGTCGGTCGAGCCGGGAAGCACCGTCAAGCTGCGCTTTGCGATCTGGGATGCGGGCGACCACATCCTCGACTCGACGGTGCTCATCGACAACTTCACCTTCTCGGTCGAGCCCGCGACGGGCACGGTGACCGAGCCGATCCCGAACCCGAAGTAGGGCTCCAAGTCGCTCGACACGCTCGTTGTCGCCTTCTCGGACAGCCGCAGATTGAGCGGATGGCCGCAGATGGATGCAGCCGCAGATGGTCTGCTTGCTCTCGCGGCAGACGACCCAAGGTCACGTCTCCCGCATACGCCGGACGCGAAGCCCGCATACGCCGGACGCCAAGCCCGCATACGCCGGACGCCAAGCCCGCATACGCCGGACGCGAAGCCCGCAGCTGCGGGCTTGAACCAACGGCCGCCAGCCTCCGGCCGGCGGCGCGTATCACGCTGGCTGCAGGCGTAGCGAGGCTCAGAACTGCTGGAGGAAGCGGGGGTCGTTCTCGAACAGCAAGCGGATGTCGGGGATGCCGAAGCGGAGCATGGCGACGCGTTCGATGCCGAGACCGAAGGCGAAGCCTGTGTACTTCTCGGCGTCGATGCCGCAGTTCTCGAAGACGGCGGGGTGGATCATTCCGCAGCCGAGGACCTCCATCCAGCCGGTGCCCTTGCAGGTGCGGCAGCCGGCGCGGGTGCCATCGGGGCGCGCGCAGAAGACGCACGCGACGTCCATCTCGGCGCCCGGCTCGACGAAGGGGAAGTAGCTGGGGCGGAAGCGCACGGTGACTTGATCGCCGTAGTAGCGGTGGGCGAAGGCGGTGAGCACGCCCTTGAGGTCTGCAAAGCTGACGTGCTCGTCCACGAGGAACCCCTCGATCTGGTGGAACATCGGGGAGTGGGTGACGTCGTCATCGCGGCGATAGACGGCGCCGGCGCCTACGATGGCGAGGGGGGGCGCGTGGGTGGACATCTCGCGGATCTGGACGGTGCTCGTGTGGGTACGAAGCAGGACGTCGTCGGAGATCCAGAAGCTGTCCTGCATGTCGGTCGCCGGGTGATCCGGGGGGAAGGCGAGCTTGCGGAAGTTGTTCTCCTCGAGGTCGATCTCGGGGCCTTGGGAGATGGCGAAGCCGAGGTCCTTGAAGATGCCGAGCAACTCATCGCGTGTCTGGATGATCGGGTGGACGTGCCCGCGCCGGGTGGGCACGCGTCCGGGCAGCGTGATGTCGAACGGGCGCGCGCGCAACTCGGCCTCGCGCTGGGCGCGGGCCAGGGCGGCGAGGCGATCGTCGAACGCCCTCTCGACTTCGGACTTGAGCACGTTGACGTTGGCGCCGACCTGCTTGCGCAGCTCTGCGGGGAGCGATCCCATCTGCTTGAGGACGGCGGTGAGCTCGCCCTTCTTGCCGAGGAAGCGAGCGTTGGCGTCCCGGAGCTGCTGCTCGCTCTGCGCGACGTCGAAGGCGGCGCGATACGCGGTGCGAATGGCTGCGAGTCCCTGATCGATCTGCTGCAGTACGTCGGACATGGCGAGCGCATCTTGGAACGCGGGCGGGGCGAGTGCCAAGGGGAAAGGGGCAGACGCGTGCGATGGTTTGCGCGGATCGACGAGAGGGAGTGCGGGGGGAGCGAACGCCTCAGGTGGAGGCGAGCTTGCAGATGCTGGTGAAGGTGGTGGGGTCGGCGATCGCGAGGTCGGCGAGGATCTTGCGGTCGAGCGCGACGTTGGCCTTCTTGAGAGCGTTGACGAGGCGGCTGTAGGTGGTGCCGTTCATGCGGGCGCCGGCGTTGATGCGAGCGATCCACAGGCGACGGAAGTCGCGCTTGCGGAGGCGGCGGCCGATGTACGAGTAGATCCACGCCTTGTGGACGGACTCGTTGGCGAAGGCGAACAGCTTGTGGCGCGAGCCGAAGAAGCCTTCGGCGCGGTTGAGGATGCGATTGCGACGGCGACGAGCCTTGAATCCGCGTTTTGCCCTGGGCATTGTGGTTCTCCTTCAATCAGCCGTAGGGGAGAAGCAGGTGCTTGATCCGCTTCTCGAAGGCCTTGTCGACCATGTCGTTGTTGCGAAGGCGACGAAGCCTCTTGCGGTTCTTGTTGCTCAGGCCGTGGTTGCCGCCTCCCTTGGTTCGGCGCACGCGTCCGGTGCCCGTGACCCGGAAGCGTTTCGCGGCGGCGCGATTGGTCTTCATTTTCGGCATGGTGGGAGCCCTCACTTGGATGCTGAGCCCGGCCGCGAGGCCGGGGGGCCGTTATGCTTCCCAGGGGCCACCCGCGCCGGGTGAATACCGGGCGGGCCGTTGGAGCCCAGGGGAAAGCGGAGGGGCGTTATGCTCGACCCCGCCTCCGAAGTCAAGGGCACGCTTCGCGCTGCTCTCGTCCCCTGACCGCCACGCCGCACCCCACATTCCACGTCTGCCATCCAACGCCGACTCCCTTCCCCCGACCGCCCCAGCTATGATGTGAAGTCGATCGATGCCTGCGCCTCGTCCCGCCAACCTGCGCCCCGTCACCTCTCCCACCCCTCTA
The DNA here is from genome assembly GCA_964393505.1 of uncultured Polyangiaceae bacterium. GTDB lineage: Bacteria > Myxococcota_A > Polyangia > Polyangiales > Polyangiaceae > JACRCQ01. The sequence goes on from CAYMUE010000009.1 coordinate 70,919, forward strand.
ACCCCGGGAAGCGTCGTCGTCGGCAAGTACCGCCTCGAGTCCCTCATCGGTCAGGGCGGCATGGGTGAGGTCTGGATCGCCACCAATCTGGTGCTCGAAAGCCGGGTCGCCCTCAAGGTGCTGCTCCGCTCCCTCCAGAAGCACGAAGAAGCCGCGCAGCGTCTCCTTCGCGAAGCGCGCGCCGCGGCCCGCGTCAGCCACCGCAACATCGTCCAGGTCTTCGACTTCGGCTACATCGATACCGGCCAACCCTTCATCGTCATGGAGCTGCTGCGCGGCGAGAGCCTCGGCGAGCGCCTGGTCCGCGCCATCCGATTGCCCGCCATCCAGGCCGTCGAAATCCTTGTCCCCGTGGCCCACGCCCTGTCCACCGCCCACGCGAAGGGGATCATCCACCGGGACCTCAAGCCCTGGAACATCTTCCTGGCGGTGGACGAGTCGAATGTGGAGACGCCGAAGGTCGTGGACTTCGGGATCGCGAAGCTGGACTCCACGCACATGCAGCGCGTGACGACGGACGGCAGCGTGTTGGGGAGTCCGGAGTACCTTTCGCCGGAGCAGGCGCTGGGCGAGACGGACATCGACGCGCGTTCGGACATCTGGGCGCTGGCGGTGACGCTGTACGAGACGATCACAGGCCGACTCCCGTTCGAGGAGACCGTGTACAATAGACTGCTGCGCAGGATCATCGAGGACGATCCGATCCCCACGACCGTGCACGCCGCAGGCGACGATCACCTCTGGGAGATCATCCAGAAGGGGCTGACGAAGGATCGCAAGCAGCGGTGGCAGTCCGCGTTCGACATGGGCGCAGCGCTGGAGCTGTGGCTCGAGCGACACAACGTGTCCTCGACCGGGGGAACGTTCCGCAGGAGCTTCGAGGTTGGAGAAGGAAGCTCGCTGGAGCTGACGGACTTCGACGTCGTGGGGGCAGCGGAGCTTCCCGTCGACGGGGAGAAGACCCGCGAAGCGGTGACGGCGCGTCGGGGGCCGGGCAAGTGGATGATCGCTGCCGCGGCAGGAGCGGTCGCTGGACTCGGCGCCGCCGGGCTCGCCGCCGCGTTTGCCTGGTCCGGGGGAGAGGCTCCCGCACCGGCCGGCTCCTCCGCACCTGCGATCGCAGCATCCTCCGCGCCCGTGATCGCGACCTCCGCCCCACAGGCCCCGCCCTCGGCAGCTGCGCAGCCCGAGCTGCCGTCGCGCAGGGACACGCCGCCGGCTGCATCGATGACGGAGCCCGCAGCGACGCCTTCTGCGACCGCGAAGAAGGTTGCGCCACCCCGTGTCGCTCCCCCTCCGGCTCGCACCACAGGCAGCAAGGCTGCCGGAGTTCCGACCATCCCGACGGAACCCAATTTCTGATACCGAGAGGACATGCGCTCCCATCTCATCGCCCTCCTGTTGATCCCCGGCGTCTGGGGCTGCTCGGCGATCGTCTCGAGCGAGCTGGACGACAAGCCCAAGGCGGGAGCCGCGGGTGCAGGGCAGGATGCTTCGATCGGCGGCGGGGCAGGCCATCCGTCGGATGCCTCGACGGATCCGACATCGGAGCTCGAGGACCAGTCGGCCGAGGTGGCGACCGACGGCGCAGGTGGAGGGCAGGACGGGAGCGTCGACGGGGACGCAGCGCCGGATGACGCGGATGCCGAGTCGAAGTGTCCAGGGTGCGACCCCGCGCTGTGCTGCGGCCAGCAGTGCTGCCCTGGCACCGTGTGCATGTCGGGCACGTGCTCGTCGAGCTGTCAGCTCCCCTACCTGGACTGCGACGGCAACCTTGCGGCCAACGGGTGCGAAGCGAACACCGCGTCGGACCCGTCGAACTGCGGTGGCTGCGGCATCCAGTGCCCGTTCAACACGGAGTGCGAGGGCGGGTTCTGCGTGTGCGCAGCTGGGACGGCGGACTGTGACGGCGAGAAGACGAACGGATGCGAGGTGGACACGACGAGCACGCCGGCGCACTGCGGCGGATGTGGGAAGTACTGCGCTGCGCAGCAGGCGTGCGTGCAGTCGTCGTGCGAGTGCGCGCCGGGCTTCGCCGACTGCGACGTCGCCGCAGAAAACGGCTGTGAAGTCGATGTCGAAACGTCGATCCAGAGCTGCGGATCCTGTGGAAAAGCATGTGCCTCGAACGAGGCCTGCGTGGCTGGTGCATGCATTTGCCAGGCCGGATTCCTCGAGTGCAACGCGCAGGTTCCCGGGTGCGAGACACCGGGGAGCAGCCAGCAGAACTGCGGGGCGTGCGGCAACGCGTGCTCGGGCGGGACGCCGGTGTGCAGTGCGGGGACGTGCACGGACGAGTGTCCCGCGGGGCTCACGCTGTGCAACGGCAATGCGTGCATAGACACGCTGACCGATCCGAGCCACTGCGGAGGATGCAACAGTTCGGCGGGCCTGCATCAGCACTGCGCAGGCGGATCGCTGGTGTGTGACAGCGGGTGGGGCAGCTGCGACGGCGTTGCGTCGAACGGCTGCGAGCAATCCCTGACCGCGAGCGCGCACTGCGGCGCGTGCGGCACGACGTGCAAGCAGGGCGCGGTATGCTCGGCCGGAGTCTGCGCATGCTCGGCGACGCGGCCCTTCGATTGCGGCTCGAGCTGCGAGAAGTGCTGCGCCGGTTCCGACTGCAGCGATGGTGACCCGTGCACGACCGACGAGTGCGGATCGGAGGGGTGTGTCCACTCGGCGTGCGCGCAGGGAACGATCTGCTGCGGTGGGCAGGGGTGCTACGAGTGCTGCACGACGCAGCAATGCGGTCCCGGTCAGACCTGCTCGGGCAACAAGTGCATCGAGGGGTGCGACCCGGGCCTCACGCCGTGCAACGGGACGTGCGTGAACACCACGTTCGACCCTGCGAACTGCGGCGCCTGCGGCCACGCCTGCCTGGTGGGACGCCAGTGCTCGAGCAGCGCCTGCACCCCCGCCTGGGTCACGCTGTCCGCCTCCGGACAGCTGGCGGGACGTGAGTGGGCCTGCGGCGTGTGGACGTCGGATCGGCTGTTCGTTTGGGGGGGGCAAGGCTCTGGAGCCACGCTGCTCGGCGATGGGGCGACGTACGATCCGAAGGCAGACGCGTGGGCGGGCGTGAGTCTTCAGGATGCGCCGGAGGCTCGCGCCAAGCCGGTCTGCGTGTGGACCGGGTCGCTGGTCCTGGTGTTCGGCGGGGGGAATCCCGGGACCTTGGTGACGACGAACGCCAGGCGTTACGATCCTGCGACGAACGCGTGGCAGGCGATGGCATCCCCGAATCCGGGACGGTTCGAGCCCGTGGCACTCTGGACCGGATCGCGTCTGATCGTGTGGGGAGGGGCGAGCCAGACGGGCGCGGGGCTCAAGAGCGGGCAGCTCTACGATCCTGGGACAGACAAGTGGACGCTCGTGGACGCCGGAGGAGCCCCGCCAGGCACGATCGGCAGCGCGGCGGCCCTGGCAGGCAGCAAGATGTACTACTTCGGAGGTCGAACCGGCACGGCGTACTCCGACGATCTGCACGTGTACGACGTCGCGACGAACAAGTGGGGCAAGGTCGGCGACGTTGGTGGAGCCGGGGCGCGGACCGACGCTTTCATGACGCACGTCAACGGCAAGCTGCTCATCTGGGGAGGGCGGGACGCGACCCAGAAGGTTCTCTCCACGGGAGGGATCTACGACATCGCTGCCAAGACCTACAGCGCGCTTCCCGAGGGGACACTCGGCGCGCGTGCCGCAGTGCCCTACGAGTCGGGCTGGCTGTCCAAGGCGGGCAACCTCGTGATCCTGCTCGGCGGCGTCGGGACCGGTGGGGTGGTGAAGAACGGCGCAACGTTCGACTTCAACTCGCTGACCGCAACGACGGGTCCGACGTGGGCGCCTGCAGGAGACCATCTGCGGGGGATCGCGGGATTCACCGGGCAGGAGTTCATCGTGTGGGGAGGGGTCAACGGATCGGCCATGCAGCAGGACGGAAGCCGATGGGTGCCTTGATTTCGCGTGTGTGCCTGCGGGCAGCCGCGCTTGCCTGCCTCGTGACGGTCTCGCCTGCGGCCGCGGCCCCTTCCACGCCAGCCGCCTCCGATGTCGCCGCCGCGCGCGAGCTGTTCCGAGAGGCGGCTCAGCTCGCCCAGCAGGGCAAGTGGGAGGACGCTCGTTCGCGTTACGAACGATCCTACGCCCTTCGCCCCTCGACCCTCACCCGCTACAGCCTCGGGCTCGCGCAGAAGGAAACCGGCCGCCTCGTGGATGCCATCGAGAGCTTCCGCGCCTTCCTGCGGGACCCCTCCGACGAAGCGACCGAGCAGTACCGCGGCGCGGCAGAGCGGACCATCCGGGAGCTCGAGCCGAGGCTTGCCACCCTCGTGGTCAACGTGCCCCCGGCATCGGCGTCGGCGATCGTGACGGTGGACGGCGGCCTGCTGGTGCCCGCCGCGGTCGGCGTCAGCCGTCCGGTGGACCCGGGACGTCACCGGATCGAGGCCAAGGCCAACGGGTTCGAGCTCTTCACGGCGGAGGTCGATCTGTCGGAGGGCGGCTCGGGCGAGGTGACGATCGTGCTGAAAGCGGTTGCGGTTGCCGACCACGCAGCTTCCGTCGGGACGTCCATTCCGCCGGATGCGGCATCGCAGCCGGGGCAGAAGCCCCGCACGCTGGCATGGGCTCTGGCGGTCTCGGGAGGCGCACTGCTCACATGCGGCGTGACGCTCGGAGTCGTCGGCGTGAGCAAGGCGCGCAACGCCGAGACGAGCGACGACAGCGACGCATCGAGCGCGCGCACGTTCGCCCTCGTCGGGGACATCACGGCCGGCGTGGGCCTGGTCACGGCCGCGATAGGAACCTGGATGCTGTTGGCGCCGGCAGGTAACGAGCCCGCTCCGTCGACGTCGCGCACCGCGGTACGCCCCTGGACGGGACCGGGCTCGGCGGGTCTGTCGTTCTCCGGGAGCTTCTAGCGCTTCAGATCCACCGCTTTCGGCGGAAGAACAACGTCAACGCCAGGGCGGTGCAGATCATAAGTCCGATCGCGATCGGATAGCCGAAGGGCCACTCGAGCTCGGGCATGTGCTTGAAGTTCATCCCGTAGACCCCGGCGATGAACGACAGAGGCAGCATGATGGTGGAGATCATGGTCAGCACCTTCATGACGTCGTTCGTGCGGTTCGCGGTCATCGACACCCAGATCTCCATCGCCGAAGTCACCAGCTCGCGGTAGCTGTCGGCAAGATCGGCGACACGCACGAAGTGGTCGTAGACGTCGCGATAGAAGGGCAAGGCGCGCTCGGGAATGAGCTCGAACTCGCCCCGCGAGAGCCGGTGCAGCAGGTCGCGCTGGTAGGCGGAGAGACGCCGCAGGCGCTGCAGCGATCGCTTCAGGAGGAAGAGCCTCTGCAGGACTTCGGGATCGGGCTTGTCCAGAACGAGGCTCTCGATCTCGTCGACCTCGCCCTCGAAGTGGTCGGCCACGGGAAGGTAGTAGTCGGTGATGCGATCGATGATCGCGTGCGCGACGTACGCTGCGCCTCGCTGCAGGGACCTCGGATTGCGACGCAGCTCGTCGGCCACCGAGCTCACCGCGACCATGGACTGCTCGTGGTGCGTGAAGAGCCACCCCTTGCCGATCACCAGGTCGATCTCGGTCGTCTCGATCTCGCGCGCCGCGCGCTCGTCGTGGAGCAGAGCGTGCATCACCACGTACAGGTACGAGTCGTAGTCCTCCACCTTCGGCGTGGGCATGTCGGAGAACACGTCCTCCACCACGAGCGGGTGCACCTGTAGCGTCAGCTCCAACAGCTTCTCGAGCTCGGGATTCCGCTCGTCGCTGTCGATCCACACCGTCCCCTTCCCTGCAGCCAGAAGCTCCGGAACCCTGGAGATCTCGCCGGCCGCGCTCGACTCACCGATCTCGTCCACCCATCGAACCGTGACGGTCATGGACGAGAGATATCGCGGGCGGCAGGCGGGCGCGAGAGTGGGGAGAGGCAGGAGGTCAGAAGGACCAGGAAGCGCCGACGTTGGCGCCTTTCGGGGAGGCGCCAGCGGAGAGGCGCGGGACGATCGAGGCAGCCTCGGTGGGCGCGGGCTTCGCGGAGAGGAACAGCCAGGTTCCGACACCGGCGCCGACCACCGCAACGCCCGTGAGGATCGTGCTCACCAGGGCCATGCTCTTGATCGGTTGGACCTCGTCGTCCGAGCATCCGGTCGGCGTCTTGGCGCACCCTGCGTCCGCATCGTCGTACTTGCCCTTGGCGACGAGGCCGGTGACGACCGCGCCCACGACGGCAGCACCGCCGATTCCCCACGAGATATACGCAGGGGTACGGTTGGGTCCAGCAAGGGGGGGCGGAGGAGCCGTGGGAGGAGGGACAGCAGTGGAGGCAACGGGCGGGGGCTCCGTGACGACGGGAGGCGGCTCGGAGGATGCGGTCGGTGCGGGAGCAGTGGCCTTCTGCTCGTCGATGCGCTTCTGCAGGTTCTCGATCCGCAGCTCGATCGTGGCGCGCTCCTTGGTCTGGGGCTCCTCCACGAGGTACTGCTTGAGCGAATCGATCGTCTCCTGCAAGCGTCCCATTCTCTCGTGGACCGCGGCGATGCTCAGCAGGATGAGCGGCCGCTTGGAGAGGCGATGGGCCATCTGGAACTCGCGGAGCGCTCCCTCGTAGTCGCTGGTCTTGAAGTAGGACTCGCCCGCATCGAAGTGCTTGCGCGCGTCGGCATCGCTCGACTGCGCACCGACGGAGGGCGCGGGAGACAGCACCGCCGCGAGCACAAGCGAGAGAAAGAGGGGCTTCCAGGTCGAGTGTCTAGTCATCGGGCGAACCCCTGCATGGGTTGGGGGACGATCCAACCCATATCACCGTCGAGGGGGAGTACAGAAGTCCTCGGCGCTCAGGGCACGGAAGCGGGAGTGGGGACCTGTCCTCCGGCGCGGACGAAGAAGACGATGCTGCGGCTCATGGCAGCCTCCGCCCTGTCGCACTGCGCCGCCGTTCCGGTGCCCTGGCACTCCTTGCGCCGCTGCTCGTAGCTCTCCTTGACCCGCGGATCGTCCAACAACGCGTGCTGCGTGCGGTCGTCGAGCCTCCTCCAGGGAATCGCCGCGTGCTTGGGCAGTCCCCGCGGATGGCGGGACACCTCATCGCCGCCCAGAGACACGCAGGTCCCGTCCCAGCGCAGAGCCTCGTATCCGCCGGAAGCTCCGCTGACGACGATGCCTCCCGGGTTGGAGCGCTGCTTGACGAGGATCACCTCCTCGTCGATCGCGAGACGTGACGATGATTGCAGAGAGGATGCCGTGTTCCAAGCGTCGATGGCGCGCGTGACGTAGCCGCGAGACCAGGGGGACTTCTTGTGGAACATCACGAGGGCGACGTCGGGGTA
>CAYMUE010000010.1:0-1449 GCA_964393505.1 uncultured Polyangiaceae bacterium
CCGCGTCGGCAGTCCCGAAGCGCACCGCCCACGACTCGATCGCGGACGCGGGCATCTCGACCGCCTCTGCCAGCAGCTCGCGTCCGAGCCACTGCACGGTGCGCTGCTTGTTCGCCTTGGCGCGCATCTGCATTTCGATCGCGCTGATGAGGAGGATGTCCCAGAGGCGGATGAAGGCCTTGTCGAGGGGACTTCCCTCGGTGAAGTCGAATTCGACCGCGCCCTTCCGGGTCTCGACGATGACGGCGCGGGGTTCGATCTTGGTGCCTCGGGAGGAGGGCTTCCTTGCCATGGCGAGCTCCTTGGAACGGGATGGGAGGGTCCTGCGTGGACCCGGGCGTGGCGTGACATGGACGGGACGCGCAGGCAATCCGATCTGCAGCGTGGAGGCTCAGCCGCCGCGGGCGGCGCGGACGAACGCGCGCACGCGCTCGACGTCGATGGGACGGCAGATGTCGCCCTGCTCCTTGATACTGCTGCCGACGATGATGCCATCGGCGACGGACAGGAACGCGCCGACGTTGGCTGCGTCGGTGCCGGATCCGAGCAGGATGGGGGTGTCTCCCGCCAATCGTTTCGCTTCACGAACTTTGTCCAGCGCGGGCGCGTCGCCGGTCATCCGGCCCGACACGATCATCCCGTCGGCGCCGAAGAACCGCGTCCACTCGATGTGGGTGGCGAGGTCGATCCCCGGGAAGCGGACCGAGTGCTTCTTGTCGACGTCGGCGAGGATCTTGATGTGCTCGGCGCCGAGGTCCTTGCGCCTCCGCATCAGGTCGGCAGCGCACCCTTCGTCGATGGACCCGGCGTCCCAAACCCCGGCCCCGGTGAACATGCACACGCGGATGAACTGCGCGCCGCTCGCGATGGCGATGCCGAGCAGCGCCACGCCTCCGTTGTGCACGAGGTTGATCCCCATGGGGATCCTCACGGCATCGCGCACCGCACGGGCCACCACGGCGTGCGCCGCGATGCTCTCCGGCTGGATGTGCGGGCCAGCGCGGAAGGGGATATCCCACATGTTCTCGACGATGAGGCCGTCGCAGCCGCCCTGCTCGACGGCGCGTGCATCCTGCACCGCGTGCTCGACGATGGCGTCCACGCCCTTGCCGTCGTAGCCGGGGGCCCCGGGCATCGGCCAGGCGTGAACCATGCCGATCACCGGCTTGGAGGTTCCGAAGATGTCCGCAAGGTCCTTGATGCGGACCGCGTCGAGGTGCTGTTTCCAGGCGGGGATCACGCTTCGCCTCCTTGGCGGGATGGCCAGTGGTCGAGGGCGCCCGATCGCTGCAGCTCCTCGCTTGTGGGGATCGACTCCGCGGATCCGGCGCGGGAGGCGGTGAGCGCGCCGAGGGCGTTGCCCACGCGCCCGCAGTCCTCGAGGTCCATTCCTCTCGCCCACGCAAGCGAGCATCCCGCGGCGAAGGCATCGCCGCACGCGGTGGTGTC
>CAYMUE010000010.1:1549-22681 GCA_964393505.1 uncultured Polyangiaceae bacterium
TCTACCGGGTTCTCCGCGCCCCCGGGACACTCGGACCTCACGCCGTCGCTGCCGACCAGGGTGCACCCCCGGGCGCCGCGTTTGAGCGCGTTGACCGACGTCCCATGGGCCTGCATCCAGGCGAGGGCGCGCTCGAGGTCGTGCTCGCCCGCGAGTGCCCGCAGCTCCGACTCATTGAGCAGCATCATGCCGACCTTCGGCCACGCGTTGAGCAGCGTGGGTCGAGCGCGCTCGATCACGGCGAGCCCGAGGTCCATGGCAACCGGGACCTTCGCCGCGAAGGCACGCTCGATCAGGTCCATGGTTGCGCCTCGCTGCGGCTCCGCGAGCAGGGCGTAGGCCGACACGAGCAGCAGCTCTGCGAGGTGGATGGGCACATGTCGCGTCAGGCGCCGATCGAGCGCGACGTTGGCGCCGCGGTGGCTGAAGAGCGTCCGTTCCCCGGAAGGGGTAGTGACGACCATGCATGTGCCGGTGGGTTCGACCCGATCGATCTGGAGATGGGACAGGTCGACGCCGAGACGCCAGGCGGTCGCCAGAGCGATCTCGGCGAGCGGATCGTCGCCGACGCGTCCGACCAGGGAGACGCCGACACCCAGGGCGCGAGCGGCCACGGCGGCGTTCAAACCTCCGCCGCCGCTGCCGATGGCGCGAGACGAGGCCTGGACGTCATCGCCCTCTGCGGGCAGGGACTCGACGCGCATGCCGAGGTCGACGTTCACGTCGCCGACGATGTACATCGTTGGCCGGACATTGGGAGTGGGTCTGGGAAGCATGGGCCGGCCTCGTGTAGCCGATGCCGCTCCCGGAATCGAGGGGCTTGGAAGGGGGGCAGGATGCGCTAGCATCGAGGCATGATCCCGAAAGCACGCAGCGCGCTGGCATTCTGGACCTTCGCCGTCCCGGCAGCGCTCACGCTCGCTGCGTGCGGCAAGCAGGCCGGGAACGAGGAGCCTCCGCGGCTCGAGACGGTCGGCGTCGATGCCAGCGGGTCCCCCCACGTGCGGCACGGCGCGCTCGCAACCCGGGGGGCGCAGATCCTGGAAGTCTCCGACGACGGCGCGGCGATCGTGGGGCGGGCCCGCCCGGTGCCTCCGCAATCGTCGGCGCGGCTCGTGTTCGATGCGGAGCTGGTCGCATCCGACGGCGCGCTGTCTCCCCTCCCGGTCCCCGGAGGGTTGCAGGACGTCCGGTTCGCGCCTGCGCCCTCGAAGCTGGTTGCGCTGCTCGACTCCCGTGACGCGCTGTGGCTGTGGGATCGGGCGAGCGGGAGCGTCTCGCAGCACGCCAAGGACGCCTTCCCCGGGTTCGCGTTCTCCCACGATGCGAAGCTGCTCGCCTACTCGCGCGGGCTCGGGCCGGAGCTCGACGCGTGGTTGCTGGACCTGGGGAGCGCCACCGAGCACGCGTTGACGCGGGAGGGCGCGCCCGTGTGGGGGTTCGCGTTTTCCCACGACGATCAGAGGCTCGCGTTCGTGAGCTCGCGCGAGGGGTTCCCGTGCCTGGTGACGGCATCGCTGGACGGCAGCGCGCTGGCGCGCCTGACGAACCACGGGATGACGCAGGAGAAGCTGCGCGCGGGCGCCCCCCTCGCGCCATTCCCCGACGGGAGACGTCCGCCGATCTGGACCCGCCGGGCGCTGGCGGTGGAGGACGCGAGCGGCGTTCACTTCATCAACCCGCAGGGACGACTGGTGGCGTCGCGCCCCGGTGCGCGGGATCTGCACATCGTGTCGGGTAACGTACTATTCCGATCCGAGGGTCGGTGGGAGACGTTGCCATGAGCCGCCTCGCCACGGCCTTCGCGATCGGTGCCTTGAGCGCCTCGACCCTCGCCCTGGTCTCGCTCCCGGCCCACGCGGTCAAGTTCCGCAGGCCGTACAACAGCGGGCAGGGAGTCAACTACGGGTTCGACAACAACGGCGGTGGCGGTTGCACCGACTTCCACTGCGGCGGGGTCTGCTACGACGGCCACTCGGGAACGGACTTCCCGCTTCCGCTGGGCACGCCGGTGGTGGCGGCCGCGAGCGGCACGATCGGCGCCACCAACAACGGTTGCGCGAACTACGGCGGGCTGGGCAACACGTGCGGAGGTCGCTGCGGCAACTACGTTCGCATCGACTACTCCGACGGCACCTCGACGCTCTACTGCCACATGCAGCTCAACTCCATCGCGGTCGGCGTGGGGCAGCACGTCGATTGCGGAGACTACCTCGGCAACTCGGCGAGCTCCGGCAACTCGTCCGGCCCTCACCTGCACTTCGGCGTGCGCGTCGGTGGCGTGAACCGGGATCCCTTCGCCGGAGGCTGCTCGCAGGGAACGAGCTGGTGGGTCGATCAGGGGAGCTATCCGCACAACGTCCCGAGCAGCCAGTGCGAGGTGGTCTGCCAGTGCAGCCCGGGGCAGGTGCAGCACGAAGGCTGCGGAAACTGCGGCACGCATCAGCGCACCTGCGGCGGCGACTGCCACTGGGGAGGCTGGTCGGACTGCGTCGGGCAGGGCCCCTGCGCCGCGGGAAGCGTGGACACCCGCGCCTGTTGCGACTGCGGAACCCAGAGCCGATCGTGCGGAGGCAACTGCCAGTGGGGCGACTGGTCGGGCTGCCAGGGACCGGACCCCAACGGCGGCAACGACGTCTGCAACACCCAGGAGCCCGGCATCTGCGGAGAAGGACGTGTGCGGTGCCGCGACGGATGCACGAAGTGCGTTCGAATCAACGAGCCGCAGGCGGAGCGGTGCGACGACATCGACGAAGACTGCGATGGCACTGTGGACAACGGATTCCCGTCGGAGATGGGGGACCCGAGACCGCAGTACGCCGCGCGCCTGCTCGACGCCTCCTCGCCGCAAACGCTGGCGGCAGGGCAGAGCGCGCAGGCCTGGGCGGTCTTCCTCAACGAGGGGACGGTCACCTGGAAGAAGGGGGACATCTGGCTCGCCTCGGCCGAGACCTGGGAGGGACGTCCAAGCCACCTCGCAGACATGGAGAGGTGGCCGTCGTTCCAGGTCGCATCCGTCCTCGACGACAACGTCCTTCCCGGCGAGCAGACCACGTTCGTCTGGAGCCTGCGTCCGGCGACCGATGCCGAAGGCACGCTCTCCGAACGATTCCAGCTCACGACCGCGCAGGGGACGATCCTTCGGTGTCCGTCGCCCAACGTGGAGGTCAAGGTCCGCGTGAGCGGAGCCGCGGCGACATCGCCCTCCGATGCGCCCGCGGAGCAGGCCCCGCAGACGCAGGACGACTCCGGCTGCGGGTGTCGAACGGTCGGAAGCGGCCGTGTTTCGGGCCTGCTCGCGTGGTCCCTGCTCGCTGGCATCGTCGCTTCGTCGCGCGTTCGGCGACGCCGATCGCATCCGTCGGTTGCCCGCCCGCGTCCCCAAGCCTAGGGTAATCCTGTCATGCCCAGGCATCGCAAGGTGCCCCTCGCCAGCCTCCGGTGCAGGTACCGGTTCCCCGATCCCGAGACCGGCGTCGGTGAGCACGGGGTCATCGGGGTCGGCCCCTTGCTCGATCCGGACACGGTCCTCGTGGCCTATCACCTCGGCATCTTTCCCTGGCCGGCGCCGGACATGGAAGCCGACCTCGTGTTCTGGTGCTCGCCGGATCCGCGTGCGGTGCTGCGTCTCGACGGTCCGCTGCACTGGTCGCGATCGCTACGCCGGTCGATGCGGAGCAAGCCGTTCCGCATAACGATCGACGAGGCGTTTGCGCACGTGATGGACGGCTGCGGGGACCGGCGCGAAGGCACCTGGATCACGGCGTCGCTTCGCGCGTGCTATCTGCGTCTGTTCGAGATGGGGTGGGCACACAGCCTGGAGGTGTGGAACACGCGGACGGGGGAGCTGGCGGGGGGAATCTACGGGTTGGCGATCGGCTCGGTGTTCGTGGCCGAGTCGATGTTCCATCGGGAAACGGACGCGTCCAAGGTGGCGTTTGCGACGTTGGCGGAGACGTTGCGAGGGGACTACGAGCTGCTCGACGCGGAGACGATGAACCCGCACCTGGAGTCGCTGGGGTGCGTGACGATGCCGCGGAGCGAGTACCTCGAGCTGCTGGTGCGAGCGCGCCGGCGCCGCGTGGAGTTTCCCGAAGCACCTGTGACTCCCGCACGAGAGGGCGGGCGTTGACGTCGCGGTCAGAAACGACGAGAAGCTGGGGCCGTGAGCAACCCGATCGCCATCCTGCGCCACGTGGCACCCTTCGACGCCGCCTCGGACAAGGCGATGGCGGAGATCGTGCGCGTCACGACGACGCGCACGCTGCAGCGCGGGACGGTGCTGTGGCGCGGGGGCGACGAGCCGTCGGCCTTCTCCGTCATCCACAGCGGGCTGGTGAAGATCGTGCGGGAGTTGCCCAACGGTCGCGAGGCGATCATAGGGGTGTTCGGCCCGCGGGAGAGCATCGGCGAGGTCGCGATCGTTCGTGGCACGACCTATCCGGCCGCAGCCGTGGTGTGCAGCGACACGGCCACCCTTCTGCAGATTCCGCGCGACGCCTTCCTCGGGTGGATCCGCGGATCGACGGAGCTGTCGGCGAGGATGACGCAGTCGTTGGCGGACCGGCTTCACGCGATGCACTCCAAGGTGGAGATCCTGAGCGCGGGGAGTGTGGAGTCGCGCATGGCGGCCCTGCTGCTCGATCTGTCGCGCCGGTTCGGTGACGACTTCGACGACGGCTCGGTGTCGATCCCGATCGCGCTGTCCCGTCAGGAGCTGGCGTCGCTGGTGTCCACCTCGTTCGAGACGGCGATCCGGGTGATGTCGAAGTGGCAGAAGAAGGGTGTGCTGGAGACGCGTCCGGACGGGTTCGTGATCCGGGACATGGAGTTGCTGCGTCAGGCGGCGGCGACGGTGCTCGGCGCGAGAACGTGATTGACGCCCGGCGGGGCTCACGGCATCGACAGTCTGCGAGGGGATGACGCCCGTCATTTCCGGTTTCGCCTCTCGAGACTAGGGTCAGCCTGCCTCGAACGAAACGAGGCTCTGCAACGGAGTCAACGCCGCGCTCGGCGGAATCCAGAACACGAGGGAATGTCATGGAAGACAAGATGCTCTGCTACCAGTGCGAACAGGGTCTGCGTCCCGATGGCTGCAACGTGGCCGGCAACTGCGGCAAGGACCCGCGCACCGCGGCCATGCAGGACCTCATCGTCTACGCGGCCAAGGGCCTCGCAACCTACGCTCACGAAGCGCGAAAGCTGGGCGCCTCGGACCGGGCGATCGACCGCGTGCTGGTGGATGCTCTGTTCACGACCGTGACGAACGTGAGCTTCGACGAGGCGCGTTGCGCCGAGGTGGTCAAGCAGGTGGTCGACGCGCGCGACAAGGCGAAGGCGCTGTACGAGAAGGCTTGCGCGGCCAAGGGTGAGACAGCGAAGCATCCCGGTGGACCGTGCGACTATGCGCCGGCCGGTAACGTCGACGGGATGGTGCAGCAGGCGCATGCCTTCGGCCTTCGCGACCGGATGGTTCGCCAGGGCAAGACGGTGACCGGGCTGCAGGAGCTGCTGCTCTATGGGCTCAAGGGCGCGGCGGCCTATGCGCATCACGCGACCGTGCTGGGCCGCGAGGACGACGGCGTCTACGCGTACTTCCACGAGGCGATGGCGTTCGTCAGCGCGGGCATCTCGGATGTCAACGCGCTGGTCGGGATGAACCTCAAGTGCGGCGAGGTGAACCTCAAGGTGATGGAGGTTCTCGACGGCGCTAACACGGGGGCATACGGGCATCCGGTGCCGACGCCGGTGCGGATCGAGCCGGTCAAGGGCAAGGCCATCGTCGTGTCCGGTCACGATCTGAAGGACCTCGAGGAGCTGCTCAAGCAGACCGAGGGCAAGGGGATCAACATCTACACGCACGGCGAGATGCTGCCTGCGCACGGCTACCCGGAGCTCAAGAAGTACAAGCACCTGGTGGGCAACTACGGCGGCGCCTGGCAGGACCAGGTCAAGGAGTTCGACGCCTTCCCCGGCGCGGTCCTGATGACGACCAACTGCATCCAGAAGCCGCGGGACTCCTACAAGGCGCGCATCTTCACCAGCGGGCTGGTCGCCTTCCCGGGTGTCCACCACATCGCCGACCGCAACTTCACCCCGGTCATCGAAGCGGCCCTCGCGGCCCCCGGCTTCACGGCCGACGGCAGCGACAAGACCATCCTGACCGGCTTTGGCCACAACGCCGTGCTCGGTGTCGCCGACAAGGTCATCGCCGCGGTCAAGGCGGGCAAGATCCGCCACTTCTTCCTGGTGGGTGGCTGCGACGGCGCCAAGTCCGGGCGCAACTACTACACCGAGTTCGCGCAGTCCGCGCCGAAGGACACGGTCGTGATGACTCTGGCCTGCGGCAAGTTCCGCTTCAACAAGCTCGAGTTCGGGGACATCGACGGCATCCCGCGCCTGCTCGACATCGGGCAGTGCAACGACGCCTACTCCGCGATCAAGATCGCGGTGGCCCTGGCCAATGCCTTCGGCACGGACGTGAACGGCCTGCCCTTGAGCCTGGTGCTGTCCTGGTACGAGCAGAAAGCGGTAGCCATCCTGCTCACGCTCCTGCATCTTGGCATCAAGAACATCCGCCTCGGTCCGAGCCTGCCGGCCTTCGTCACCCCCGATGTTCTCGACGTGCTCGTCAAGAACTTCAACATCATGCCCATCGGCGAAGCCAAAAAGGATCTCGAGGCGATTCTCTCGTAGAAAAGAAGGAAGAGAGGATACCCGCTCATGCAGCCAGCCCGGATCGCTCAGATCCTGGTCGGAGCGGCCTTCGGCGCAGCCGTCGGCGTGGGCGGGTACACCTTCGTCTACGCCCGCGGCTACTCCTATCTCAGTGACAATCCCGACGTGTGCGCCAACTGCCACGTCATGCACGCCCACCACGCGGGATGGATGAAGGGGAGCCACCGCTCCGTGGCGACGTGCAACGACTGCCACACCCCTCCGGGCTTCGTGGGCAAGTACGTCACCAAGGGCACCAACGGCTTCTGGCACTCCTTCGCCTTCACCACCGGCTGGTTCCCCGACACCATCCGTATCCGTCCCTCCAATCACGACGTCACCGAGCAGGCCTGCCGCAAGTGCCACTCCGACATCACCGAGATGATGGACGGGCCGCATCGGCAAGGTGAACCGACCGACTGCGTGCGGTGCCACAAAACCGTCGGACACCTCTGAGCGGCCCTCGAGGAGAGCGAACATGTCGAACGACTCCAGCCGTCCCGATCCTGGCAAGCGAGGATTCCTCCGATCCATCGGATCCGGCCCCACCCTCGTCGCAGCCTTGATCGGCGCCCTCGCCAGCGCCGCCGTCGTCGGCCTGCTCGTCAACATCTTCGAGCGCAAGTCCGAAGCCCGCAATCCGTTCTATCGCGTCGTGGCGCTCGACGATCAAACGGTCGATCCCGCCGTGTGGGGCAAGAACTTCCCCATGCAGTACGACGCCTACAAGCGCACGGTCGACATGGTGCGCACCCGCTTTGGTGGCAGCGAAGCTCACCCCCGCTCTCCCTCCCAGGGTGACCCCCGCGCCGTCGTCAGCCAGCAGAAGATCGAGGAGGATCCCCGGCTCAAGAAGATGTGGGCAGGCTACGCATTCGCCAAGGACTTCCGCGAGGAGCGCGGGCACGCGTACATGCTCGACGACCAGACCTTCACGGAGCGGCAGATCGCAGCGAAGCAGCCTGGGACCTGCATGCACTGCCACGCATCGGTGTACGTACCCTACAAGCGCCTCGGCGGCGGCGACCTGATCAAGGGCTTCGAGAAGATGAATCAGATGCCCTACTCGGAGGCACGCAAGGAGGTCGAGCACCCGGTCGCCTGCATCGACTGCCACGATCCGGAGACGATGGCCCTGCGCGTGACCCGTCCCGGCTTCATCGAAGGCATCCGCACCTACAAAGCGTCGCAGGGCATCCCCGATTACGACGTGAACAAGATGGCGACGCGCCAGGAGATGCGCGCCTTCGTCTGCGGCCAGTGCCACGTCGAGTACTACTTCAAGGGCCCCGAGAAGCGTCTGACCTACCCCTGGCACAAGGGCCTCGAGGCCGAGAAGATCCTCGCCTACTACGAAGAGGTGGGCTTCTCCGACTGGACCCATGCGGAGACGGGCGCCAAGGTCCTCAAGGCCCAACACCCCGAGTTCGAGACCTGGAACCAGGGAATCCACGCGCGATCCGGCGTCGCCTGCGCCGACTGCCACATGCCGTACACGCGTGTCGGCGCGCTCAAGATCAGCGACCACCACGTGCGCTCCCCGCTGCTCAACATCAACCGGGCTTGTCAGACCTGCCACAAGTGGTCCGAGACCGAGCTCAAGGACCGCGTCGAATCGATCCAGTCGCGCTTCTTCCAACTGCGCAACGTGGCGATGGACGCCTTGATGGGGCTCATCACCGACATCGAGACGGCGCGCAAGGCGGGCAGGTCCGATGCCGAGCTGGCAGCAGCCCGCGACTACCAGAAGCGCGCGCAGTTCCTGCTCGACTTCGTGGAGGCCGAGAACTCCACGGGCTTCCACGCTCCGCAGGAGACGACGCGGGTGCTGGGAATGTCGATCGACTACGCGCGCAAGGGGCAGCTCGCGGTCCGCGAGTCCGGCAACCTCCCCGCTGCACCCGCAACGTCGGCGAGCGCCGCGACGCCTCCCCTTCCCTCCTCCTCCGCTCCCCCTGCGACCTCGCGCTAGCCGCGACACGTTGTTGCCCACCCGCCGCATCCGGACGGCGTGACACGTTGCCCACACGCCGCGTGTGACGTGATTTGGCGTCGGGCAGCGGGTGAGCTGAAGGGCCTTCGGCCGCGGCCGGAGGACGTCACACGCGCCTCGCGTGACACGCCGTCACTGGGACAACAACAACAATCTGCGGCCATCGCCGCAATCTGCGGCCTCTGCCCCGTCAACCTCGCGCGATCATCTGCGACCATCGGCGCAGTCTGCGACCGTCGACGCAAGCTGCGGCGGTGTGCAAGACGATCACGCGACGTGGGGAGACTGGGTCAGCCGCAGCAACCGCAGGGCGAAGAGCCGGTGGGTTCCGGATCCTGCAGGGTTTCGCGCCGCATGATCTCGCCGAAGCGCGAGACGACGATCAGCTCGACCGTCCCCTGATAGCCGGCCCGCTGCGCAGCGATCATGGCGAGCTTGGCGAGTCCTTGGCAGCAGGGGACCTCCATGATCGCAACGCGCAGGGCGGGGACGTTGCGGTCGCGGAGGATGGCGGTGAGCTTCTCGAGGTAGCCCTCGGGATCGTCGAGCTTGGGGCAGGCGATGGCGAGGGAGCGCCCGGAGAGCAGCTCGGAGTGGAATCCGCCGAGCGCGAAGGCGACGCAATCGGCTGCGAGCAACAGCTCCTTGCCCTCGAAGAAGGGGGCATTGGGGCTGAGCAGGTGGAGTTGGACGGGCCACTGAGCGAGAGCCGAGGGCTGCGCGCCGGGCGAGGCGGCGGAAGCTTTCTGCGGCGGCGCCCAGGCCATGGCGCGGGAGCCGGGGCATCCACCTCCGACGTGGGCGTGTCCGCCGTGACCGTGTCCGCCGCGAGCGTTTCCGCCGTGGGGGTGCATTCCGTGGGGAGGAGCTGCTGGACGGAACGCTGGCGGCGCGGGACTCGCGACATGGGATGTCGCGTAGCGCTCGTCGAACGCGGCGGCCTCGCGCTTGATGATCCTCAGGGCACCGCGCGGGCAATGCCCGATGCAGGCCCCCGCCCCGTCGCACCGCGCATCGTCGAGGATTCGCAGCTTGCCGTCGATCACCGCCAATGCGCCCTCCGCGCAGTTCGGCACGCACAGGCCGCAACCGTCGCACTTCTCTTCGTCGATTTCGATGATGTCTCGCAGGCCGCTGTGGGTCATGGGCTCTCTCCGTTGCAGGGGAGCGGAACATGCCTGCCGCCGATCGTGCCCGCCATGACGGGCGTCAGGTCCGGGGCGTGGAGGGTGAGAAGGGTGGAGGGGGTCAGAAGAGCTCGACGCCGGAGGCTTCGAGCTGGACTTGGGAGCCTTGTTGTCTCGCGTGGCCTTCTTCGCCGCAGGCGTGGCCGCCGTGGGGGCACTTGAAGGGGGCGGTGGCGGCGGGGGAGTTGGCAACGGCCTGGACGCGAGCGCGTTTGCCGCTGGAGTCCTTGGGAACGCGGAACGAGTGGTTGGCCATGCGGACCATGGCCTGGACGCCCTGGTCTTCGATCACCATCCAGCAGCCCATGTTGGGGCAGACGGACACGACGGTACCGGAGGTAACGAGGGTCTTGCTGGACCAGGCGGAGGGGTCACGCGCGAGGTCGGCGAGGGAGACGGAGTCCTTGGAGGAGATGGGTTGACCGAAGGACAGCGCAGGGGCGTTGGAGGTGGAGGCGACGGAGGGCGCGGAGGGGGCCTGGGAGCTCGGCTGGGAAGGGGAGTTGTTGCATGCGGAGCAGAAGGCGGAGAGCAGAACCAGGGACAAGGGGTGGGATAGCTGGGCGCGGATCATGGGCCAAGCCTTAGCATGAGAAGAGCGTTGTCATGGTCGCCGAGGAGGGAATGACAGCCGGAGAAGAGGCGCGTCATGCGAGGCAGGAAGAACCCGCGTCGGGGAGACGGGGCAGCGGGGAGGAAGCAAGCGGGCCGGGAGGGGCGCTACTCGGACGGCTGGCAGGAGATCTCCTGCTTCCAGAGGAAGAGGGTCGGGGCCGCCAGCTTGTTGCTCGACGGGGTGAGAAGGGCTCGGACGCGGAGCATGGTCTTGCCGGGGCCGAGTCCGGCGTCGTTGAGCACCGTGTCCACCACTCGGTCGCCAACTTCGGTGTTCGGCGGCCCCAGGCTCGCTGTCGCGAGAGCAGTCTCCGTCGCAGTCACAAGGCCGGCGGCGGTGTCGGCCGTTCTCACGAAGAACTGAATGTTGGAGTCGTAGGGAGTAATCGAATCCCAGATGAACTTGCCCCAGACGACGTGGGAGCCGGGCGGGCAAACGCCGGCGGTGTCGTAGTCGCGGACGAAGCTGGTCGCAGTGAAGCCTCCGTCATCGACCGGAGCCGGAGGGTTCGGAGGCACGACGATGACGACGGGCGTCGTGGACAACACCGAGGCACCGTCGGCGAGGAGCCGCACGTCGAACTTGAAGATCTGCGGCTTGTTCCTTTTCACGACAGCCGGAGGGACCTGGAAGGTGGCGACGAAGTAGGTTGTGGTTCCGGGCAGGCACTGCTTGTACATGAGCGCCGTGCTTCCCGATGCGTTGCAGCGCGTCGCCCACTCGCAGTACGTGTTGGGAAGCGTTCCGCCTCCCGCGATGCACTGGCTGGCCGGAGTCCTCAGGGTCTGCAGCGTCGCGACGAACGACGCGTCGTTCACGTCGAACGGCGTGAGCTGCTCGGGTGTTCCCGGAGCCCCCGCGTAGTCGAAGTCCGTCGCATTGTCCATGTCCACGGCATCGGCGGTCACGTCCACCCGCGAGTAGTTGGCGACGTCGATGACGCCCTGGGTAATCGCGCCAGGCAGGTCAGGATCGCCCGTGTGACAGGGATCGCCGTCGTGGTTGACCTGGTAGACAAAGGGCTGAGTCGGGTCGCCGTTCTTCAAGCTTCCCGTATCGACACCGATTTGCTGCATCTGGAAGGTGGTGTCCTTGTACCACTGGTTACTCGTGTAGTCGTCAGAAGTGCAGCCTTTTCCGGAGAGATCGATCCCGATGAACTTGGCGCCGATGGCGTTGAGCGCGGCAATCGTCTGGTTGTAGCTGGGCAACGCGACGGCTTCGTTCTCGTCCTCCGTCATCGAGTTCACGTGCAGCGTGTAGCTTCCGTAGCTGTCGCTGCTGTAGCCGTCCACCACCACCCTGTAGGTGCCGGCCGCGAGATAGGTCTGCACCGACGACGTGCTTCCCCAGCCGTAGAAGTCGTCGTTGCACGCCACCATGGTGCCGCTGGAGTTGAGGATGTAGAGCACCGTGTCGAATCCGGTACCGGCGGTATCGAAGTGCACGAACTGGCTCTTGGTCAGGGTGAATTCATACACCGACTCGGGTCCGGCCTTGCCGCCGCAGCTCGTGAACTCGTTTCCACCGGGCACCGACGGGGAGAGGCTGGAGTTCTTCCCCGACGTAGTCCCGCTGATCCGTTGGAAGTTGTTCACGTCGAGGCTGGTGTAGGGGGTGGCGCCCCAGTTCTTGCCATCCAGCGCAACGGGGGTCGGCCACGCGCTCGCTCCCGCCAGAGCACCGTTGCCCGCATGGGGAATCGCGTAGGATCCACCGGGGCCGTTGTGGCTCGGAGCGTCGGACATCACAACGATCACCGGAATGGCCGTCGGCCGGAAACAGGCGTAGCCGATCCCGCCGGCGAGGGCGCAAGCCGGGCTGTTCGGGGTCCACCAGTTGTTGGTGGATCGCCAGAGCCCCCTGCCCGAGGCGATGGACCACATGGCGGGAACCCACGACTCGGGGATGTCGTTGCCATTCCTCGCGGAGAACCCGTTGATCGCGGTCTGCACGAGCGAGGCGTTGCCCGTCATGACCTGCGCGTTCGTGTAGACCTTGTCTCCGGCGCCGGTCGAGCCGTAGAGGTTGTCGTCGTTGTAGTCCTCGAACCGCCCTGCCCCGAACCACGCGTCGGGAAGGTTGGCGGGCTGACGGATCGTGTCGATGATTCCGCCGGATGTCGTGAGCTTGGACTTGATCTTGGCGAGATTGGGATCCATCGATCCCGTGGTGTCCAGCAGAATGTAGACGTCGACCTGCTTGAGAGTGGATTGCGTGACGAGGGGATCCTGGGCGGTATCCGTGCCGGGGTTCAGCTCATGGTAGATGAAAGCCCCATCGGGAAGGGCACCGGCGTCAGCGAGCTGCCCGCTGACATAGGCCGGCATGGGACCATCCGGCGCGGTGTCCCACGCCATGCCGGAATCGAGATCCGCCGTTCCGCCGGAATCCCGCCAGACGAGGGAGACTCCACCATCGGAGCTGACCAGGCCGGCGTCGTTGTCTCCGAGCGTGATGTCAGGGTTGTCGCAGAACTGCTGGCAATACGGATCGCAGGGGTTGTCGACGCAGTCGGTCCCGGTGCCAAGCCCCGCAGTTCGGACGGGGATCCTCGACGGGTCAATGGATTTGGGAGCGGAGTTCGGGGCGACGTTGCACTCGCCCCAGGTTCCGTTGTGGCAGGTGCGCGAACCATAGACGCAGGAGACTCCATCGGTTCCCTTGGCGGACACGACACCGCAGGCGACGGTCTTGCCTTCACGCGGGCAAGCGCATCCCGGGTCGTTGTTCGCGCAGTTGAGACATTCGATGGTGATCTCCGGGTCGGAGTCGTTGCAGTCCCACCCCTTGGAGCAGTGCGCTCCGAAGCCGTCCTTGTCCGAGTCGATACAGACCAGGACGGTCCCCTGCTCGGAGAGTCCGGAGGGGTCAGCGCTGTTCGAGCAGCCGGCACTGGCGGCCATCGCCGCTGCGGCGAGCGGAACCCAGAAGAGCAATAGCTTGGAAGGCGACATGGTCACGCTCCTTCAGCGGCCTCAGGGCCCTGCTTCCTTCGCACCCGCGTAGGTGACGGGGGTGGCAATACCGCTCAAGTCGAGTCTCCAGCCGTTGTTGGAGCCGGAGCCCCAACTGGTGGAGGGCGCCCCCATCAGGGCACCGATGGTCGAACCGGCGAACGCGACGCCTCCGGAGGTCAAGGGGATCGTGATTCGCAGATAGTCCAATGTCAGTCCGGCACAGGAGCCGTCATACTGCCCCTTCATCTCCACGGCGACCGCCGGAACGTCTGCGCTGTTCTTGCCGTCGTCCAGGCGGATGGCAAACGCCACCTCCGTGTACGGCACATACAACTCCTTGGCTGCGGTGGCCGTGAGAGCCGTGGTTCCAGGGGTCGAGCCGAAGTCGAACTGGTTCTCCGACATGACGGCAGGACCGAAGAGCGCGCTGCGAGCGGTGTCGCTGGTCTGATCGAGCCCGGTGAAGACCAACAGCAAGGGCCCGTACACGGAGTTGAACGAGTTGAAGGCAGAGGCAAACCCCGCCGGGGTCTGCCCGCCGGCGGCCAGCTCCTTGGTGTGGTTCGCTGCGACGGGCACCGCGCATGGCGCCGTGGGCGCCGCCTGATCGTCGGGTACCGCGCCATCCTTCGTGTAGGTGTCCCAGTCGATGGCGTCTTTGACTGCAGCGTCCTGGATGGATCCGGCAGCGCCCCCCGTGCTGCCCGCAGTCCCCCCGTCGCCCGCACCGCCGTCGAGCTCGCTTCCGGCATTGCCGGCACTCCCCCCCGTGAGCGCCCCGGCGGCTCCCCCCTGGGCGCCGACTCCCGCAGTGCCCGCCGCGCCTCCGCCGCCATTGCCGCCTGTGCCCACCCACGGCGTCGCCCCCGGCTTGGACTCGTCCTTGGAGCACCCCTGGCCGGCGAAGAGGACGAGCGAGAAGGACACCCATCCCGCGAACAACCAGCGCGATGGCCTCAATCGTCTGTCATTCCCTTTGATCATGGTCGTTCTCTGCTCGCCCGAGACGTCAAGGAACACACGAGATCTCCTGCTCCCACTTCCAGAGAGTCGGCCCCACGGTGTTGTCGCTCGACTGGACGAAGTGCGCCACGACACGCATGTAGCGCTTGTTCGTGGGCAGCCCGTTTGCGAGGAGCGCATCGTGCACGAGGGCCGCACCGTACTCGGTCATCGGAGGAGGGTTGGACTTCGCCACCGCGAGAGGGATGTTGGCGGCCGTGTCAAGCCCGGCAATCGAATCGGCTGTGCGCACGAAGAACTCGATCTTCGAGTCGCTTGGGGCGGTGGTGGTCCACATGAACTGACCCCAGAACGGCTTGGGCCCCACACCACACGTCGTCTGCGCGTCGTAGTCCCGCGTGAACCACCCGTCCGAGAAGGTCGGGGTCGGAGGCGTGGTCGTCACGTCGGGAAGCGTTTCGATGCTCGCGGTCGTGGGAGACCACTCCCACCCGTCGATCAGCACCGTCGAATCCCACGCATAGTCGCCGGTGTCCCAGATCGAGAAGTGCATGGTGATCGTCTCGCCCGGCGTGACCGGAGCGCTCGACATGAGCCAGTTGGTTGCGCCGCCGCACGACTGGCCGCTGCAAGACCCATCCATCCCCGTTCCGATGAGATCGGCGTGGTTGATGACGTTGGGGCCTCCGGGGATATCGAAGAAGCCGACGTTGACCGACACGGGATTGTTGTTGGAGTCGAACGAGATATTGTAGGACTTGGTGGCGGTATAGGGATTCTGGCTGCCGT
The DNA here is from genome assembly GCA_964393505.1 of uncultured Polyangiaceae bacterium. Taxonomy (GTDB): domain Bacteria; phylum Myxococcota_A; class Polyangia; order Polyangiales; family Polyangiaceae; genus JACRCQ01. Next base: position 16,775 of record CAYMUE010000010.1, read on the forward strand.
ACAGCAACGCGATGAAGATGTCGTTGAAGTAGGTGCAGACCCACTCCGGGTACTCGGCCGAGAAGAAGCGGAACCGATATTTGAACGACAGGGCGTTGGTCGGCACGCGAATCTTCAGCCACAGGCCCGAGGAATCGTTGGCGCCTCCGCCCGCGGTGGGGCAGGATGCGCTGTTCTTGGGGAAGCCGGTCGGGTAGCTGACGGTTGTTCCGGGGTTGTAGCCGGATCCGTTGGGATTGACGTAGCTGGGGTCGATCGGGCGCCTGGCGGTACCCGACGAATAGGCGGCGAGTCTGGAGCCCTCTCTCGGGTTGTTGCTCGCGTTGCCGAACTGCGGAAGGATGCCGTACTGTGGCGATGCCGGTGCGCTGGTCGCGTCGGCCTGCACGAGCTTGGCCTCGATCACGCCCCACTTCTTCTCCGCGGCGGTCGTGAACTGGCACAAGCCAATGGCCCTCGCGTGGTCCTTGGGGTCGGCGGATGCCAGCGCGAGCCCCGTGTCACACGAGAGAATGCCGTCGTCGACGATTCCGTTGCAGTCCTCGTCCTTCAGGTTCCCGGGCCAGTCAAAGGCGCCCGGCCCCACGGCAGGATCGCAGTCCAGGCAGTCGCCTGCGTTGTAGGACGCCCCATCGCCGTCGTGGTCCACGCCGTCGCGGTAACAGACCACGCACGTGCCCGCGTTGCTCGCACAGGTAATCAGGCAGCTCGTCTGCGCCTGCGCGATGCACGCTGCCGTCCACGCGGTGCTGCAGCAGGACGGCATCGCCGAACAGACCGTCTGCACGCAGCCCGAGGTGGGAGTGGTCTGCGGCGCCGTGATCGTCACGAGAACGTCGTCGATATTCCAGTTGGAGACTGTCCAGTTCGAGTAGTCGTACACCGTCCTCACGCCGAAACGGATCTTCGTCGTCGCGCTCTTGTAGGCCGTGATGTCGAAGGTCACCTGCGTCCAGACGCTGTCGGAAACCTGGTCTCCGGTCTCCCACAGCTTGGTCCAGGAGGTGCCGTTGTTGGTGGAGATCTCGACGCTCGTGTACATCCAACCGCAGCAGTCGGTGTTGAGCCAACGCCAGAAGGACAAAGAGATGGCACCGGTGGAGGCCGAGGTGTTGATGGTCGGGCTGGTGAGGTAGTAGGCGTCGTGCTGGACGGGGCTGGTATTGCCACCGACGACGGCGCCGGCGACACCGTTGTCGGTGGTGCTGGCGGTGTGATCGGTCGCGGGGTCTCCGTTGCCGGAGCTCTGCCCGCTGGAGGAATGGGTGGCGGCGATTTGCCACTCCGTGCCCAGAACCCAACCGGCGCTGTTGTCGCTGAAGTCCTCGCTGAACACCGGCTGCACGGTGGGCTCCGAGGACTGCGCGACTCCATCACATCCGGCGGTCAGCCCCGCTCCGGTCGCGCACAACGAGTGCGCACAGGTTCCGGAGGTGCCGCCCGCACAGGCAGGCGACTGGACGATCCCTCCACTCGTGCCCCCGGGGACGATGGACAGCCCTCCGCCATCGACTTCGACGACACCGGCGTCGTTGGCGAGCCCCGCTCCCGTGTCGGTCGTCTGCTTGCAGTAGGGATCGCAGGGATTCCCGTCACAGGGGGCAGGCGTGCCGTATCCCTTCACGGCCATGCCCGGAGAGGTCGGTCCCATGGTGACCGAGTTGGTGATCACGCACTCACCCCAACGGCCGTGCGTGCAGGTGGACTGGCCCTGCCCACACAGCAGCTGGCCATCCGTTGAACCTACAGACGCGCCGCACGGAGCCGACACCCCGGGCTGCGAGCACTCGCAGCCTGGGATCCCGTCGTGCAGACAACGCGCGCACCCGGTCGTCACCCCCGGATTGGTGTCGTCGCAGTCGGAACCTCTGGCGCATCCCGCGCCGTACCCGTCTCCGTCGAGATCAACACAGTCGGCAGCATGGTCCGACAGATTCGCATGGGAGCAGCCGGCCACGAGACATGCTGCCAGACAGGCAAGCGCCCACCGGAGTCCCCGGAAGGAATCCGCACCGGTCTTGTGCACGCCGTCCGTGTTCATCCAGGCCTCCTCAGTCTACGGGAAACTTGGTAAAGTCGAACTTGATTGACTCGCCCTGGAACGTTGCGGACAGCGCCCAGCCATCGGACCCCGCGTCTTCCGGCGGTCCGGCGATCTCCACGAGTGTCTTCGTCTGGCCGCCAATCTTCAGGGACACGTTGGACTGGCTCGAAGGGATCCTCGCATTGAACGCAACGGAAGCGATGGAGCAGCTCGATTGCGTGGAAGCCGAGAACTCGATCGCCGTCAGCTCGAGGAAGACCGGTCCGTTCTCATCCTGCAGGCGAAGGTAGCCGACGTTCTGCTTACCGACCGACGCAAAGGCCTCGTTCTCGAGCGTGATATCGATGGTTTCGGGGATCTTGCCGGTGGGGAAGACCTGCGCGTAGGCACCATCGTCTTCCGTGGCCGACAGGGCCCCCTTGCCAACGACCGGGGCCTTGCCCGCCTTGAGAGCGAGCGTGATCGGATGCAGGGCAGGGTCGTAGGTCAGCGCGTTCAGGGCTGTCGCAAGCGCCTGCGAGGTCGGATACTTGAAGGCCATTCCCACGGCCCAGAAAGCCACGTCGGTCTGGCAAGGCGTCGGCGCCGCCGCCTCTTCTTCGGACGCGTCGTCCCCGCCGTCGGGGGCAGCGTCTTCTCCCGCATCGGTGTCGCCGGCGGTCCCTCCACCGCCGGAGGTTCCAGCCTCGCCCGCCATGCCCGCTTCCCCCGCCGCTCCACCGAGGTTCGTGCCGTCCGGGCCGGCATCCTGCCCCGCTCCCCCACCACCATTCCCTCCCGCCCAACTCGTCGGCGGGACCTTCTTCTCATCGTCGGAACCACACGCCGTGCCCATCAACAGGGCTGCCGCTGCAACCACCGCCCAAGCCAACCCGGTTCGAAGTCTGCTCGTCATCTTGGCTCCCTGAAGCACTCGACGCGCCGGACGCCCCGCTGGACAGAGGATCGCGGGACGCAGAACACGTCAGCATTTCGCACTGCACGGGCCGGGCCACGAGGTGAGGTGGACGATGGGGGCGTCTCCCTCGAACAAACGCGCAGTGGTTTCGCCTTGGAGTTGGGGCTCATCCTGCGACCGGCTCGCAACGAGTGCACATCTTCGACTTTTGTTCATACCACAGACGAGCATTGCCGGGGAGCATGTGCCGGCGCGCAGCTTGGCACACGACAACGAATCGCGTTGAAGGGTGCGAGGGGCACCGACAGGGTCACGGCGCGTATTCGCCACGCTCCCTTCATGGGGCGCCGCTCGTGCCCCCCACGGTCTCGCATCCCGTCTGCAGCCCCACCCCCCCCGTGGACAGAGCAACCACCTCGCAGCTCGCCCCGCAAAGCAGGATTCTGTGCGGCTTCCCTTTTTCCGGGTCGACGTCGTAATGCCACCCCGGCTTTGCGCCGCTGCACCCGGCTGGGCCCGCGACGTACGGGAGCGGCTCCGCGTCCGCCGAGCCAATCGTCACGTTGATCCTGCCCGGCGCCCACGGGAGCGCATCGTCGGGGATCACGTAGTCGCACGACCTCCCGGCCGCCGTCAGCACCTCCCCGAGCACGTCCGCAAGGGCGACGGGCAACTGCGGATCCGCCTGGACCTCGTGCGCCATGCCCGTGCCTCCAGCCTGCGCGATCTGCACGAGCTGCGTCGTGTCTTCGCCTCCGCTCGTGAGCGCCACCACGAAGGTCTCGACCGGCGGCAGCGCAGCCGCCGCCTTCCCTGCGACCTCGGCACTTGCTCCGATCGCAGCCGCCGCGGTCGCACCGTTCTGGGGGAAACACTCGGTTGGGGGCCCGTCGGTCACCAACACCACAGCGACCCGCTGCCCCGGCGTCGTCTTCAGCATCCACGCCGTGGCGTACTCGACGGCACCGCCGAGCGCCGGCAGGGTCGGGGTCAACGTCAACGGGCCATATTGCTGGAATCCGGTGAAGACCGCATTCCTGTGCGCTTCGTCGGACATCGGCCCGATGTCCACGGCAGCGACGGAATAGGCCGCCGAGTCGCAACGGCTGCTCGAGCACACGGAGGAGCCGTCGAGGTCTGCGCATTGATGGGTGGATCCACAGCCCGCGGGGATCGAGCACTTGTCCATGCAGATGGGGAAGTCGTGGGCGACGCCCGACACGCACTCCTGCGTGTCCGTACAATCGGCCACCGTCGCGCACGGTGTCAGCGCCGCATCCGCCATGGGGAAGAAGCCCACGCCCAATCCGGCGTTCTGCGAGTCACTCGCCTGCATGAACTGCACGACCGCGTCGGAAATCGCCTTCCAGCGCGACTCGCCCCCGCACGCGATCGACCACATCGACGAGGATCGGTCCACCATCAGGAACAGATTGGTCGGCGTGCGAACGAGCTCGTAGTCCGCGGTCTTGCACGCCGACGCGTCGTACGTCGAACCCTCCCGCCCTGCGTCGTCCACGGCGCCGCCGGCCCCGCCACCGGCCACCTCCTCACCGCTGCCGCTCGCCTCGCAGGCAAACTGGACGAGCGCAAGCGACACGACAAGAGCGAGCGGACACGCGATCTCCCTCATGGGATGAGCTCCAACTGACCATCCGGCAGGATTGACGCCACGCTCGACAAGCCTCGCCCCAGAGCCCTGCGCCGTCAAGCGCGTCTCCCGTCTCCATGGCCGTGCACAACGAGCTTGACGGAAAATCGCCTCGGGCATCGTCACTCTCGGCCCGCAGGATCTCGCAAACGAGTTCGCACGCTCTCGCGGCCACGCCCTCGTGGTAGCCTGGACCCATGTCGCGTCCGGGGATGCTCGAGAACGGGACCGTGATCGGCGCGGACTTCCGCGTCGTGCGCCCCCTCGGCGAAGGAGGCATGGGCGCGGTCTACGTCGTCGAGCAGCTCAGCACCGGGTGCCAGCGCGCGCTGAAGGTGATGCACGAGCACCTTGTGCGCGACGACAAGCTGCGCGGACGCTTCGTGCAGGAGGCGCGGATCGGGGCGCGCATCCGCAGCGACCACGTGGTGCAGGTCATCGCCGCCGGGATCCAGGAGGAGTCGGGCGCGCCGTGGCTGGTGATGGAGCTGCTCGACGGCCGTGATCTCGCGTCGCACGTCAAGGCGCACGGCCCGTTGTCCGTGGACGATGCGCGCGAGGTGTGCGCGCAGCTCTGTCACGCGCTCGCCGCGGCGCACCAGGTCGGCGTGGTGCACCGGGATTTGAAGCCCGAAAATGTGTTCCTCGCGGAGTCGCGGCGGGAAGGAACGGCGTTCACGGTCAAGGTGCTGGACTTCGGGATCGCCAAGCTCCTGTCCGAGGCGTTGCCGTCGACGACGACCGCCGCCATCGGTACGCCGCTCTGGATGGCGCCGGAGCAGAGCGACATCAACGCGACGATCGGCGCGGGCACCGATGTCTGGGCGCTGGGGCTGATGGTCTTCTGGATGCTCACGGGGCGCTACTACTGGCGTGCGGCGAACGCGCAGGAGCCGTCGACGATGGCGCTGATGCGCGAGGTGATCTTCGAGCCGCTGCCGTCGGCCGGCGCGCGTGCGACGGAGCTGGGTGTGGCAGAGCGGTTGCCTCGCGGGTTTGAGGATTGGTTCGCGCGCTGCGTGATTCGGGAACCGTTGCTTCGGTACCGCGACGCGGGAGAGGCGCGGTCGGCGCTGCTCGCGCTGCTCGGAGGGGAGGCGATCCCCGCCGCCGCTCAGGGGGCGCACGAGCCTTCGGGCCCAACGGCTGGTTCAGGGTCGGGTCCCTTGCCGCGTCCCCTGATCGCGATCACACCACCGGGCCCGGCGCCGCAGGTGGACATCGTGACGGCGCCGACCCAGCTCATGACGGGGCCGGCTGCGGAGCCCTCGAGGACGGGGCCTGCGGTAAGCGAGTCGCTGCCTCCGCCGGAGG
>CAYMUE010000010.1:22781-27423 GCA_964393505.1 uncultured Polyangiaceae bacterium
GCGGAGCCCTCGAGGACGGGGCCTGCGGTAAGCGAGTCGCTGCCTCCGCCGGAGGTCGAGATGCCGCGCCGCAAGATCGCGACGGCGTGGCTGTTGGGAGGCCTTGCCGCGGTCGTGGTGGTAGCTGCGGCAGCGGGGCTCGCATCGCGACGGACAGGCACGGAGAAGGCGAGGCATGCGCAGTGCGAGAAGGGCCAGGCCCGGGCGTGCGCGGAGCTGGCGCACGAGCAGGAGAACCTGCGGACGGGGCGGGCGATGGAGCGCGCGCTGCAGCACTACCAGCGGGCGTGCGAGCTGGGGCACTGGCCGAGCTGCAGCAGGCTCGGGGCGTTGCTGCAGACGGGAGAAGGGGTAACGCGCGACGATGCGCGAGCAGCGAAGGCGTACTACAAGGCGTGCGGAGGGGGCGAGGCGAGCGCGTGTCGGACGCTGGCGACGATGCACCAGTCGGGAGAGGGAGTGGCGAAGTCCGAGTCGCAGGCTGCGGTGCTGTTCGTACGCGCGTGCGATCTAGGTCTGGCGGAGGGGTGCACGAAGGCGGGAGAGATGTTCCGCGACGGCGTCGGTGCGGTGCCGGATCCGGATCGCGCGCGGGAGCTGTTCGCGCGCGGGTGCTTCGGGCGCGACAAGCGCGCCTGCGACGAGCAGCGCCGGCTCGAGGCGAAGTAGCGCTACTTGTTGTCGTTGAACAGGTCGAGGCCGCGACCGCCGCCAGGCTGCTTGCCGCCGGCGGGAGGGGGCTTCGCGGTGGCGACGGGGCGGGTTCCGGCATCGCGTGAAGCGGTGGAGGTCGGAGGGGAGGCGGGCTTCGGCTCATCGGCGGAGGGCGCAGCCGTCGCCGCAGCGGGGAGAGGCGCGGCGGTTGCGACACTGGGTGTCGCGATCGGGGCGATCTCGCTGGGGACGGGTTGGGCGGTGGGGGCTTCGACGACGCCGGAGGCGGGAGCCTGGGTGGAGCCTTTGCCGAAGAGGACGACGGCGCCGACGGCGACACCGGCGAGCAGGACGCCGCCGATGGCGAGGCCGGCGAACAGGGCGGTCTTGCCCTTGGAGGAGGAGGAGCCCGTGCTGGTGGACCAGTTGCCAGCGGTCATGCCGGGGCCCGTGGTGGCGTTGGCCGGCGGTGCGGACGAAGGCGGGAGGGCGGTATTGGAGAGGTTGACGCCGGCGACGGACAGGACCCTGCAAACGCGCTCGGCAGAGGCGCGGGCGTGTCGGGGAGCGAAGTCGGCGAGAGCGACGGCGAGCTCGGCGACGCTCTGGTAGCGGTCCTCGCGACGCTTGGCGAGGCACTTGAAGGCGACCTGCTCGAGGGCCTCCGGGACATCGGGACGCCCGGCGCGGATGGACGGGGGATCGTTCTGGAGGATCATGGCGCAGACTTGGGGGAGGGTGTCTGCGAGGAAGGGCTGGGTGTTGGTGAGCAGCTCGTAGAGGATGGCGCCGAGGGACCAGATGTCGGAACGCGCATCGACATCCTTGGAGGAGGCCATCTGCTCGGGGGACATGTAGAGCGGCGAGCCCATGACCGTGGAGGTCTTGGTCATCTGCAGCCCGGAGTTGGGGCCGGTGATCTTCGAGATGCCGAAGTCGAGCACCTTCACGCAGGGCGTACCGTCGGAGCGTTGCGTGAGGAACAGGTTCGCGGGCTTGAGATCCCGGTGGACGATCCCCAGGACGTGGGCGTCGGCGATGGCTTCGCAGGCCTGCAAGAGGTACTCCGCGGCTTCGGGCACCGTGAGCGGGCCGCCGCGGCTCTGCAGGAGCGCGGACAGGTCGCCGCCCTTCAGGTACTCCATGACCATGTACGGGATGCCGCCGTCCATGGTGCCGACGTCCATGACGCGGACGACGTGCTCGCTCTTGATCTTGATGGACGCGCGGGCCTCGCGGCTGAAGCGCTCGACGGCCTCGGCGTTTTCGAGGACCTCGGGGAGGAGGAACTTGATGGCGACGACTTCGTCGAGCTGGATGTGTCGTGCGGCGACGACGACCCCCATCCCGCCTTGTCCGAGGATGCGATCGACCCGGTACTTTCCGGCGAGGATCTGGCCTTCTTCGACGGGCGCGCTACTGCTCATGGTGCGATGAGTGTAGCCGCGTGGCGTTCGGACGTGCAAGTCGGCGCGAGATGAATCGGAGGACGATCAGTTATCGGCGCCGGAGATCCGGGCCCACTCGTCCTTGAGGGAGACGGTGCGGTTGAAGACGAGGGAGCCTGGTCGGGAGTCGCGGCGATCCGCGCAGAAGTAGCCCAAGCGTTCGAACTGCCAGCGGGATTCCGGAGCGGCGGAGGCGGCTGCAGGCTCGAGCTTGCAGGCTCGCAGGGTCTCGAGCGAGGCGGGATTCAGGAAGGAAGTGAATTCCTTTCCATCGCGATCCGAAGGATCGGGGTCGGTGAAGAGGCGGTCGTAGACGCGCACCTCGGCCTCGACGGCGTGCCGAGCAGAGACCCAGTGGATGGTGACCTTGACCTTGCGGCCGTCGGGAGCGGCGCCGCTGCGGGTGGCGGGGTCGTAGGAGCAACGGAGCTCGGTGATCTCGCCGGTGGCGGGGTCCTTGACGACACCGGTGCACTTGATGAAGTAGCCGCCGCGCAGGCGCACCTCGCGCCCCGGAGCGAGGCGGAAGAACTTCTTGGGAGGATCCTCCTTGAAGTCGTCGCGCTCGATGAACAGCTCGCGCGAGAACGGGATCCTCCTGGTCCCCATCTCGGGGTGATCGGGGTGGAAGGGGAGCTCGAACTCCTCGGTCTGGTCCTCGGGGTAGTTGTCGATCACGACGCGCAGGGGGCGCAGGACGGCCATCGCGCGAGGAGCGGAGGCGTTGAGGTCCTCGCGCACGCAGTGCTCGAGCAGGGCGACGTCGACGATGGACTCGCGCTTGGCGACGCCGATGCGGTCGGCAAAAGCGCGGAGGGATTCGGCGGTGAAGCCGCGACGTCGCAGCCCGGAGATGGTGGGCATGCGGGGGTCGTCCCAGCCGCTGACGTGGCGGTCCTGCACGAGGCGGAGCAGCTTGCGCTTGCTCATGACGGTGTAGGTGAGGTTGAGGCGAGCGAACTCGATCTGCTGGGGGTGGCTGGGGGCGGGCAGGTTGTCGAGGAACCAGTCGTACAGGGGGCGGTGGTTCTCGAACTCGAGGGTACAGATCGAGTGGGTAATCTTCTCGATGGAATCCGACTGGCCGTGGGCCCAGTCGTACATGGGGTAGATGCACCAGGCATCGCCGGTTCGATGGTGATGGGCGCGACGAATGCGGTACATGATCGGGTCGCGCAGGTTGAGGTTCGGCGACGACATGTCGATGCGCGCGCGAAGGACCATGGCGCCGTCGGGGAGCTCGCCCGCGCGCATCTTGCGGAAGAGCGCAAGGCTCTCGTCGGCAGGACGGTCGCGGTAGGGGCTGGGCTTGCCGGGCTCGGTGAGGGTGCCGCGCATCTCGCGGATCTGGTCGGGATCGGACTCGTCGACATAGGCCTTGCCGGACCGGATCAGGTGCTCGGCCCAGTCGTAGAGCTGACCGAAGTAGTCCGAGGCGTACAGCTCCTTGGACCACTGGAAGCCCAGCCAGCGGATGTCCTCCTTGATGGAGTCGACGTACTCGACGTCTTCCTTGGTGGGGTTGGTGTCGTCGAAGCGCAGATTGCAGGTGCCGCCGAACTCGCGAGCGATGCCGAAGTTGAGGCAGATCGACTTGGCGTGGCCGATGTGCAGGTATCCGTTGGGCTCGGGCGGGAAGCGCGTGGCGACGCGCTGGCCGTTCTTGCCGGAGGCGAGGTCGGCCTTGACGATCTCGCGGATGAAGTCGAGCGATTCCCCGGCCGCCGCAGGGCGACCGGAGGTTTCTTCGGGCGTAGGTTTGGAGCTGGTCATGGCGGATCGGTGGGTACGTGTAGCGCGGTCGAAGGCGACACACCACAGCAACGTGACGGGGTTCAGACGGACTGCATACCTGGGGGTGGCTGGGAAGGGGGACGGTTGGATGCGCGCAGGGGTGGCGGGGGTTGCGATGCCTTCGCGTCGCTGCGCCACAGTCCTCGCTCGCCCATCTCGAGCAGCGCCTCGGTGGTCTGCGGGACGTCGATCGACTGCTTGCCGTAGGTGACGGGTCCGGTCTCCGCGGTGGACAGCGTGCACACGGCGCCCTTGCGGGCGTTGCGCAGGTCGATGGTGAGGGCGGCGACGGTCCAGGTTGCGGGGTCGAGGACGCCGTTGATGATGGGGTGCAGATCGCCATCCGAGGTGCGCACGAACATGCTGCGCAGCTCGGTGAGCCCGAAGAACTCGCTGTCGAGCAGGGAGGCCTCGGCGTCGATGCGCGCGACGATCACGCTGATGTTGTCCTGGCCGCCGGCCTCGTTGGCCATGTCCACCAGGCGACGCGCCGCCTCACGCGGCGTCGTGCCCGCAAGGGCGTTCTTCAAGCGCTGCTCGTCGACCATGTTCGTGAGCCCGTCGCTGCACAGCAGGATCACGTCGCCTGCGGACAGCACGACGGGCTCGCGCACCGCGACCTGCACGGAGGGCTGGGTGCCGAGGGAGCGCGACACGATGTGAGAGAAGTTCTGCGGGAGGGAGCCTGCAACAGTGGGTCCCTTCAGGTCCGCGATTTCCTGGACGAAGGAGTGGTCGCGGGTGAG
>CAYMUE010000010.1:27523-37916 GCA_964393505.1 uncultured Polyangiaceae bacterium
GGGCACGCCGCACTCGAGCAGCGAGTCCTCGTTCTTCTGGCGCTGACGGCCGACGTCGGTATGGATGCCGACGAACACCTGAAACCGCGGGGGTGTCGGGGTCTGATCACTGGTCATGTGCGCTCCCACCTCCGGACCAAGATCTCTTTCGTACACCCATCCGAGCCCGCCATCATCACTCATCGTGCGAGCAGGGCTCGAGGGTGAGTCACGAGCCTCGGAATCACGGGACACGGGGGAGGATGAGGGTGACGCAGGGCAGCCTGGAGGGAACCGGCGCGACCGACCCGTCAGCGACGCAGGAAGTCCGCGGACGCGTCCATGCCGTCGCTCTCCGCGGCTTCCACGCTGCTTCCGCGCTCGATCGGCCCCGCCTCGGCATTGCGAAGCAGCTCCGCCAGCTCGATCAGACGTCGCTCGACTCGCCCGAAGACGCTGCCGGCGGCGAACCTCCCGGCCGCGTCGCGGACGCCCGCCGGCAGGCCGATGAGCACCTCGATCCCCTCGGAGACCGTGGAGATGCCGTAGAGGTGGAAGCGGCCGTCGGCGATGGCCTTTGCGACATCGGTGCGGAGCACGAGGTGGCGCAGGTTCGCCCTGGGGAGACAGACCCCCTGGGTGCCGGTGAGTCCGCGAGCCTTGACGAGGTCGAAGAAGCCCTCGATTTTGGCGCAGACGCCGCCGATGGCCTGGATCTCGCCGAGCTGGTTGACGGAGCCGGTGACGGCGATGCCCTGATCGATTCCGACGTCGGCGAGAGCGGACAGGATCGCGAACAGCTCGGCGCCGCTGGCGCTGTCGCCGTCGATCTCCCCGTAGCTCTGCTCGAACGCGATCTGCACGCGCAGGCTCAAGGGGCGCTCCTGCCCGAACATGTGCGAGAGGAAGCCGCGGACGATGGCGAGTCCCTTGGTGTGCAGGGAGCCTCCGAGCTGGGCCTCGCGCTCGACGTCGATGACGCCCTCGCGGCCGAGGGAGACGACGGCGGTGATGCGCATGGCCTGACCGAACTCGACGTCGCGAGCGGAGAAGACGCTGATGCCGTTGACGACACCGACACGGGTTCCGCCGGTTTCGACGAGGAGGTCACCGCGCACGGCCATCTCGCGCATTTCGCGTTCGATGCCTGCGGAGCGCTCGCGGCGGTCATACCAGGCCGTCTCGACGTCGTCGGCAGTCACGAGGGTTTCCTTGTCACCGCGAGCGCGAGCGAGCATGGCGGCGAAGCACGCGGTCTCCTCGAGCGGAGCAGGAGTGATCGCGATGAGGTCCTTGTCGGCTGCGAGGCGGGTCGCGAAGTCGAGCAACCGAGCGCGCGCCTCGCGGTCGAAGCTGCAGCCGTGGGACCGGACGGTCGGCAGTGACATCAGGTACCCGTCGAGGGCACGCAGGATCTGCTCGTCGCGACGCACCCTCCACTCCACCTCGACCTTGACGCGGAAGAGAGCGGCGAAGTCGGAGTCGGCGTCGAGGAGCTGCTCGAAGAGCCCGGGGGACCCGACGAGCACGACGCGAGCGGCGAGGCCGACGGGTTGAGGGCGGAGCGTGGTGGTGTAGGTGCCGAGGGGGCCGAGGGGGTCTTCGACGGCGATTTGGCGGTCACGCAGGACGCGCTTGAAGCGTTCCCAGATGATGGGATCGGCGAGGAGATCGGCGGCGCGCAGGATGAGGTAGCCGCCCGACGCGCGGCACAAGCTGCCGGCGCGGATGCGGGTGAAGTCGGTCACGAGAGTGCCGAGGCGAACGCGTCGTTCCAGATGGCCGAAGAGGTTCGGGAAGGTGGGGTTGGTCTCGTAGACCACGGGCGCGTGCTGCTCGCCGGCGTGGCTGACGAACACGTTGACGCGAAAGCGCCCGGTGCGCCGCGCGATCTCGGGATCGGAGCCCTGCTCGTCAAGGTCGTCGTCGTCGAGTTGTCCCGGCTCGCGCGGCTCCGGCTCGACGAAGTCCGGCCAGTCGTGCACGAGCTGATGCTGCAGACGGCTCAGCCATTCGGCCACGGGTTCGATCGTGCCGAAGCGATCGCGGAGCTTCTTGAACTCCTGCTCGATGAGCTCCTCGGCTTCTTTCTGCTCCGCGTCGTCGCTGGCAGCGTTCACCTCTTCGGTCAGATCACGGATGCGCCTCGCCGCGCCGTCTACCGCCGCCGTCAGCTTCGCCTCCGACTCCTGCAGCGATCTGCGCGTGGACTCGTCGAGCACCTCGAACTGCTCGGGGCTCACAGGCTTGCCGTGGAGGATCGGGAAGGTCTGCACGCCACCGGGGACGGTCCTGACACCGAAGCCGAGGCTCTTGGCGAGGGACTCGAGATCGGAGACGACCTGCTTGTTCTTGGTGGTGAGCTCGCGCGCGAGGGCAGTCTGGGCCTCGCGGAGGGCTGGGGAAGCGCCGAGCGCAGCGATGCGACGCTCGAGCTCGTCCATGACCTCGTCGACGGCCTCGGCGAAGGTCTTGCCGAGCCCGGCGGGGACGAGAAGCGCGCGCGGGGCTTCGGGGCGATCGAAGTCGTGGACGTACAGGATGTCGGGAGCGGTGGGGAGGCGTGCCGCCTCACGCTGGGCAGCGCACACGACGTCGGGCTCGAACATCACCTCGGGCTCGCAAGCGACGAAGACGTGGAAGCCCGGGTTGCTGGGAGACAGTCCGGTGAGCAGCGCACGCGCGGCGCGCGGTGGCTGCATGGCAATTCGGTCGGTCACCTCCGCAGGCTGATCCTGCAGGACCGACGCATCCGTGTGAACCGTTACTTCGCCCGGGGGGACTCTTCGACTCGCTCGCATGTAGGGTGGATCGGTAGCACGTCGGCGGGCCCGGTGGGGAGACGGAGCGCAGGAAGGCGCAGGCGTGCGCTCCGTCGCCGCAGGGGACGAGCGGAATCGGCGGGCGGGGCAGCGCGGTGGGCGAGGTGCGGTGGGGGCCTGAGGAGGAGGGAAACGGGCCGGGAGCTCAGAGCGCAGCGAGGGCCTTGTCGAGGGCGCCGATGAGATCCTCGGGGTCCTCGATGCCGACCGAGACGCGGACCAGACCGTCGGTGATGCCGCCCTTGAGGCGCTTGTCGCGGGGCACGCAGGCGTGGGTCATGGAGGCCGGGTGCTCGATGAGCGAGTCGACGCAGCCGAGGGAGACGGCGAGGGTGAAGAGCTTGATGGAGTTCATCAGCTTGCGGCCGGCCTCGACGCCGCCGACGAGCTCGAAGCTGAGCATGCCGCCGAAGTCCTTCATCTGGCGTCGGGCGAGCTCGTGCTGCGGATGGCTCTCGAGGCCCGGGTAGGCGACGCTGGCGATCTGCTTGTGGGTCGAGAGGAACTTCGCGACCTGCATGGCGTTGGAGCAGTGCTTCTGCATGCGCACGGGCAGGGTCTTGAGGCCCATGTTGACGAGCCAGGCGTCGAAGGGGCTCGGGGAGCTGCCGACGTCCTTGATGATCTTGTAGAGCTCGTCGCGGACCGAGTCGTGGATCGTGGTGACGAGGCCGCCTACGACGGTGCCGTGGCCGCAGATGTACTTGGTGGTGCTGTGGCAGACGAGGTCGGCTCCGAGCTCGAGGGGGCGCTGCAGGTAGGGGGTGGCGAAGGTGTTGTCTACGATGACCTTGATGTCGGGATTGACCGCCTTGACGATCTTGACGATCGCGGCGATGTCGGCGAGGAGCAGCGTGGGGTTCATCGGCGACTCGAAGAGGATGCACCGGGCCTTGGGGTTGGCCTGGATGGCAGCCTCGACGGCGCGGAGGTCGGCGACGTTGACCTCGACGGTGCGGACGCCGTACTTGGCGAGGATGTTGGAGCAGAAGTGCTCGGTGGCGCCGTAGACGCAGTCGCCGATGATGACGGTGTCGCCGGCGGAGCAGCAGGACATCAGGGCCGAGGAGATGGCGGCCATGCCGGAGGAGAAGGCGAGCGTGGAGATGCGCAACTCGGGGTGCTTGAGCTTGAGCGTTCCGCCTTCAAGGGCGTTGATCTTGCCTTCGAGGACCTTGACCGTGGGATTGCCGAGACGGGTGTAGAGGTAGCCGGGGACCTCGCCGGCGAAGACCGCGGCGCCTTCTTCTGCGCTCTGGAGAACAAAGGTGGAGGTCTGGTAGATGGCGTTGGAGTGCGAGCGCGTGGAGGGCTGGCCAACGTGCTCGCCCGCGTGGAGCGCTCGGGTGGCGAAGCCGCAGTCGAGATAGAACTTCTCTACGTAATCGGAGCCTTTTGAATCTTCCATGGATGCCTCTCGTGCGCGGGGCGGCTCGGCACACGCCGGCCTGCTCGGGGCGCAGGTGGCGGGACCCTATCACGCACGGCGGCCAGGGGAACCCCTTCGTCGATGCGAGACAGAAGACCTCGAAATCACTCGGTGACAGTGTTGATGAGACGCAACGCACCCGCACGATCGGGCGCGATGAACAGGTCGCCCTCGTCGGGCCCCAACGCCCCGGGAGCGTAGTGCAGCCACAGGAACGGCCAGGCATAGGCCCTGACACGCTGCAGGAAGATCGTCCCCCGCACGCCCATCCGAGCCACGGCGTCGGCCGCCCGCTCCAGGGCATCGCCGAAGTCGTACCCGTGGAAGTCCGCTGCCACCTCCTCGCGCGCGTCGCGATACGCTGCCCCCGCACGCTTCGGACGCAGGTCCGGACACAGCAACACGTCGGGAGGCTGCGTCGCCAGATCCGCGAGCTCCTCGAGCGCCGGCTCGAGTGCGAAATGGATCGGCAGCGCGGGAACGTACATCTCGACGAGCGAGATCACCTTGTCATTGCAGTGGCGGAACACGGTCTTGGAGGCGTCGCCTTTCACCGGACCGAGGGCGACGGTGAACGACCGCTCGACGTAATCGGTGGGGGGTTCGAGAGACTCGACGGGCATGCGGCCGGCGCCACCGTGGGCCGGGAGCACCTCGTCCCACGAGTCCCTGCGCACGGCTCCCGCGAGGACGATCAGACCGGCCATGCGCCGGACGCTGGCGGGAGCCACGGCGGGCAGCGCCAGCCCCTGAGCACGAGCTCGTTCGATGGAAGGAAGGATCGCGTCGAGATTCATCGAGGGATGCACTGCAACTCTCCGTGATCTGGAGGCGCTACTTCGCCGTCTGGTCGTGGGTGGGAAGGGTGCCCGAGGTGGGGCCGACACCGGGGCGGGGCTCCGGTTTCGCGAAGGCCGCCGCCGCCGTGTCGGTGTCGTGCGTGATCGGCTGCGCCGGATCCGGTGCGGCGCGTCGGGATGCCCCGTTCAGCGCCGGATTGAGGGCCGTCGGAGCGGCGCGCGAAGGGCGCAGCGGTGCAGCGGCCGTGGCGTCGGGGCGCGCGGCGCGCAGAGCATCCCGGGGCTTCGCCGTGTCGAGCGAAGCGCGAGGTGACGACGATGCAGGGCTCGCGGACTCGGAGGACGGGGTCGAGGGGCCGGAGGAAGTGAGCTCGAGGGCGACGACGACGAGGTCGCCGACGACGATGAGTCCGCCAAGGATGGCGATGGGGAGCCAATCGGATCGGGTCACGACGCAGCATCTCCAAGGGTTCCGAGGTCGGACTTCATCGCGTCGACCGCGATGGAGCAGAACTCCGCGGCCTCCAGGCCGAGGTCGCGGAAGTGGCCGATGCGCTCGCGGCTGACCTTCGCAGCGAAGCGAGGTTCCTTGATGCGCTTGGCGACGGAGGAGGGTTTGACGTCGGCGACGCTCTTGGAGGGGAGGACGAGGGCCGTGGCGAAGACGAGCCCGGTGATCGACTCCCCCGAGGTCAGCGCGTGGTCGAAGAGGGTGCGACACGGGATGTCGAGGACGTCGCCGTTGTGCGCGAGGATGGCGTCGAGCCCCTCGCGCGGGAAGTCACGCGCCTGCAGGATGCGGACGGTCTCGCGGGCATGTCGGCTCATATCCTCGCCAACGAGCTCGAGGTCGAGGTCGTGGAGGAGACCGGTGATGGCCCAGAGGTCGGGGTCGTGGCCGAGACGCGTGGCGAGGGCGCGCAGGACGGACTCGGTGGCGAGGCTGTGCTTGAGGACGTAGTCGCCGCGCAGGTGCTCGTGGAGCAAGGCGAGAGCGTCGGGGCGCGAAGGGAGGGGCATGGCCAAAGCTGTTGCCACCGATGGGAAACGAAGTCCAGCGACGGCCGCGGAGTCCCCTATCCGCAGTGAGCCGACTGGGCGCCCGCGCCGGGCTGGCACGTCAGCCCGGCCCCCTTGCAGTCGAGCGAGACCTTCTTGCCCCCGACGCACAGCGTGATCACGTCGCCGCTGCAGACGTTGATCCCCGGGTCCGAAGGCTTGCACGCGTCGTCGTTGCGCATGCACCGCGCCGTCCCCTCGCTCTTGCTGCACGTGGCCTTGATTGAGGAGCAATCGAACAGGGAGACGGAGAGCCCGTCGCAAACCTCGACCGTCGAGTCCACGCAGCTCGTTCCCGCCGTGTTGCACTTGCGCAGGCTCGACCCCGTCAGGCAGTCGAGCGTCCCGGAGTCCGCGTCCTCTCCACAGCTGCGCCCGCCGTAGGCGCAGTTGATGGACTCGTGCGTGAAGCCGTCCGGCCCCCCGCAGTAGTCGAGCAACGATCCGATGCACGACAAGTACACGTTGCAGTTGCCGCCCACCGCGCACCACCGCGTGCCGTCGGTGTCCGCCACGCAATGGCTCCCCGGAGCGTAGTAGGCGTTGCCGCAGTTCAGGGCGTACTTGTACGCGTTCTGGCACTTGTAGATCGCTCCACCGTCGTTGCCGCAACGCTCGTCGGGCGGCGAGCCTCCTCCTCCCGAAGCGCCCGACGCTCCCGCGTCGTCGCCATCGATCGAGCCGTCGTCGAGCCCGCCGTCGTGTCCGACGGAGCCGCCGGTCCCCGCATCGAGCGGCGCGCACCTGGGGTCCCCCGGGACCAGGGTTTCGAACGGCAGGCACTCGTAGGCGGTCGAACAGGAAGAAGCCTTGGCGAGGCACTGCAGGGTCTGCTGCTGGAAGTTGAAGCCGATGCGGTTGGTGGGGATGGGGCCGGCCATCCAGTGCATGCAGACCGAGAAGTTGAGGGTGTCGAAGGGGATGGAGACGGCCGAGACGAGGTCACCGTTGAAGGAGTTGGGGCAGGAGAACGCCAGCGCGCACACTCGCGCCGCATCCTTCAACGGAAGATAGGCGTTGCCGAGCTGCGTCGCGGCGGGCGGCGCGGGGCTGAGGCCGTCGAACGTAGTGCACGAGCCTACCCCGGCCAGGGCGGCGATCAGCGGTATCGACGCCACCACGCCGCCGGCCACGAGCCTGCTCGCTCGACGGTGCCGGAGGGTTGCGTTGGCCGCGACTCGCATGCGGGAAGGCTAACTCGCTTCGGCCTCCCGGGGCCATACCAAGTGCAGGCTCGACGTCGTTGCGTGCCAGCGTGCAGGCTATTCGCCGTATGGATTCGAATGGAGCTCGGGACGGGGAGCGACACGCGGGGGCCTGACGGACCTCGCATCGGCCCCGGCATCGATCCCTCCGGCCTCGCTCTCCTGCGCGGCCGCATCGGATGCTCCGGCATCCGAACCATCCGTCCCGGGGGGCGACGCTGCCAGGGAGAGGGCCGAGGCGGCGGGGCCGAGGAAGATCTCGGATGAGCCATCGACGGCATCCGCACGCAACAAACCGAAGCCGACGGCAGCCAGCGCGAGAGCAGCAAACGCGACTGCGCCGGCGATCCACCACACGCGGCTCGGTCGCGCGGGCTGCGCCATCGGGGCGTCGTGCGTCGACGAGATCTGCGTCTCGGGCAGCACGGCCTCGCTCATGGTGACGGAAATGCGGCGCGCCGCGGACCCGTGCGACGGCGAGCTCATGCGCTCGTCGGGCTCGGAGAAGTGCATGGGCTCAAGGCGTCCTTCGAGCATCGCCTGCACCGCGGCCTTGCGCTGGTTGAGACGATCGCCCACACAGGAGTTCACCAGGGCTGCGACCTCACGGGGCGGAGCAGGAGAGATCACGCACTCGATGGCGTCGAGGAACTCGGCCGCGGACTGGAAACGTCGATCGCGATCGCGCTCGAGGGCCTTCTGCACGACCGGATCGAGGGAAGCGGGCAGCTCGGGGCGCACCTGCGATGGGTTCGGGACCGGCTCCTCGTTGAGACGTCGGATCGCGTCGAACTCGTTCTCCGCGCGGAACAGACGCACTCCGGTGAGCAGCTCGTGGAGGACCACGCCGGCGGCGAACAGGTCGGCGCGACGATCGAGCTGCAGCCCGCGGGTCTGCTCGGGACTCATGTAGCCGAACTTGCCCTTCAGGCTCCCCTCGCGCGTGTCCGTCAAGCTGTGGCGCGCCTTGGCGATGCCGAAGTCGATGAGACGGCTGACGCCGTCGGTCCCCACGACGATGTTCTGCGGGCTGACGTCGCGGTGCACGATCGCGAGGTGGTGCCCGCGCATGTCGACGGCGTCGTGCGCTGCCTGCAGGCCGAGGAGCGTATCGGCGACGATGCGGACGGCGATCGGAACGGGGATGCGCTTTGCTGCCTGGGAGACGGTCTTGACGAGGACCGAAGCGGAGCAGGACTCGACGTACTCCTGGACGAGCAGCAGCTCACCTTCGAACTCGAGGACGTTGGTGACGGGCACGACATTGGGGTGGTGAAGCAGGGAGGCAACGCGGGCCTCCTCGCGGAACATATCGTAGAATTGCCCGTTCTGGAGGAGGTGCGGGTGGACCCGCTTGATCACGACGAGGCGTTCGAAACCGGCGGCGCCGACCTGACGGGCCAGATAGACGGTGGCCATGCCTCCCACGGCGAGACGCAGCAGCAACTCGTAGTTGCCGAGCATGGCGCGAGCAGGAGGGGATGCCGTCACGTCAGAAGCTCCCACGCAGCAACACCGAGCCCGGACCGGCCCCGAGCTGCAGCGAGGCTGCGGGCTTGTCCCTCGGCTTCTCGGCAGCAGGCTGCTTCCAGTCCACCAGCCACACCGCCGCGACCGCCGTGAGAACCGCCGCTCCCCCCGTCGCTCCGAGCAGCCAGTTCGTCCTGCTCTGACGTGAGTGCCCCTCGTCGAGGTTGGCCTGCGTCGGCGACGCGTCGAACGTGTCCTTCTGGCTCCACGTCGACAAGCCCGACCACACGGTGGCCCCGGCCAGCGCGACGGTGACCGCACCCCCCACGAACACCACTGCCGGAGGCAGCTTGCCCGAGGGCTTCGGCGGCTCGGGTTCGGGAGGCTCGGGCTTGGGCTTGGGAGGCGGCGGCGCTACCAATGCCACCGAAACCACCGCCCCGGCATCGACCTTCTGCGTCTGTTGAACCTTCTGATCCCCGGCCATCGCTTCGACCAGGTGTGTGCCCGGCGTGACGTAGACCGATGGATGATCGGCGGTGTCGCCGTCGACGCGCAGGTCGGACAAGCCGGGGCCCGCGTGGAGATCGAGACGCGCGAGCTTGAGGGTCAGCTTCTTGAGCGCGGAGGATGCGCTGTTGCGATCGGGCGCGTTGGCAGGCGCCTCGCGCAGATACCGGGCATAGAGGTTCGCGGCGCGGGCGATCTCTCCGGCGCGCTGCCACGAGCGTGCCGCGTTCCACAGCGAGGAGTGATGCGGGGACTTCGCGTAGGCGCGTTCGAACGCCTCGGCGGCGCGGGGGTAATCGCCCAGGGTGAAGGCGCGCTGCCCTTCGGCGAAGTCCTTCGCCGCAGCCTGACGATCTGCGGCGGTGGGCGCCGAAGAGGAAGCCGCGCCCTGCGCGCGCGCAGGCACGGGGATCCCGGCGGTCATCACCGCAACGACGAAGGCGATCAACGGTCCGTGCTTGGTCATGCGAAGGCCCCACCATCGGAGCCGTCGCCCAGGCTAGGCGTTGGCGGGACACCGGGCAAGATCCTCGGAACGCGCACGGTCGTCACCAACGCCGGACGATCGCGCGGGCAACTGCTCTCGAGAATCGGAGTCGCTCTCACTTCACGCAGATCGCGCCGACGTAAGCCCCCGGATCGATGCTCGGTGTTCCACCGTCGTAGCAGTGATAGTTCCATGTGGAACCGACACTAATGTAGTAGACGCCAGGATCCACGGGGGCGACGAACGACGCCGTTGCATTGGTTCCCGAGGCTCCTGGACACTTCCGGAGCGTGTGGACATTGCAGTCCTTCATGTACATGCCTGCCAGCCCGACGAAGATCTGCTGAAGGCACCCGTCGCACGACCCCGGGCACGGCGGCCCCGCCTGAATGCTCCAATCGAAGACGACCGTCACCGTGGACCCAGGAGCAACGTTGTTCGCGACCTCGCCCCCGTTGTTCACACGAACGTTCTTCACATGGGTTTCAAACGGGAATACCGTGGGTTCCGGCACGCCGGTCAATGCGCAACCGCCAGAAGATCCGCCGCTGCCCCCCTGCCCTGCCGCTCCGCCGGTGCCTGCGACTCCACCCGAGCCTGCGACTCCACCCGAGCCTGCGACTCCACCCGAG
>CAYMUE010000010.1:38016-73714 GCA_964393505.1 uncultured Polyangiaceae bacterium
CTCCACCCGAGCCTGCGACTCCACCCGAGCCTGCGACTCCACCCGAGCCTGCGACTCCGCCCGAGCCTGCGACTCCGCCCGAGCCCGCGACTCCGCCACTGCCCCCGCTGCCTCCGGCGCCACCAACGCTGGCATCCCCGCTCTGCCCAGCGCTTCCGCCGGCCCCAGCGTCCTTGCCCGCGGCGCCGCCGAGGCCTGCCGAACCACCTTTGCCGTTGCCGGCGCCACCTCCGACGGACGCGTCGTGGCCGCTTCCGCCTTGGGGATTCGAATCACCCCAGAGGTCCTGCCCTTCGGTGTCGAGAGTGCAGTTCGAAACAGCAAGCGCGGAGATGCCCACAAGCAGCGCAAGCAAGAGCGGGTGTCTCATGGTACGAGCATGATAGCAGATTCCGCCGGGCGGGGTTCCGGCAACGCGGACCGAAACAACGGCGCGTGATCACGCCGCACCGATCACGCGGCGATCTTGGTTGCCTGGATCAGGAAGCTCGGACCGAAGCGCTCGATGGTGGTCGAGCACCGGCAGCGCTCGAGCTGGTCGGTGACGGGACGCGGGTCGAGCTTGCGCCGGGCCGCGTCGCGGAAGTCCTGCGCGAATCGGCTCCCGAGACGAACCCGTGCATAGACGCCGATGAACAGCGCGGCAAGGCTGGAGCCGTCGATATCGAAGTCCTGGAAGAAGGCCTTCCCTCCAGGCTCGAGGACCCGCACGACCTCGTCAATGATTCCTGGGCGCGCGTCGGGCGGCACGCAGTTGAGCAGGTTCTTGCAGGTGACAACCCCGGCGCTGGCGTCGGGCAGCTCGAGCTTGCTGGCCTCGCAGCGGACGGTGCGCCCCTGCAGCCCCGCGGCTTCGAGCTCTTGCGCGGCGATGCGGAGCATCGGTTCGGCCATGTCCACCAGCACGAGTTGCGGCTGGGGCAACAGCTTCCCGAGCTCGATGGCAAGAAAGCCCGGGCCGGTCGCCAGGTCGACGACGACGACACCGGGTGTCGCTCTCTTCAGGTGCGTGGAGATCCGCTGCGCGCAGGAGCGGGCGTCGTAGGGCACGAGCTTCCTCATCGCGTCGGCGTAGCGTCGGCAGGTCTCCTCGGTCCAGACTTCGTCGCGGTCCATTGCCCGCATCCTACAGCAACAAATCTCGCGCGGGAACGGTTCCGCACCCGAACGATCTGCCCAACAGCCTCAGAGAGCAGGCATCGCAAGCGCGCATCGATGCTGATACCATTCGACAATCATGCTGACCCCCTGCCCGCTGTGCCGTCGTCACGTGCTCACTGATTCGAGTCGGTGTCCGTTCTGCGGAAGCTCGACGGCAAGGGCTGCACGCGCGCCGGTCGTGGCGTTTGGGAGCGCTCTTCTCATCGTGGGATGCGGGCATGTTGCCCCTGCGCCGCAGGAGCCTGCGGCTTCGATCGCCGTTCCGGCCACGCCTGCCGCCCCCACGGAGCAGATCGAGGCGACGGGCGATGGACTCGTCGAGCGGGACGCGTCTGCACCCATGGCTCCCGACGCGGTCGAGACTCCCTTGGCGGCGGCGTCGTCTGCTGAGCCCGCGCCGAAGGCGACGGCGGAAGCCCCTCGGACGGATGCGCCGATGTACGGGCTTCCGCCTCATCGGCGGGTTGCAGCGGTGTACGGGCCGCCGCCTCCTCGGGCCGACGCTGGGGCGCAGACACCGGAGACACAGGGTGCGTGGACGCGCGATCGCGATTCGATCCAGCGGGTCTTCACAGAAGCCCGGAGCAGGTTCCGGCTGTGCTGGGAGCAGGGAACGCACGGGCAAGGGGGCCGGGTGACGCTCAAGCTGACCATTGCGCGCGACGGCAAGGTCACGAAGGCCGAGGCCACCGGCTCGACGCTGCCGGTCGAGGTGGATCGGTGTCTGGTTGCGGCGGCCCGTGTTCTTCGGTTCGAGCGGGCGCCATCGGAGACGTCGGTGAGCTATCCGCTGGTATTCGAGCCATAGGTGCTTGACAGCGGGTGGGGCAAGGTGGGACATTCCCGCGATCGGAGGCTCCATGCGTCTCAGCTCTTTCCTGTTCGGTCTCGGCTCCCTGATCGTCGCGGCGCTGGTGGGGTGCGGCAGCAGCACGAATCCCGAAGTTGCGGAGGGAGAGGACGACGGCGAGGACGACGTCTTTTTGGCGGACGGTAAGGCTGACGTCGCGGGCATTTCTGAGGGGAGCGCGGAGGCGTGCGGGGTGCTGTCGGTGGCAAACGACGCGACGCTGCACGAGCTCGATGTCACCGCGGCTCTGACCTCGACGGCTGCGAAGAACATCTACGCGTACCGAGCGGGCGCGGACGGCGTGGTGGGGACGAAGGACGACGGCTACTTCGACTCGTTGAAGGAGCTCGACGACGTCAAGTACGTGGGGGCGGCGGCGTTCGCGAAGCTGGCGAGCTACACGAAGAAGCAGGGGCGCGTGTGCAAGGAGCTGGATCTGCAGTTCCTGTCCATCGCCGACTTCCATGGGCAGCTCGATCCGGTGTCGGTCGCGAATGTGGGCAGCGTGGGCGGCGCCGCGGTGCTGCGCAGCTACTTCGATGCGGATCGGGTGACGAACCCGCGCAGCCTTCTGCTGTCGGCGGGCGACGCGTTCGGGGCAAGCCCTCCGCTGGCGGCATTCTTCGACGAGAAGCCGGTCGTGGAGGTGATGAACCTGATGCGGTTCGACGCGGAGGCTCCGGGGAACCACACGTTCGATCGCGGGACGCTGGTGTTGCACTGGCTGATCGAGCTGTCGAAGTTCCGGTACGTGTCGGCGAACCTGACCGGCGTCGGCAGCGCGATGAAGTGTGAGGCGCAGCCCGCGAGCCTGTGCATTGCGCCCTACCAGACCTACTGGATGGGTGGGGTGAAGGTGGCGGTGATCGGGCTGATGACGCCGGAGCTTCCCGACCTGGTGAAACCCGGCGCGCTCGGGACGATCAAGGTGACGGCTCCGGTGCCCGCGGCGCTGGCCGCGCGAGAGAAGGCGGCAGCGGAGGGCGCGAAGGTGTTCGTCGCGCTGGCCCACATCGGGGGGACGCCGGGCGCGTCGGGAGCATCGCCCACGGGGCCGTTGGCGGAGCTGGCGACGCAGCTCACGGGGTTCGATCTCGTGCTGGGCGGGCACACACACTCGGCGATCAACGCGCAGATCGGCGACGTGCTCGTGGTGGAGAACCAGAGCCAGGGCACGACCTACAGCCGCGCGATGCTGCGCTACGACTTCGCGTCGAGCTCGGTAGTCACGCGCACGGCGGAGATCGTCTCCCCCTTGGCCGACGCGGTCACGCCGGACCAGGAGGTGCTCGACCTGCTGGCGCCCTATCGCACGAAGGTGGCGCAGACGCTCGACGGGCACATTGGCGTGGCGACGGCGACGTTCGAGCGCGGCAACAACGTGGAGCGTCTGCAGGAGGTGCCGATTGGCGATCTCCTGGCCGACGCGCTGCGCGCCAGATACAAGACGCAAATCGCGCTGGTGAACGGGGGAGGCATCCGGTCGCCGCTTCCGTCGAGCTATGCTCCGGCGGACCTCACGTTCAAGCGTCCTGCGGCGGGCTATCAGGCCGGGCCGCCCTTCGATCTCGTGGTGGGCGACGTGTACGCGATGCTGCCCTTCGCGAACGACGCGGCGACGTGCACGGTGACGGGGAAGCAGGTATGGGCGATGGCGGAGCACGGGCTCGGAGCGTTGCCCGAGGCCAAGGGCTCCTTCCCGCAGATCTCTGGGTTCAAGGTCACGTTCGACTCGTCGGCGGCGCCTGGGAGCAGAGTGAAGTCGATCGAGCTGGAGAACGGCACGCCCATCGCGAGCAATACGACGACGTATTCGCTGGCGACGGTGGACTTCCTGTATCTCGGAGGGGACGGCTATACGATGCTGGTGGGCACGACGGGCGCGATTCGGGAGAAGATGACGGACGCTCTGGCGGAGCACATCAAGGCGGCGGGGACGATCGCGCCGCAGGTCAAGGGACGTCTGGTGGACGTAGCGGTGAAGTGAGAGCGGGCTGAAAGCGGCGGAGTCGAGAGGAGAGCGGTTGCCGCGCGGGAGCCGACCATGTAGGCAGGGGCATGCTCGCCGGTCATCCTCGCGGACTCTACATCGCCTTTTTCGCCAACATGGGGGAGCGGTTCGGCTTCTATACCATGATGGCCATTCTGGTCCTGTTCCTGCAGGCCAAGTACAACCTGCCGGAGAACAAGGCCGGGCTGATCTACAGCGTATTCTACTTCCTGATCTACGCGTTGGCCCTGGTGGGCGGGCTGATCGCGGATCGCACGCAGAAGTACCGTGCGACGATCCTGGTGGGGATCGTGGTGATGTTCTGCGGGTACGTGATCATGGCCGTACCGGGGATGGGGCTGCCGGTGGCGCTGCTGGGGCTGCTGTGCATCGCCCTGGGCAACGGGCTGTTCAAGGGGAATCTGCAGGCGCTGGTGGGGCAGATGTACGACGATCCGTCGTACGCGCACCTTCGGGACACCGCCTTTTCGGTGTTCTACATGGGAATCAACATCGGAGCGGTGTTCGCTCCCAACGCGGCGCGTGCTGTTCGTACGTGGTATCTGGGGACGCACGGGTTGAAGTACGACGCAGACCTGCCGTCGCTGTGCAATCGATTCCTCGACGGGGACACGTCGAAGACCGATGCCCTGGCGGGCCTGGCGGTGAAGGCGACGGGGGCGACGGTGACGGATCTGCGGGCGTTTGCGCAGAACTACATGGAAGTGTTCACCACCGGGTACAACTACGCGTTCGGGATTGCGGCGTGCGCGATGCTGGTGTCGCTGACGGTGTACGTGTTCTTCAAGCACTGGCTGCCCGATCGCAAGAGCCAGGGGAAGGCGGGAGCCGGTGAGGTGCCCGCGATGCCGAAGGAGCAGGAGCGTCAGCGGCTGGTGGCCCTGGGGCTGGTGTTCGTCGTGGTGATCTTCTTCTGGATGGCATTCCACCAGAACGGCCTGACGATGACGTACTTCGCGCGCGACTACACGGTGAAGGCGATCGGCAAGCTGTCGTATCTGGCGTTCGACATCCGGGGGCTGCTGCTCATCGCCAGCACGATCGCAGGGATCGTGTTCCTCGCGCGCGGCCCGTCGCCGCTGCGGCGCGGCCTGGGGGCGGCGCTTGCCCTTGGCTGCCCTGTGCTGGCCTTCTGGCTGTACTCCGGCTACGGCGAGCGCAATCCGATCGAGCCGGAGGCGTTCCAGCAGTTCAATCCGTACTTCGTCGTGTTCCTCACACCGGTGGTGATTGCGGTCTTCGGCGCACTTCGCGCCCGGAACAAGGAGCCATCGACCCCGCGCAAGATCGGCATCGGGATGATCCTGGCCGCCCTGGGCTTCGTGATCATGCTGGCCTCCTCGACGGGCCTCCCGTCGCCCGCGGAGCTGGCGGGCCAGCCGTCGAGCGTGCGCGTGTCGGAGCACTGGCTGATCTCGACCTACCTCGTGCTCACGGTTGCCGAGTTGTTCCTGAGTCCGATGGGGCTGTCGTTCGTGTCGAAGGTGGCGCCGCCGCGATTCCAGGGATTGATGCAGGGGGGGTGGCTGGGGGCGACGGCGCTGGGCAACCAGCTTCTGTTCGTGGGCAGCTCGTTGTGGATGGTGTTCCCGGTCTGGGCCGTGTGGCTGGTGTTCGTGGTTTGCTGTCTGGTCTCGGCGACGTTCATCTTCTCGATTCTGAAGCGGCTCGAGAAGGCGACGGCCTGACGTCGGGAGCAGGGGCTGTGGGCTCGGGCGTGGGAGGGAAGCCGGGCGGCGCAGGTGCGTGGGGGGTGGGACGCGAGGCCGCGCCTGGGGCGCGGTTCACTTCCTCTTGAAATGAATGAACCGTGTGATAGGCATGGCGCCGCCGAGTCCCCGCATGAATGCCTCCGGTACCATCGGTCAGCCCGTCCCCAAGCCCCGCGCCTGGGCCGCCGCCATGCGCCTGCCCTTCACCAGCGTAGCCGTCGTCCCCTTCGCCGTCGGCGCCTGGCTCGCCCACGCTCACGGCCGGCTGTCTTCGGCGAGCGCGACGGTAGCTGGTTTGCTGGCCGTGTTCCTGATGACGATTGGCTGCTATCTGCTGGGCGAGGCGCACGATCAGGTCGAGGACGTCGCGACGCTGAAGTATGGCCGGAACAAGTTCTCGGGGGGCTCCTTGATGGTGAGCAACGGCTCGCTGCAGGAGCGGCAGGTGCGGCTCGCGGCTCTGGGTTCGTTCGTGGTGGCGCTGCTGCTCGGTCTGTACGTGGTAGTGGTGCACAGCGCGCCGTGGCTGCTGGGGCTCGGGGTGTTCGGCGGCATCGCGGCGGCGTTCTACTCGATGCCCCCGGTGCGTCTGGTCAAGCGCGGATTCGGCGAGCTGTTCATCGGCGTGTGCTACGGCTGGCTCACCATCGTGACGGGCTATGCGAGCGCGTCCGGGGGGATGCCCGCGTTCGGGCACTTCGTGACGTTGCCGGTGGCGCTGACGGTGTTCAACATCATCCTGATCAACGAGTTCCCCGACTACGAAGCGGATCGCGAGGCGGGCAAGCGCAACCTGCTGGTACGGATCGGGAAGCGTGCGGGGTCGGTGGTGTATGCGATCGCGATGGTGGTAACGGCCGCGGTGTTCGTGGCGATCTGGCGCGCGTACCGGGAGGGCTCCTGGGGCCATCTGATCGTGGCTGCGGCGCCCGGCGCATGGGCGCTGTGGCTGGCGTTCGAGGTGGGAGTCCTTGGCGCGTACGAGGATCGCGCGCGGCTCGAGTCCGTGGCGGCGAGGACGATCGTGCTGAATCTGGCGAGCGCGATCTGCGTGGGAGTGCTGGTACGATGATGCTTGCACCGTATTTCGCCTTCGGCAATCTCACCCGGCAGCTGCGTGCGGCGCTGATGCTCCGCAAGGCGACGGGATGGAGGCACTTCGGATCGTGGGTGCGGACGAGCTCGCTACGATCGATTCCCGTGTCTGCGGGGGCGGTGGGGATGGGCTGCATCGGATTCGGCAGGCACGCGGTGTGGGAGGTGACGGAGGCGTGCAACCTGCGGTGTCGCCACTGTCACGTGAGCTCGACCGGAGCGGGCCCGGACGAGCTGACGACGCAAGAGGGGAAGGAGTTCCTGGACCAGCTCGCGTCGATCGACGCGTTCCGGATGCTGGCCTACAGCGGCGGGGAGCCGTTGGTGCGACAGGACATCGACGAGCTGCTGGCGCACTCTGCGCGTCGGGGGCTGGTGAACGTGATTGCGACCAACGGCACGCTGATCGACGCCGGCCGGGCGCGGGAGCTGAAGAGGCTCGGGGTGCGGGGAATCGCCGTGGGGTTCGACTCGACGGACCCGTCGATCCACAACGAGATCCGGCGCAGTCCCACGGCATTCGACCGGGCGATGCGGGGCATCGAGGCGTGCAAGGCCGCGGGGATGCTCGTGCAGATCAACTTCACGGCGATGCGGGAGAACCTCGCCACGCTGCCCGACGTCATCCGCTTCTGCCACGAGATCCGCGCAGACATCATGCTCTGCTACCAGCTCGTGCCGATGGGGCGCGGCAGCGCGATCGTGGATTCGGCGTTGAGCGCGGAGGAGACCCGCGGCCTGGTGAGCACCGTGCGTCTGATGCAGCGCGACGCGGTGACGATCGTGGAGCCGGTAGCGGCGCCCCAGTATTGGCCGCATCTGCTCGGACGCGATCACACGGGAGCGAAGCCGCCCATGTCGGGCGATGCGTTCCACGGGTGCGCGGCGGGTTGGGGGCTGTTGTACGTCAAGCCGAACGGCAACGTGTGGCCCTGTCCTTTCGTGCCGATCTCGGGCGGGAGCGTGCGGGACAAGAGCCTGCGAGAGATCTGGGAGCAGAGCGACATCTTCGTGAAACTGCGGGATCGATCGCAGCTCGGGGGCAAGTGCGGCGCATGTGAGAACAAGGAGATCTGCGGGGGGTGCCGTGGCAAGGCATACGCTGCGTCGGGAGATCCGCTGGGCGAGGATCCTGCGTGTTACCTGCACCACGCCGGCAAGCCTGCGTACAAGCCGGAGTTCATCGGCGGCAAGGTGCGCGAAGGGGGCTGCGGACGCGATACGTGCACGGCAGAGCGCGGATCGCTCGAATGCATCCCGAAGGCCCCCGAGCCTGGGAGCAGATCCTCGGCACAGGTGACCTGATCCGGGTTACGACGGGGGCTGCCGACCGCTGACCCCCCTTCCCTTTCCGCGTATTTCTGCTATGAACCGGCGGTTCGCTTGCCGCCCCGTTGTGGCGAGCGGTGGACGGCCCTGGCGTCGCGGATCTCGAGGGCGACGGGTTCCGTCCGGTCGATCGCAACTCCCTCGTGACTGGAGAGACCGATGTCGGAAGTCAAGCTCATCATGACCCTGCCGCAGGGGACCATCACAGCCACCAGTCTCTCGGTCGTGGACTTCGCGCGCCACCGCAGCCCGGGTTCGGGCAAGTACTTCGACGGGCGCGCGCTGCACGTCGATCTTTCGGTGCGGGGTGGGGAGCCGGGGTTCGAGTACCGCGAAGAAGGTGCGTGGCGCGACACGAAAGCGGACACGGTGGCAGCGATGGCCGCGGCGGCGACGGGGCGTCGGACCAAGACCGCGCTTTCGAACCAGGCGTTCAGCACGACGCCGCTGACGGCATGGGAGCAGCTGTACCTGGCGAAGTCGTGTGGCGAGCTGTTGGCGATGCAAGAGGGCGGCTCGGTGGGGTCGTTCTCGCGGCACGAGTGCAGCGAGGGGATGACGGCGGACGACATTGCGAAGGAGATCGGCCAGCGGCCACCGGCGCAGCGTGTCCCGCGGCTGTACATGATGTTCTGCCCGATCGAGATGCTGGCGTTCTCGAGCCTCACGCCGGCCGAGTACGTGTGGTACGCGACGCATCGTCCGGGCAAGGTCTTCCGCTCGGTTGCCTTCACGGAGGTGCACGAGGATCCGGGGCTGCGCATCGCGGCGCTGTCGGTGTTCGAGCGTGGCAAGCAGGAGCTGGCCGAGGGCGGCGGGAAGAAGAAGACCAAGACGGTGGTATTCGGCGACTGCTTCAACCGGGTGCCGTTCAACAGTTGGGTGGGATACGACGAGGACGAGCCGGGTGGGATCTACGTGGGGGATCGGGACGGCGCATTCCTGTGGCGGTTCCCGAAGACGATTCCGCGCTCCTGGGAGCGTGCATACTGAATCGACGCGGGTGAATCTACACGACATTCGGGCCGCGGCCTCTGCTGTCGCGGCCCATTCCCAGGGAATCCAGAGGGTGGCCGCTCGAGGTTGAAGAACCTCGCTTGGGGGAGTCCTGACCGGATTCCGGCGCGGGGGCGCGTTCTGGGGGGGAAACGCGAGCCGGGCATGCTCGGGACTCCGCCGTGCATGTCGCCGGAGCAGGCGAAAGGGACGGCCCACGTCGATACGCAGAGCGATGTCGGGCCCATGGGGATTGACCTGTACCGGCTACTTGCCCATCGCACGCCCTGAGAGAGCGCGGAGTCTCTTGGGCAGTTGATGGTCGGAATCATCACGGGGCAGGTACCACCGTTCCAGGACATGGCGCCGCGGGTGCCGTTCTCGGTGAAGCTGTCGGTACCGGAGCACGCGACGCGTCTGTGGATGCCGTTGGTGGGGCCGGAGGTACGGTTCGGGTACAGGTTCTCGAAGCGATTCGCGATCGACGCGGGCGCAGCGATGTTCCTGCTGTTCCCGCCGGAGACCCTGCGCAGCGGCACCAGCGCCAAAGAGCAGGATTCCGGGACCCGCAATGCGTACCCGGCGGACATCCCCGCGGGGTTCGCGGATGGCTCACCGATCCGTCTGGGGATTGTGAAGCTGGCGCGGGACAGCGGCTTCGGCACTTCGCTGATGGTACTGCCGACGGTGGGAGCGCGGCTCGACTTCTGACCGGGATGGGGAAGCGCAGCGGGGAGGGGCGGGTCACATCCAGGGGAAGGTGATCAGGTGCGGCCAGTCGCCGGTGAAGCGTGACGCGCGACCCTTGTCGGAGGCGATGAGGCTGATGGTGAGATTGACGTAGGAGACGTGTCTGCGCTTGCCGCGGTGGTGTTCGGTGGGGCGGGACTTGGGGACGCAGATTTCGCCGCGAACGACACCGTGCTGATTGCGTTCGAACGACAGGCCGAAGGCGCTCTGGGTGACGAGGTCGTGGCCCTGCTTTCGGGAGACGCGTCGGTGGATGCGGAGCCAACGGACGGGGACGCGTTCGGTCCAGGACTCCCAGAACACGAGGCGGATGCGGGCCTCGTGCAGGTCGAGGGGGCGCGGGGTGGGGATGTGGACTTCGTAGCGGAAGCTGCTTCCTGGCTGGAAGACGGCGCGGTCGAGGCCGAGCTCCACGACGCCGACGGCACGCCAGAACCAACGCTTGCGGACATCGCGAAGGGCGCAGAACAGGGGCAGGACGAGGGCTGCGCAACCGAGGGCCGCGGGGAAGACGACGAAGCTGGTGGGAGGGAAGGCCCGGAGGGCGGCGAGGCGCCACAAGGGGACGACCACGGCAGTGAGGCACAGGGCGGAGGCGAGGAGCAGCGCGAGGGTGCGGGCGAGGGAGACTGCTCCCATGCGAAGGCGCGCGTAGCGCAGGGAAGGATCGGGCAGGTAGCGGCTGATGATGCTCCACTCCCTGGGATCGCCGACCACGGGGCGACCGGCCGGAGGCGGCTCGCGCGCGGCATCGGTGGATGGTGGCGGCGGGTCTTTGGCCGGGGCGGGCTGAGTCATGCGGGGGGGGAGTGTAGTCGAATCGGGCGGCGAGCGTAGGGGGAGATGCGGGCGACCTCACGGTGCGAGGGCCGGATGGTACAGGGGAGGAGGGGGGGAGCGTCCGACGGCGGATGAATGGGTGCGCGCGCGGCGATGAGCCTGGGTCGGGGGCCGCGCGGCGGAGCACAGGTCAGAGGCGATGGACAGGGCGTGGGTGCGCAGGCGGATCGAGGTGATGATCTGCGCGA
Source organism: uncultured Polyangiaceae bacterium (assembly GCA_964393505.1). Lineage (GTDB taxonomy): Bacteria > Myxococcota_A > Polyangia > Polyangiales > Polyangiaceae > JACRCQ01. The sequence continues at coordinate 48,949 of CAYMUE010000010.1, forward strand.
GAGCGCGGGCCACGGCGCCGCAATCGCGGGCATGGAAGCTGGAGCGGAGGGGATCGCGCAGGTGGTCGAAGCGGTCGGGCTGGACGCACCCTTGGAGGGTGGAGACGATTTCGGGGGGGGATTGGATTCGTGCGCTGCGCCACCACTCGGGGCCGCGGTGGCAGAGCTCGGAGAGCAGTTGTCCGAGGCGTGCGGCGTGGCTGGGCCACAGGACGCAGGCGGCAGCGGAGCCGAACAGGGCGATGGCGGCGAGCTCGCGAGGTCCGGGGCGGGCGGAACGTCCGGGATGGGGTAGACAGAGGGGTACGAACGCAAGGGCGAGCGCGAGGGGCAGAAGGTTCTGGGACAAGGAGGCGATCAAGGCGCCCCCGGTGACGCACGCAGTCACGGCGGTCCCTGGCCCTGGCAGGGGGGGGAGCGAGGGGATGCGGGCGAGGAGGGGCAAGGGGGTCTTTCGGGTTCGCGCTTCGGAACCGAATGGTAGCGGGGGCGAGTGCGGGGTGAGAAGTTTACGGCGAACGGGGGGCGAGCTTGACCGGGTCTGGTGATTCCGGTTTCATGGCCGACATGCAGATTCAAGCCGCACAAGCACCGCGGGATCGGGGGAAGATCTGGGCCGGCGCGATCATCTACACGCTGTTGCTCATCGTGGGGGCGCTGCTGCTCTTCCTGTTCCTTGCGGCCGATATCTTCAGCTACAAGGACCCGGGCGCCTACCTCGGCATGATGGGGCTGGGCGCGGTGATCGCGTTCGTCGCCGTCGGCTTCTACCTGCTGGTGCCGATCATCATCGATCGCTACGACCCGGAGCCGTGGTGGGCATTGCTGGCCGCATTCCTCTGGGGAGCGACCGTGAGCTGCGGCTTCTCAGGCGTCATCAACTCCATCGTCGGTGGAGTCGTGGGCTCCTTTGACAAGCAGACCGGCGAGATCGTGGGAGCCGTCATCAGCGCGCCGATCGTCGAGGAGTTCTTCAAGGGGCTCCTGGTGGCGATCATGTTCTTCTTCCTGCGGAGGGAGTTCGACGGCGTGGTGGACGGCGTCATCTACGCGACATTCACGGCGCTGGGCTTCGCGGCCACGGAGAACGTGCTGTATTACGCGCGATCGGGGCTCAAGGGAGGATTCGGCTCGATTCTCACGGTGGTGATCCTGCGCGGGGTGCTGAGCCCGTGGTGCCATCCGCTGTTCACGTCGATGACGGGGATCGGGTTCGGAATAGCGCGGGAGTCGAAGTCCACGATGTGGAAGATCGCGGGGCCGATCGGAGGCTACATGGCAGCCGTGGGGCTGCACGCGATGTGGAACGGGACGGCGACCTTCGCGGGGCTGTTGACGGGGTCGCAGGGAGCGGCGGCGCTCGCGCTGATCCTGCAGATCGGGCTGTTCATCGTCTTCATGCTCGCATTCACCGGCATCATGATCGCGCTGGTGGTTCGCGAGGGGAGGATCATCCGCAAGTTCCTGCAGGATGAGGTGTTGATCGGAACGATGACGGCGGCGGAGGTGGACTTGGTCTGCTCGCCGATCGGGCGGACGAAGGCGCTCTTCTCCCGCGGCGGGTTCAAGGGCCGGGCGTTCGTGAAGGCGTCGGCGACCCTTGCGATCAAGAAGTGGCACACGGCGCGTGCGATGCAGGGCAAGAAGATGACCGTGAGCATGGACTTCATCGTCCCGCTCCGTCAGGAGATTGCCCGACTCCGATCGGAGATGGGAGGGGCGGCGCCGCAGCCTGCGCAGCCGACGGCGGGGCCCCCGATGCCGATGGTGCAGCCGAGGCCGGGGCAGCAGGCTCCGCAGCAGCCCGGGTATCCGCAGCAGGCGCGCCAGGGAATGCCCCCGCAGGCACCCGCGCAGCAGGGGTATCCGCAACAGGGGTATCCGCAGCAAGGCCCTGCACAGCCGCAGGGGTATCCGCAACAAGGGTATCCGCAACAAGGCCCTGCACAGCCGCAGGGATATCCGCGGCAAGGCCCTGCACAGCCGCAGGGGTATCCGCAACAGGGGTATCCGCAGCAAGGCCCTGCACAGCCGCAGGGGTATCCGCAGCAGGGCTACGGTGTGGCGCCGACACAGGCTTCTCCAGGGAACTACCCGCAACAGCCTTGGCAGCCACAGGGGCCGGGGCGTCCGGGCGGACCGCAGGGGGGAGGAACCCCGCAGCGCTGAGAGAGAGGGAGCTCGTGAGCTGCGGCAGCCGGATTCCGTCTCGGGGGCGGAGATTCTCCCGGCGACGGAAGCCCTGCGATCGCAGTGCATTTGTAGACTCTTCGATGCTTGACGCCTCCACGGATCCCGGCGGATCATGCGGGCATGGTGGGAGGGGTGTCGACGGCCAGGCGGTGGTCGCAAACTGGGCTGGGTCCTGTCCGGGAATGGCCGGCGGTGCTGCGCGCTGCGTTCCGGATTGCGCACGCGAGCCAGGATCCCACCTTCGTGTTGTGGGGAGGCGAGCGGCGGCTGCTGTACAACGACGCCTTCGCGCCGCTGATTGGAGAGCGGCACCCGAACGCGCTCGGGGAGCGGGCGGAGACCGCGCTTGCCGCGTTCTGGGGTGACATCGGACCTGTCGTCGAGGCGAGCGTCGCAGGGCGCCCCGGGAGGGTGGACGGTGTGCGTCTCGAGCTGCGCCGCGACGATCGCCCCCGGATCGCGCGCTTCGCGTTCTCGTTCACGCCGATCCCGGACGACGACGGGGTGGTGCAGGGAGCGTTCTGCACGGCATCCGAGGAGCTCTCGCCGGCGTTCGCGGTGGGGATGAGGAACCGCGACGATGCCGGAGAGATGCTTCAACGCTACCGGCTGTTGGTCGAACATTCGCGCGACATGATGTTGATCGTGCGTGGGAGTGACGGGAGGATCCTCGAAGCGAACTCGGCTTCAGTGCGGGCGTACGGATACTCGCGGCAGGAGTTGCTGACGCGGAGCATCGCCGACCTGCGAGCCCCGGAGACGCTGGCGGAGCTGGCGGGGCAGTTGGATCGAGCGGATGCGGGCGACGTGCTGTTCGAGACGGTCCACGTGCGAAAGGACGGGAGTCGGTTTCCGGTGGAGGTGAGCTCTCGGGGTGAGACGATCGGCGGGGTGCGGATGATGGTGAGCATCCTTCGCGATCTGACGGAGCGCGCGGAGGCGCGGCGGAAGGAGGAGGGTGAGCGGGCCGCGCTCGCGTGCCTGCAGGAGCACACGGTGCGGCTCGTGAGCCATGACGAGTTCGCCGGGCTGGTGCAGGCCGCACTGGAAGGCACGATTGCGATTTCGGGTGCGCCTGCAGGCGAGATCCGTCTGCTCGACCCGTGCACGAGGACGTGGCGCGTCGTGGCCCGGGTTGGCCTGAACGGCCAGGACTTCGAGCCTTTCGAGGGCCGCGGTGTGTTCCACCGGACCGATCTGCAGGCGCCGCTCCGCTACGATCCCGTGATGATCGACAACGTCGCCAGCTACGCGTCGATGGCGATCGCTGACCGCGAGCGGCTGCTCGCAGCGGGGACGAAGGCGATGCTGGTGACTCCGCTGGCGACGTCGGAAGGAGTACTTCTGGGGAGTGTCGCGATGCACTGGCACGAGCGGCACAGGCCCGAGGACTTCACGCTGCGCCTGCTCGACGTGTTCGCGCGGGAGGCGGCCGATCTGCTCGAGCGGGTGCAGGGCAGGGACGATCTGCTTGCGGCGGAGCGCAAGCGCAGCGAGTTCCTTGCGGTCGTATCGCACGAGCTGCGGAATCCCCTGGCGCCAATTCGCAACAGCCTGTTCGTGCTCGAGCATGCGGAGCCAGGCAGCGAACAGGCAAGGCGAGCGCGCTCGACGGTGGATCGTCAGATACGGCAACTGGTTCGACTCATCGACGATCTGGTGGATGTTGCCCGGGCGACAAACAACAAGATCCGGTTGAACCTGCAGTCGTTGGAGCTGGGCGAATGGGTTCACCGGGTGGTGGACGACCACCGATCGCTGTTCGAGAACGCGGGGATCAGGCTGGAGATCGACGTAGCGGGACCGGCACGGGTGCGGGTGGATCCCGCCCGGGTGTCGCAGATGATCGGGAATCTTCTTCTCAACGCCGTCAAGTTCACGGAACGGGGGGGAGCCACGCGCGTGTCGCTGGCGACGGACGAAGCGGGGCATTGCGCGGTCCTACGGGTGTGCGACAGCGGCGCGGGGATCACGGACGACGCGATGAGGATGCTGTTCCGGCCCTTCGTGCAATCGGAGCGCACGATGGCATTGAGCAAGGGCGGGTTGGGGCTTGGTCTCTCGCTCGTGCGGACGCTGGCCGAGCTGCACGGTGGAGACGTGATCGCCACGAGCGCGGGGGCTGGCCGGGGAGCGGAGTTCCTCATCCGCCTGCCGCTCGACATCGGGCCCGTCGAGAGCGATGGGCCGTAGCACCTGAAGGAAGGGTGCGGGCAGAGCGGTCCCGAAGCGTTTGGTGCCGCGGGGCGTGTTCCGTGTTTGTGGGAAGCGCTGTAGCCTGAGCGGTGGAGGCAACGGAATGCGATCAGCGGTCTGGACGGTGGCGGTGGTTTCCCTCCTGTGGGCAGGCACGGCCGAGGCGGCGCTCACTTTCGGTGTCGTGTCGCCTGGCGTGAAGGTGAAGCCGACGGACGCACCGGACCTGAATCCGAAGGCCGCGCTCAAGGCCGCTCGCAACGAGTTCGAATCCTTCCAGGTGGTCGTGCGCTCCGACGCCGGGCCGGTGACTGGCGTGTCGGTGCGTCTGTCCAAGCCCCTCTCGGGCCCTGGCGAGCTCCCATCCAGCGCGCTCACGCTGTACCGCGTCGGCTACCACAAGGTCTCCCATCCGTCGAACGTCGAGGGAGCCGCCGGACCGTGGCCCGATCCCTTGATCCCGGACGTCGACACGTACTTCGGGGAGAAGCGCAACGCGTTCCCGTTCGACGTGCCGGAGGGGGAGACGCGGGCGGTGTGGATCGACGTGCTGGTGCCTGCTGACGCGAAGCCCGGGGACTACGTCGGTGAGCTCGAGGTCAGCGCAGGCGGTGGGGTCGTGGGGGCCGTGCCGATCGAGCTTCACGTGGGCAGCTTCGCGCTGCCGTCGACCTCGTCGCTCGCGAGCGCCTTCGGCATGGGGTGGGCCGATCCTTGTCTTGCGCACACGGGACAAGTCAGCTGCACGACGTCGTGGGACGAGGACATGGGAAACGGTCTGCGCGCGCTCTATCTGCGCTCATCCCTCGAGCATCGTTTCGGGATCTCGTCGACGGACTATCAGCCGCCGTTCGACGCGAGCGCGGCCTACTACGAGAAGTACGTGATGCCGTATCTCGATGGCACGGGGGAGAGTCGGCTGCCCGGTGCGCGGCTGACGGCGGTGGAGATCGACGGCGAGGACGACGACGTGGCGGGGTGGGTGCAGTACGCGAAGGACAAGGGGTTCTTCGATCGGCTGTTCTACTATCCGGTGGACGAGCCGATGAACTCCGGGGACTGGGCGAAGCTGGTGGCGTCGGCGAGCGCGGCGCACGCGGCGGACCCTGCGACGCGGGTGATCATCACGAGCTCGATCCTGCACGCGAACGCTGCTGGGGCGGCGGACTCGGTGGACATCTTCGTGCCGGTGATCAACTACGTGGACGACAAGGCGCCAGCGGATCATGCGGGCAATCAGCGGGCGACGTATGACGCGTGGGAGGGGGCGAAGGCGAACCGGACGGTGTGGGCGTACCAATCCTGCATGTCGCACGGGTGTGGGAACTGCGGGACCACAACGGACGATGGGTACTTCACGGGGTGGCCCCAGTACGTGATCGACTCGACGGCGGTACAGAACCGCTGTTTTTCGTGGTTGGCGTTCGCGTACGAGCTGACCGGGGAGCTGTACTTCGACGCGACCTACCAGCTCACGACTGCGTGGGACGACGGTGGACAGTGCGCGTTCGGCGGTTCGGGGGACGGGACGCTGTTCTATCCGGGGAAGCCGTCGGTGATCGGAGGGACGAAGGACATCCCAGTGGAGTCAATCCGGATGAAGATGATCCGGGAGGGGCGGGAGGACTACGAGTACTTGCGGATGGCGGCGGCGAAGGACGCGCCCGGAACCAAGGGGATCGCGACGTCGTTGTTCCCGAGCGCACACGAGTGTGCCCAACCGGCGGAGAAGGTTGCGAGCGCGCGCGATGCGCTGTTTGCGATGCTCGACGAGCCGGATTCGGGACAGGGCGGCGGCGGCGGCGCAGGGGGGGCGGGAGGAACCGACGCGGGGAGCGCAGGGGGTGGCGCGGCGGGCGCGGGAGGGACCGATGCGGGGACTCCGCCTGTGTCGGCCGACGCGGGTGCAGAAGACGACGGCGGCTGCGGGTGCAGGACCTCGGCAGGTGCGGTAATGTCGTCGTGGTGGAGTGTCGCCGGGCTGTCGCTCCTGTTGCGGAGGCGTCGTTGCAGGGGCGCGGGCCGAAAGCTACCATTCAGCGGATGAGAATCGCTCGACGGCTTGGCTTTGCGGTGATCGTGGTTGCGGGGTTGGCGGGAAGCGACACGTGGGCGGCGCCGGCCGCGAAGACGCGTCCCGCACCGGTTGCACCGGTCGCGGCGCGGCCTCGTCTGGACTTCCCGGATCCGACCGGCACGACGCGGTTCGAGCGGGTGTGGGGAGACGGCGCCGACGTGTTGGTGCTCGCGGGGGACAAGCGCGTGCTCAGGATGGAGCGCAGCGGAGCGATCCAGGAGGGGACAGGGCCGAGCGATCCAATCGCGTTCGCGATGACGGGCACACCGCCGTCGACGAAGCTCGCGATCGCCGGCGCTTCGGGCGAGCTGGTGATCTTCGACGGTGCGACTTGGGAGTACGGTCTTGCGCCGGCGTTGGATGCGGAGGCGCTGACGGGGATAGCATACGATTCAACGGGGCGTCTGCATGTGGCGGGAAGGCACCGGGCGCTGTATGTGCGCGAGCTGGACGCGACCTGGAGGACCTACCGCTATCCGGGCGGCGGGGTGGAGGTCATCGCGGCTGGATTCGGTCCTGGGGGGCTGTACCTGATCGGTGCGCACGCGCGCGTGTTCTCGTTCGCCTCGGGCCAGTTCCGGGAGCTCACGCTCACGGGGTTGACGTCGGCGGTGCAAGGCGCGGCGTGGACCCACGCGTGGATGAACGGTGCGGGCGACCGGGCGTGGCTCACGTGCGGCAAGCATCTTCTGACGCTCGAGTTGCCCTCGGGGAATCTGAAGACGACGCCGAGCCCGCTGTTTTTCGATCCGAGCTCGTTTGCGGGAGCGCGTGCGCGCGGGGGTGATTTGCTCGCGCTCGGATCGATGAGCGAGCTGGCGTTGTATGACGGGACGGGGTTCACGCGAGTGCCGGGGGAAGTGAGGCACTCGGGGGGGCTGTACATCGATGTGAAGCAATCGATGATCTACGAGGTGGAATGGGGGAAGCTGAATCGATTCCCGGTGCGGCACCCGAGGCTGGGGACAGGCGCGGGAGAGGCTTGGGCTCCGCGCCCTTGATGCCCTGAAGCGCTCGTCCGGGCACTTCGCAGAACTCGTCCCACTCCGTGGACGATCCGAACGACGGCGTGTACGCTCGCCAGGATGGCGGCCTCGTCTGCTGCTGACGCGAACGCGCCCCCGCGAGCTGGGGAGGTCGAACTGGGTCGTCCCTTGGGGAAGCGGCCGGTGCCGACGCACATCGCGAGGATCGTGCGTTCGGGCGGGGCGAAGGAGATCGTCGCGGCCACCCGGATCGGCCGATCGGGGCCGCTGACGGTCGACGAGGCGACGGAGGTTTCGCGAACGGCGAGGCTGCTGATGCGCTCGCCGCACCCGAATCTGGCACCGGTGCGGGAGGTGATGGTCCGCGACTCGGACATGCTGGTGGTGGGCGCGTGGGTCGAGGGGGAGAATCTCGGCGAGCTCTGGGCGGCGGCGCGGGGCAAGGGGTTGCCCTTGCCGCTGGCGGTGACGCTGCGGATCCTGCTCGATGTCCTGTCCGGTCTGGAAGCGCTCCACTCGGTGCGTTTGGCGGTCGGAACACCGGCTGGGCTCGTCCACGGCGAGGTGATCCCATCGAACGTGATTGTCGGGACGAACGGGGTCACGCGCTTGATCCATGCCTATCGGATCGCGTCTTCGTGGAGCCAGGTCCCCGACGCGACGAGGTACGTGGCGCCCGAGGTGCTGATGAGGGAGAGGGGACTCGACGGCAGAGCGGACGTGTACTCGGTGGGCGCGCTGATCTGGGAAGCGATGGCGGGCAAGCCGTTGATGGATGGGTCTGCGCCCGCGGCGGTGGTCAAGCAGCTTGCCGCAGGACCGCTCCCGGCAGCCCCGGTACCGCGCAACGCGGCGTGGGCTGCGCCGCTCGTGCCCTTGGTGCAGCGGGCCTTGTCGGTGGATCGCGACGAGCGGTTCGCCGACGCAGCGTCGATGAGAGACGCGTTGCACGCAGCGGTGGGGTCGCGAGTGGCGCCGGTCAGCGATGTCGCCCGGTGGGTGCGCCAGCTCGCGTGGACGCAGGTCGCGGGACGAACGAAGCGCTTTGAAGATGAGCCGGCACCGCGGGTGTCCGAAGTCGATATCGAGGTCGTTGCCCCGGTCCCCATTGTCGCGATCGGCACCGCGCCGATTCCCCCGGCGCCGATCGCATCGTCCACGCAATCGGCCCTTGCTGCACCCCAGCCTCCGCCAGTCGTCGCGCGTCGTCCCCCCGCTCCTCCTGCACCGAAGGTGCTCGAGCCTGCCGATCTCCTGAAGCACGAGCACGAGCGCGGGCACGAGCCCGCCGCAGGCGCCTTCTTCGTTGCCGCCTCTGCCTCTCTGCCGGTCGACGGTTCAGCCACACCGCCGAAGACGGACGCAGCCCCGCCCATCGCGTTGTACTCGCCTCCGCCGTCGATCCCGAACGCGGGCTCCGACGAAGCTCCGGGCACACCGTCACGTAGGCGTTCAGCGAGGATCACTGCGCTGATCGCGCTCGGCGCATGCCTCGTCATGCTGCTCACGTTCGGACTCTGGAAGGGGTGGCAGTGGGCAACGAACCCTGCCACGAGAACCGCTCAACGCGTCGAGCCGTCGCCGCCCGAGCCGCTTGCATTCCCGGTCGTGCTGCCCGCGACGAGCAGCTCACCCGCAGTCCCGACGGACAGCGCAGAATCGTGGAGAGCGCGGGTGCGCGATCCAGCAGTAGCGCGGGAGGGGGACGATCCTGGCAGGGTGGCGATCGAGCCGGCCTCGCCGGCAGACTCGGCGTCCCCTGCCCCCGCTGCGACGCCGGACCCGGTCCCTGCGGCGACGCGAGCGGCGCCTGGCAATGCAGGGCCGCGCAAGACGGATTCATCGTACCAACCCCTGGGGATTTGAGCGATGCTGAGAGGACCGCAAGCGATTCGACACGCCTTGTTTTTGGCAGCGGCATTGGCTGCGGCCACGAGCGTGACGCAGCCTTCGTGGGCGGTGGGGGTGTCGCCGGAGTCGGCGACCGCGATTCAGCGCGAGCAGGCCCAGGCACGGTTCGTGCGCGGCCGCACGCACTTCGACAAGCGCGGGTTCGAGAAGGCGCTGGAGGAGTTCAGGGCATCGCACGACATCGTCTCGAGCCCGAACACACGCCTGATGATTGCGCGGTGCCTTCGGGAAATGGGACGTCACGTGGAGGCGTACGCGGAGTTCGGCAGGACGGCGATCGAGGCCAGGGAGTTGGAGCGGAGCGATCGACGCTACCAGCAGGCCGCGCAGTCCGCGGATTCGGAGCGCAAGGATCTGGAGCCGAGGCTCGGCTTTCTCGCGCTGCAGATTCGCAATCCCGGACCGGACACGGAGGTGAGGGTTGCCGGCGAGCAGATTCGTCGCGCCGCGTGGGCGGAGCCGGCGCCGGTGATGCCGGGGACATCAACGATCGTTGTCGAGACTCCGGGCAAGACGCCTGTGACCAAGCGTGTCGAGGTTGCTGCCGGCGAGCGCAAGTCGGTGTCGATCGATGCGATGGCAGACTCATCGGAGCCGTCGGCGTCCTCGGACACCGCGGTCGTTTCGGGGAGCACCTCCGGGGGAATGAGGACCTGGGCCTACGTTGCAGGAGGCGTGGGCCTCGCGGGGCTGGCGACCTTCGGACTGTTCGGTGCGATGGCGAACTCGTCGCACGAGGACCTGGAGGGGCTCTGCCCGAACGGGCAGTGTCCGCCGGGAGCGCAGGAGGACATCGACGCGGGCAAGCGGCAGCAGCGAATCGCGAACATCGGGTTGGGTGTGGGGCTGGTGGGGTTGGCGACGGGGGTGACGCTGTTCGTGCTGAGCAAGCCTTCGAAGGGCAAGGCGGGGGCGTCGGTGCAGCTTGCGCCTGGGTACGTGGGGATCGCGGGCAGGATGTGAGGGAGCGCGGCGCGGAGGGGACAGAAGCGGCACCGCAAATCGTGCGCACACGACGGGGCGTCGGGAGCAAGCCGATGCGAGGGCTCCCTTGTGGCCCTCGCGCAGCCGGGTTAGCGCCGGCGACGCGTGTCTGGCACCCCGCACCCGTGTGGCCGAGGAGCCCCCTGGAGCCACGACGGGCTGCGGAAATCGCACCGGCACGCAGCTTGCTGAAGGACGGAGCACCGCGATGAACCCAAGGAACAGCAGCCCCACTGGGCAGTGCACGCAGAGCCGACCCCACGCGAACGGACGTCTGGGAGCGCGCGTGGCGCCGCTCGCGCTGGCAGTGATCGCGCTGACCGCCAGTTGCTTCCACGGGTCGCGACCTCCCTCGGTATCCCCGAAAGGTACCCTGGCTCCCGGAGGCGACGATGCCGCGCTTCTCCCTTCGCAGAAACCCTTCGGAGTCGTCTTCGGATCGCCCCAGGGAGAAGTCCGCGAAGCCACGGAAATCAACATCGTCTTCAACCGCCCGATGCGCCCCCTGGACCTCGCGGGCAGCGAGGCGAAGGCGCCGGTCGTGATGACGCCCGTGGTGGCGGGGGAGTGGCACTGGATCGGGACCAACGCGTTGCTGTTCGCGCCGGCGAAGCACCTGCCGCGAGCGACGCAGTTCGCGGTGGAGGTTCCGGCGGGAACGCGGGCGATGGACGGCTCCTCGCTGGCTCAACCGTGGAAGCTCGCGTTCAACACGGCGCGACCGGAGCTAGTGAACACCGTGCCCGGCTCCGACGATGATCACCTGACACCGACGACGCGGTTCCGGCTCGAGTTCAACCAGCCAATCGAGACGTCGGAGATCTCGCGGGCGGTCAAGCTGACGCACGACGGCGCCAAGGGGGCGAAGGAGATCGCATTCGAAGTCGTGCGTCCCGACGCGCAGAACCAGAAGCTGGCGGAGCTTGCGCCGAAGCGGCCGCTGCCGTTGGACTCGGACATCGAGCTGCTCGTGGACGCTTCGCTCAAGGGAGCGGAGGGGCCGCTACCGGCGGGGAAGCCGGGCAAGGTCAAGTTCCGCACCTACGGGCCGCTCGAGGTGCAGCAGCTTTCCTGTTCGCGCGACACGCCGAATGGCCGTTGCGCACCGCGCTCCTCGCTGACTCTGGTGTTCTCCAACGCGATCAAGCTGGCGGATGCTCGCAAGGCGATCACGGTCACGCCTGCGGTCAAGCTGAGCTGGCCCGAAGGGGGAGAGGACTATCGCACGCGCTACGTGCACCTGAGCGCGCCGTACGCCCCGGCCGGCAAGTACACCGTGCGGGTGCGGGGCGACGTAGCCGACACTTACGGTCAGAAGCTGGGCAAGGACGCGGCGCTGGAGGCGGCGTTCGACGATCTGTGGCCCACGGCGGAGATCGGCGTGACCGGGACGTACTTCGACGCCAAGGCGGTGCGGGACATCGCGGTGGCGAGCGTGAATCTGCGCACGCTCGAGCTGTCCACGCTGGCTCTCGACGAGGAGGCGGTGGGGCGGTTCGAGTGGGAGCGCAACCTGGGTTTCGATCAGATCGCCGCGATGAGTGGAGCGAAGACCTCGCGCCTCCACCCCTCCGTCGCGCCGAACGCGACGGTCAAGCAGCTCGTGCGACCGTCGGAGGTCCTCGGTGGCGCGCAGAAGCGCGGCCCGATGGCCATCGCGATCCGCTACACGTCGCGCCCCAACACGCGTCAGGCCCGCCCGGTCAACGAGTCGCGGATCGTGCAGATCACCGACCTGGGCATCACGGGCAAGCTCTCGCGCTTCGGCTCGCTGATCTGGGTGACGCGTCTTTCGGACGGACATCCTGTCGCGGGAGCGGAGGTCCGGGTTCGCAAGCCCGGCGCGCCGCGCTCCCACGATCTCGTGTACAAGACGGACCAGGACGGGCTCGCGCAGCTCCCTGCGGATGCCATCGCTCCCACGCACGACGAGAGCAAGGCGCCGATCGTGTTCGTTCGTTCGGGTGACGACTGGGCGTATCGGAACACGGGAGAGCTGTTCTACGGGTGGAGATACGGAGTCAGCACGGATCTATCCGGCAAGCTGAGCCCCTTCGGGATGGCCTTCACCGAGCGCGGAGTGTACCGGCCGGGCGACACGGTCAAGCTCAAGACGATCGTGCGCACACCGGAGGCGCGCGGGACATCGACGCCGGCGAACGGCAAAGTGCACGTGCGCGTGTCGGGTCCGACGGGCGACGCGGTGCTCGACCAGGTGATGACGCTCAACGAGTTCGGCTCGCTCGCAACGGACGTAGTGGTGCCGCGCAGTGCGCCCCTGGGGACGTACGACGCGGAGGTGCTGCCCGAGCCCCAAGGAGATCTCCCCTCCATCGCGATGACCACCTTCGAAGTGGCCGAGTACCGACCTTCCGAGTTCAAGGTCAGCGTCGAGAGCAGTCAAGCGTCGTACATCCGAGGCGATCGCGCGCATTGGATTGCACGCGGGGACTACCTGTTCGGCGCGCCGATGGCGAAGGCCAAGGCTCGCACGACGGTGACGCGGAGCGAGACGTACTTCACGATCCCGGGGCTCGAGGACTTCTCCATCTCGGACGAGACGTACGGACAGGACGTCGATGAGCGCACGCCGAGAGGCGGTCAGGTCCACGGCGGAGAGGCCGCGCTCGATGACAAGGGCGCGACGAACGTGGAGGCTCTGCTCGCCATGCCCGGACAGTCGGGCACGGAGAACGTCACCTGCGAAGCCGAGGTCATGGACCTCTCACGCCAGACCGTCGCGTCGTCGTCGACCGCCATCGTCCACCCCGCGGAGTTCTACGTCGCCCTGCGCACGCCCAAGGACGAGCTGTTCGTCAAGGCCGGCGAGGATCTCGCGGTCGAAGCGCTGGCAGTGGAGCCCAACGGTCGTCGCCGGAGCGGCGTGAAGATCGACGTGGAGCTGATCCAACGCTCGTGGGTGACCGCACGCCTGGAGGCGGGAGGCGGCGGCTACCGCACGGCGAGCCGTCGGAAGGACGAGGTCGTCGGAAGCTGCTCGGTGACGAGCGCGGGAGAGCCGCAGGGATGCAAGCTGGAGCCGAAGAAGGGCGGCTACTACCTGCTGCGCGCGAAGGCCCAGGATCCGCGCAAGAACCCGGTGGCGGCATCGCGCGGCGTGTACGTGCTCGGCGAGGGTTCCGGCGGCTGGGCCGACGGAGACGACTCCGGCCTGGAGATCGTGCCCGATCGCAAGTCGTACGAGGTCGGGCAGACGGCGAAGCTGCTGGTCAAGTCGCCGTTCGCCACGGCGGATGCCCTCATCACCGTGGAACGCTCGGGGATCTACAAGCAGCAGCGCGTGCAGTTGCAGGGGCCGATGCCCACGATCCAGATCCCGATCACAGACGAGCTTCGGCCGAACGCGTACGTGTCGGTAGTGCTGGTTCGTGGCCGGACCAAGGCTCCGCCAGCGCAGTGGAATGCAGCGGACGTGGGCTCTCCCGCGTTCCGGATGGGGTACGTGAACCTCGCGACCAACCCTGAAGCGCGCCGTCTCGGCGTGGAGGTGAAGACCCCACGCAAGGAGTACCGGCCGGGAGAGCGCGTGGAGGTGGAGCTGCTCGCGAAGGACCGCGCGGGCAAGGGGGTGCAGACCGAGATCACGCTGTATGCGGTCGATGAAGGCGTGCTGATGCTCACGGGGTACAAGACTCCGGACCCGGTTCCCGCGATGCTCGGAGCGCGTCCACTGCAGGTCGGGTTCACCGAGTCGCGTGCCGATCTGGCGAGGCTGACCCTTAGCCCGATGGGCGGCGTCGTTGGCGGAGACAAGGGGCTCGAAGGCGGAGGAGGCGGAGGAATCCGCCAGAACTTCGCCCAGAGCGCGTACTTCAACCCGTCGGTCGTCACCGACGAAGCAGGCCGAGCCCGCGTGTCGTTCCAGCTGCCCGACAGCCTGACCACGTGGCGAATCATGGCCGTGGCCGCGGCGAAGGACGATCGGTTCGGCTACGGCGAATCGCGCGTGGTGACGAACCGTCCGATCATGGCGCGTCCTGCGTTCCCGCGCTTCCTTCGAGCGGGCGACCAGTTCCAGGCAGGCGTCATCGTGACCTCCAAGGGTCTCCCCAAGGGCACCTTCCAGGTCCAGCTCGACTCCTCGGGGATCGAGCTCGCAGGCCCCGCGCGACAGGACATCGAGCTCGAGCCCGGACAGTCGAAGGAAGTCGCCTTCGCGTTCCGCGCTGCGAGCGTGGGCGACGCGAAGTTCCGATTCCGCGTGGAGGGGAGCGGCGAGAAGGACGCCGTCGAGTTCGGAAAGAAGATCTCGCCGCCCACGTGGATGGAATCGGTCGCGCTCTACGGTGAGACGCGAACCGCGTCGGGCGACAAGCTCGGCAACCTCGAGATGATGCGTCCCGATGTCGGTGGGCTCGAGCTCACAGTCGCGTCCACGGCCCTCGTCGGCCTCGGCGGCAGCGTCGAGCAGCTCATCGAGTACCCCTACCTGTGCACCGAGCAGCTCACTAGCAGGCTCGTGCCGCTGGTCGCCCTGCGCGATCTCGCAAAGGACTTCCAGCTCGACCTGCCCAAGAACGCCGACTCGATCGTCGCGAACACCGTGGCCGACATCGTCAAGCGCCAACGAGGCGACGGCGGCTTCGGCATGTGGCCGGACTCGGATGCGTCCAACGTGTGGGCCTCCACCTACGCGCTGTGGGGCCTCGGAATGGCGTCCCGAAGAGGCGTCCCCGTTCCTCAGAAGTCCCTGGATTCGGCGACCGAATACGTCCGCGGTTACCTCTCACGCTGGGATCGTCAGTCCCACGGACGGGCGGCCGCGGCCTTCATGCTCGACGTACTCGCGGAGAACGGGACGCCGGATCCGGGCTACATGAACCGTCTGTTTGCGGAGCGCGAGAAGCTCCCGCTCTTCGCCCGGGCGCAACTGCTGCACGCGATGGCCGTGGGCAAGGGCGACGAGCCGTCGCGCGAGCAACTGCAGAAGGACGTCGAGGCGGGGTTGCGCATCGACGGCAACAAGGCGGTGGTCGCAGAGAACCTGGGCGACCAGTACGCGGTGTACATGGACTCGAGCACGCGCACCAACGCCCTTGTGCTGCGTGCGCTGATCGCATCGAAGCCGGGACACCCCCTCGCTGGCCGTCTCGTGCGCGGGCTCCTCGAGGCTCGGAAGGGCGGCATGTGGAGCACGACCCAGGAGAGCGCATACGCATTGCTCTCGATCGACGAGTTCCGCAGAGCGCAGGAGCGCGATGTCCCGGACTTCGTGGCCCAGGCCTGGCTCGGCGATCACCAGATCCTCGACACTCCGATGAGCGGACGCAGCACGTCCGCGGTCCACGGCAGCGTGCCGCCGGGCAAGGTCGCCGCCTCCAGCGGGTCGGTGCTCGCCTTCCAGATGTCGGGCAACCAGAAGGGCACGCTCTACTACGAGGCCCGCCTCTCCTACGCCAAGAAGGAGCTGCCTGCGACCCCACTCGACCGCGGCTTCTTCGTGCAGAAGAGCATGCGCATCGTCACCCCCGAGGCCCTGGAGTCCACCATCCGCAACGTCCCGGCCCCCGGTGCTCGCTTCCCCGACGCCAAGGGCGGAGACCTCGTCCTCGTCGATCTCGTCATCGTCAGCCCCCACCCGCAGGACTACGTCGTCATCGACGATCCCATCCCGGCCGGACTCGAAGCGGTCAACTCCCGCTTCGCTACCACCGCTGCATCCACCTTCGTGTCGGCATCCGGTGGTGAGGACGAGACGGTTGGCGACAGCGAAGACGAAGACAGCGACGAAGGCGACAACGAGGAGCGCGACCGGTTGGCGCGGGGCGATGCCTGGTTCGAAAGCTGGTTCCGTCAGGAGATCCGCGACGACCGCGTGCTGTACTTCGTGGATCACATGGGCGCGGGGATGTTCCACTACCGCTACCTGGCGCGCGCCACCACACCCGGCGTCTACATGCTCCCGCCCACCAAGGCCGAAGCCATGTACCACCCCGAGGTCTTCGGCCGCACCGCGGGAGCGTCGTTCCGAGTCACCCCATGACCCCCCGCAGACCCCCGCATCGCCTCCCCTTCGGCCGAACCAGACGCCCGAAGAGAGAGGCGACGGGCGCCTCCGGCGCGCGTGCGTTCCTCGGACGCCGACGTGCGCGCTTCCTCCAGATCGCTGCTGCAACGCTCTTGCTCCCGCCTCTCCTGCTGATCCTCCTCGCTGCGCTCACTCCCCTGCCCCCTCTTCTGCGCGATCAGCATCGCTACGACAGCTCGATTCGGATCCTCGACCGGCACGGCAAGACGCTGATGGAAGTCCGGGCCGACGATGGCGCTCGCGCACGATGGGTCCCGCTCGATCAAATCAGCCCGGAGCTGCAGCGCGCCATGGTCGCGGCGGAGGACCAGCGCTTCCCCCATCACCCGGGGATCGACCCTCTCGCCATCGGTCGCGCCGCCTTCCAGAACCTCTGGCACCGACGCGTCGTGTCGGGTGCATCCACGCTCACGCAGCAGCTCGGTCGCAACGTCAGCCCCCGCCCACGCACGCTGCGCGGCAAGGTCCGCGAGATGGCGCTCGCGCTGCGGATCGAGGCGTCGCTCTCCAAGGAGCAGATCCTCGAGCACTATCTGAACCTCGTGAGCTTCGGTCCGTCGCTGCGCGGAGTCGAGGCCGGCAGCCGGTTCTGGTTCGACAAGCCGGCCAACGCGCTGTCGCTCGCCGAGGCCGCCACGCTCGCCGCCATCCCGCGCGGACCGTCGATGTACAACCCGCTCAAGGCCCCGGACGCGGTCCGTGAGCGGCGAGACCGCATCCTCGACCGGATGCTCGCTGCAGGCACGGCATTGCAGCAGGATGTGGAACGCGCGAAGCGGGAGCCTTTGTCGATCCACGGCAAGGCGACGGGCTGGGGAGCACCCCACTTCGCGCGCTCGCTGCTCTCCGGCGCCGTACACCCCGAGGTCGGCCCGCTGACGGAGCGCGCCTCGGTGATCCGCACGACGCTCTCCGCCTCCCTCCAGCGCGAGGTGCAGACCGCGGCGAGGACCCAGCTCTCCTCGCTGCAGGGACGCAACGCGACCGCGGCTGCCGCCGTCGTGATCGACAACGCATCGGGGGACGTGCTCGCGTGGCTCGGCGCACCGGACTTCCTCGATGAGAAGCATGGCGGCCAGAACGACGGAGTCCTGGCGCTGCGCCAACCCGGCTCCACGCTCAAGCCGTTCGTCTACGCCGAGGCCATGGAGGAGCTGGACTGGACCGCGGCGACGCTGCTGCCGGATGTCGAGCTGCACGTGACGACCGAGCAGGGAGACTACAGCCCGAGGAACTACGATGGCGTCTTCCACGGGCCCGTGCGCCTGCGCGAGGCCCTCGCGAACTCGTACAACGTGCCGGCGGTCCACGCGACATCGATCCTCGGACCGGGGCGGGTGCTCGAAAGGCTGCGCAAAGCCGGCTTCTCGACGCTCGATCGCGATGCTTCTCACTACGGCACCGCGCTCGCCCTGGGCGACGGCGAAGTGCGGCTCCTGCAGCTCGCCAACGCCTATGCGGCCATCGCGCGCGGCGGGGTCGTGACGCCGGTTCGCTCGGTGATCGAAGCGATCGACCGCGCGGGACGCCCCATTCCCTTCCCCACGCCGGCAAGCGATCGCGTGATGCAGAAGGGAACGGCCGCGGTGCTGACCGACATCCTTCGCGATCCCCACGCGCGAATGTCTGCGTTCGGAGCGCACAACGTGCTCGACCTCCCCTTCGACGTCGCAGTCAAGACGGGAACCTCCAAGGGGTTCCGCGACAACCTCACGGTCGGCTTCACCCGCGAGGTAACGGTCGCAGTCTGGGTGGGCAACTTCGACGGCTCGCCCATGCAGGACGTGAGCGGCATCACGGGAGCCGGACCGCTCTTCCGGTCGGTCATGCTCGCCGCGATGGAGGCGAGGGAAGCAGGGGCCTTCGGATTCGAGGGAATCGACGTGGAACCGGCGCCGATCTGCCCGCTGTCCGGGCTTCGCGCCGGGCCTCACTGCCCGCATCGTGCAAGCGAAACGTTCCTGCGAGGGACGGCCCCCGAACGCGAGTGCGACGTGCACGTGGAAGTCTCCGTCGATCGACGCAACGGGCTGCGAGCGGGTGACGGGTGCGCACGGCATCAGACGGACCAGAGGGTGTTCGAGAGCTGGTCCCCGCCTTTCGCACGTTGGGCCGCGACCGCGCATCGCCCTACGATCCCCGGATGGTCACCGCTGTGTCCCGGCGCCGACAACGTCGCGGGACGGCTCTCGCTCAAGTACCCCCATTCAGGTGCGGTGTTCGTCACAGACCCTTCGTTGCCCGAGGCATCCGAAGGGATCGTGCTCCGCGCAGAAGCTCCCTCATCGGTGCGCAGGCTGCGCTTCGTCGTCGATGGCAAGCCGCTCGCCGAACGCGAGCGGCCCTTCGAGCTGACGCTTCGCCTGGCTCCTGGCGAGCACCGCGCACGCGTCGAAGCGGAAGGGCTCCCGCCGAGCGAAGGCGTGGACTTCACGGTCCGGTGAGCGGCGAACCGTAGACGCTCCACGCAGCCACCGCCGCTTCTCGACGAGATCGTCGAGAATGGCCGACTGGAGATGGGATGGGATGGGGCCTGGTTCATGACGCGCGGCTCCCGCCAGGGTGGCGTTACCGCAATCGTAAAACGTTGGGTACCTGGCGCGTAGCTCGCGCCGGTTCGCCCCATCGCCCCCGAGCATCTTCCCGCTTCCGAGTCCACCAGCGTCTGAGCCTTCGCGGTGGTCGGCCGCGGTGCCCACGCCCGACACCTCACCGTTTCGTCGTCGAGTCCGGTTGCGGCGGGAGTCGAAGCCCGGGCCCCCCCCGCCATTCCCTGCGTCGTCGGGTTGGGCTACGCCGGGACCATGCACGACCTGCTCATCCGCGATTGCCACGTACTGCGCTGCGAGCCCACCGAGACCACGGTCCTGCGGCACCACGACGTCGTGGTGGACCGCGGGCTCATCAGCGCCGTCTCGCCAACGGGGACCACCCGACCGGAGGATTGCGGGGAGGTCGTCGAGGGGCGGGGCATGGTCGCGATGCCGGGCCTTGTGGACACGCACGCTCACGTGCCGATGGTGATCTTCCGCGGGCTCGCCGAGGACGTGAGCCTGGAGACGTGGTTCAACGAGTACATGTGGCCCCTCGAGAGCAATCTCCAGGAGGACGACGTCTACTGGGGAATGAAGCTCGGGCTGGCGGAGCTGATCGAGGGCGGCGTGACGGCCGTCGCGGACCACTACTTCTTCATGGATCGCGCCGCCGAAGCGGTGCGTGAGGCGGGGATTCGCGCGGGGTTGGGATGGGCGGTGTTCGGCAGCGGGGGAAAGCAGGGGCTGGAGCGCAGCGCCCGATTCGCGGCCGAGTGGAACGGTCAGGCAGACGGGCGCATCACCACGTGGATGGCTCCCCACGCGCCCTACACGTGCGACGACGACTTCCTCCGTCAGACCGCGCGCGAGGCGGACCGTCTCGGCGTCGGGATTCACATCCACGCAGCCGAGACGATCGCGCAGACCGAGGCGAGCGTCGCACGACACGGGCGTACGCCGATCCGGGTGCTCGAAGAGACGGACGTCCTGGGTCGTCGCTGCATCGTCGCGCACGGCTGCGGGGTCACCGAAGACGACATCGGGATCCTGGCGCGCAGCGGGGCAGGCGTAGCGTGCGCGCCGAAGACGTACCTGAAGCTGGCGATGGGGACGACACCGGTGCTCGCGCTGCGCAGGGCGGGCGTCCCGGTGGGACTCGCCACCGACGGCGCGGTGAGCAACAACACGCTCGATCTCTGGGAGAGCATGCGCCTGATGGCGATGGTGCAGAAGGATCGGGCGGGTGCCCCGGAATCGATGACCCTGGCCGAAACGCTGCATGTCGCCACGAGAGGAAGCGCGACGGTGTACGGGGCGCCCGACAAGCTCGGGCACTTGGCGCCGGGGTATGCCGCGGATCTGATCCTGGTGGACATCGGCGGCGCGCACTGTCAGCCGCTGCACAGCGTTCCGGCGACGCTCGTGTACGCGACGCGGGCGAGCGACGTGCAGACGGTGATCGTCGCGGGGCGCGTGTTGATGCGCGATCGGCAGCTTCTGACACTCGACAAGCAGGAGATCGTTCGCAGGGTGAGCGACGCGATGGAGCGGCTGCAGCGGCGGGTGCCCGACAAGCGGATCCAGCTCTACGAGCCGTGAGCCGCTTCCCTCGGGCCGAGCGCACGGACGACTCTTCGGCAACGGCACTGACCCACGATGATGACGAGAACCTCGACAACGTTTGCAGCTCTTGCGCTCACCGGCGCCACGCTCGCGACGCCGCGGGCCGCTCGCGCCAACGACCGGCCCGAGATCGAGCGCGCCTCGCAGGAGCAGGCGTCGCCTGCGCCGGCGGCCCGGCCGGCTGACGGTACGAAGGGCAAGGACTCCGGCTTCACGCCGACCCACTACGGATGGCAGATCCTGGTGGTGGATGCCGCAACGCTGACCGCCACCTACGGAGCACTCTTCGCGGAGGAAGTCACGCTGTTCGGAGCGGCGTTTGGCGGCTACGTGGCCGGAGGCCCGATCGTTCACGCAGTGCGTGGCAACTGGGGCCGCGCCCTGGGCAGTGGCGCCATGCGCTTCCTGCTGCCGGCAACCGGGCTCGTGGTGGGGTTCGGCGGGTGCTCCTGGGAGGACAATGCGACCTGCCACGACCCGATCCTCTACGCCTCGATCGGCGTCGCGACCGCCTCGCTCATCGATGCCCTGTTCCTCGCCGACGATCGACCCTCGCCGCGTCGTCCGGACTCGGACTGGCAGATCACGCCGAGCGCGATGGCGGGGCCTCGCGGCGGGAGCCTCGGCTTCACGGGCACGTTCTGACGCCGCGCCTCGAGCCGAATCCGGGCGGCAGCGAGGTTCGGGGGAGGTCCGGCCCGGGTCACTTCATCCGGCGGGACGATACGAGACGCACGTCCACCGGGACACCGACGTACTTCGTGCAATCCACCGCAGCGGCGGAGGCGCCTCGCATCAGTGCACGGGGCCAGTCGACGGAGATCTCGGTGGTCTCCGGAAGCCTTGGCGTAACCGGACGTCTTCGCCGCAGTACGAGATCGGCGCGTTCTGCTCGGCGTCTTCGTTCGGACCGCGTGCGGGTGACGAGCCGCCGCGCCGTGGCAGGCAGCGCGTCGAGGGGCCTCCGAACACCGGATGGTTCCACGCTCTCGCGCTCGTGGTCGATGTCTGCTGTGGGAGGGAGTGCGCGTGGTTGGAACAGCTCCTTGAGCACAGCACAGCAGACCTCACCGGCCGTCACCTTGCTGTGCGCCGTCCTCGTTCGGCCTGCGCTCCTGGTCGTCAGGACTCGCATTCCCTCGCGAAACGCGATTGGCACGCGGCTCGCTCGAGCAGCGCGCCACCGCTCGGCAGCCAGGACGCATGTCCCGACGACCTCGGACGGCACAGCTCTCTTGTTGGTAAGAAGACTGATCCCTCACCATCTTCCGCCGAATTCACTGACAAAGCAGATTGCGAGGCACTGATGAGACTGAATACCTTCTTCGCATTGAGCCTGTCCCTGGGCGCAATCGCGCTGGCAGGATGCTCAGAGACCAAGACCGGCTCCTGCATGATCGACTTGAAAGACTCTGCCCTGTTCGGCGCGGAGCTGGCCGCCGATGCCCCCGCCGAAGTCGCGGCAGCGATGACGGCCGCGCGGAGCCTGGAGGCAGTGGCGGCGCAGCAGCGGGCCTTCGACGAGAAGATCGCCGTCATCGCCAAGGATCCCAAGCTCTCGGAGCAGTGGGTCAAGACCCTCAAGGTCTCCGGTGAAGGCGCTCGCACAGCGGCTCAGGAAAAGCGCCTCGCCGTGGACCTGCCGCAGCAGACGATCCGTCTGCGCGCAGCGGGAGTGAGCAATGACGATGTCATCAAGCTCATCGACGCAGGCAAGAAGGTCAATATGCCGGTCATTGAGCTCGCGGGCCTGGTTCACGTCACCGCGGCGTCCATCGAAGAGAGCGGAGCCGTCGACGAGATGGTGCCGTGGTTGGCCGGGAGGATGAGCCTCGGTATCCGCGGCGACGCTCTCGAGAAGGAAGTCCGCAATGAACACAAGTCGCGCGGTGCGAAGGTCGAAAAGGCCGAACTGGCCGCGGGAAAAAAGGCCGTCGTCTGCCACAAGCCGCCGGGCAATCCTGCCAACCAGAAGACCCTCGAGGTGGGGGCTTCGGCCGTGAAGGCGCACCTGGCTCACGGCGACAGCGAGGGCCCCTGCGGAGCCCCCGACGCGGCGAAGGACACCGGCAAGCCCGAGGACAAGACCAAGGACACCGGCAAGGGCGCAGACAAGGGCAACCATCCCGCGGATCCGGGCAAGCCCGCTGACCCTGGCAAGGGCAAAGCCAAGGGGAGATAGGACGGCAGGAACCGCCCCCTGCGAAGTTGTCAGTCTGCGCCGGCCGGGCCGGCTGACTCGGACCTTCGCGCCGCCAGCGCCGCTGGTCCCGGCTGGTCGGCGGCTCGTGAGCGAGCCTCCTGGGCATTTCCTGCGGAGCCTCACAGGGTGCCGACGGGTCTGAGCGGAGGAGGCAGGTCGTCATCGACGCCCAGGGCAACGGCGTAACGCTCTGGGCGCCAGACGCCCGCTGAGCGCTTTCGTCAATCTCGGGTTGATCCACGGAGTTCGAGCGACCAACGGGTTTCCTTTGCTGCGCTTGCGCTGCAGGGCTAACTGGGATCAGGAAGGGAGCGGCCATGGATATTGGAGGCAAACGTCGGTCGACCAAGTTCGAGGATCGCGGAACCGGCAGTGGTGGCGGCGGTGGCGGTCTGCCGCTCAACGCGCTTTCCTCCGTCGTGCGCTTGATCGGGGTGAAGGGCGCGGTTGTCGTCGGCGTGCTCGGCGTCGGCGCGTATCTGCTCGCTCCTGCCGGCGTCAAGCAGGCGATCCTCAACGCGCTCTCGGGCGGCTCTCCAGGCTCCAGCCAGACTACGCCAGGGGCGTCGGGCAGCGTATGCCAGGCAACGCCTGCCAACGGCAAGGCCTGCGACTTCTCGCGCGCCGTGTTGGCCTCCACCGAAGACGTGTGGGCCGCGCAGTTCAAGCAAGGCGCGTTACCGAGCTACGGACGCGCGCCTTGCGCGTACCAGGAACCCACGCTCGTCGTGTTCGCAGGCAGGGTTTCGACCGGGGGATGTGGCAGCGCCACCTCCGATGTCGGCCCGTTCTACTGCCCCGCCGATCGCAAGCTGTACATCGACCCGGTCTTCTACAACGTGATGGAGCAGCGGCTCAAAGCCCCCGGGGACTTCGCCCAGGCGTACGTGATCGCGCATGAGGTCGGCCATCATGTCCAGAACCTCATAGGCACCAGCAGCATCAAGCCCGCCGGCGAGAGCAAGAACCAGGTCTCGGTGCGCGTGGAGTTGCAGGCCGATTGCCTCGCAGGTATCTGGGGCCACTCTGCCCGGGCGTCGCTGAAGATCGACGACGCTGACCTGAAGGAAGCCGTCACCGCGGCTCACGCCATCGGCGACGACGCCCTGGGGCACTCGAACGCCAGCGACTACACCCACGGCAGCAGCGCCCAACGCATCCGCTGGTTTCGTCGTGGCTTCGACAGCGGCGACCCCCGCCAATGCGACACCTTCGGCGTCTCGAAGTACGCCGACCTGTGAGGCTGTGACTCGACAGTCCGCGGAGCCGCGAACCATCCACCCGGTCACTGCCTCCGGAACCAGGGGCACTTCTCGAGCAGCTCTCCCTCGGGGAGCCGATCGCAATGGAAGCCGAGCACCGCCCCGTGCTGAATCGACGGGTGGCAGTCCTGGATCGATTCGAATGACGAGTCGTCGTCGTCGACGGGTGGAATCGCACATCCCGCAATCTCGACCACGTGCCAGTCGTAGCCGCCGTGGTCTTCCTTCTCCCAGATCACTCGGACGGGAACGACCTCGCCCTTGCCCAGCTTGGGTAGACACTGCGCCAGGGCACGCCCTGAACGAATCGACTGCCGCTGCGTCCCCGGACACTCGACCCACGAAAACGACACATCGACGGACACGGGGCTGCGCTGCTCGTCGCGGCCAACGATCTCGACGCGATCGATGCGCACCCGGCTTTCGAAGGTGGCTTCCTTGGATCGGCAGCCCGGAGCGGCAAGGAGTGCGGCTGCGAGAGCGACAAAGTGAGGGACTCGAAGGTGGTTCATGCGCGCTGCCGTGGGTTGACGAGCGTGAGCGTACGCGAAGGGGGGGATGGAGGAATCCGAGCTTTGTCGTAGGAGGCCGAACGCGGACCCGCCGGACGCGGTCACGCGCGCGCGGCGAAACATCGCCTCGAAGGCGCGGGGCGTCGGTGTTGGCGGATCCGACGCCGCAAGCTCGAACTGGAAGTCAATCGAGCAGCCCCGGTCCCAGCTTCCGACGCCGCAAGCTCGAACTGGAA
>CAYMUE010000011.1:0-1485 GCA_964393505.1 uncultured Polyangiaceae bacterium
ACCGACGTCACCGCCTCGCTGCCACCGTCCACCGTCGTGAGCATCTTGCCCGTCGCGGCGTCCCACAGACGCCACGTGTGATCGAGCCCACCGGTCGCAATCCAACGCCCGTCGGGCGAGTAGTCCACGTCGTAGACCGCATCGTAGCTCCCCTCCAGCGTGAACCTGCGCGCCCCGGTCTCCACGTCCCATACGCGGGCCGTACGGTCCCAGCTCGCCGTCGCCAGGCTGCGGCTATCCGGTGAGAATGCCAGCTCGTACAGCGCACCGTCGTGCCCCGTGATCCGATGCCGCACCTTGCCCGTGTCCGCGTCGTAGATCCGCGCCGTCTTGTCCCAGCTCGAAGAAGCCAGCCACTTGCCGTCGGGCGAGTACTCCAGCCCGCGCACCCGATCGGTGTGCGGCTCGAACTCGGCGCGCGGTTCCAGCGATGCGGCATCGACGATCGCGATCTTGCCGCTGCGCTCTCCCACGGCGAGGGTGCGGAGGTCCGGACTCCACGCGAGCGCATGCAGCGAGGAGGAGAAGGGGACGGACGCCTTCACCGGCTCGCGCTGGCCAATCCTCCACACGCGCACGGTCCGGTCGTTGCCGGCCGTGGCGAAGAGCGAGGGGTCGGAGGAGACGGCGACGGCGTGGATCTTGTCGGTGTGCGCGGGGATGCGCTCGGCGACGCGTCCGGTAGCGGGATCGGCCAGCAGGACGGTTCCGCCGTAGTCGCCCGCGATGACGTACTTGCCGTCGGCACTGAAGCCGGAGTGGGTGAGCGTTACCTCGGAGGGGATGACCACGGCGAGGCGCTGGACGAAGCGGTGATCGGTGTGGAGCAGGAGGGAGACGGCATCGACGCGCAGCCAGCGGGCGTCGGGCTCCCGCGCGGCGTACTGCTCGTCGTACACGGCGCCCCAGGGGTTCGCCGGGTTGTGGACCAGGGAAGCTGCGGCGAAGATGCGCGCGGACAGCAGGTTGTTCTGCTCCAAGAGGCGAAACGACTGGGAGGTCAGCGCCTGGGCGAGGTGATGGTTGGACCGCAGGCGTGCCTCGCGCTCGCTGTTCCGGGAGGCTCTCTCGTTGCGCCACGCGAAGGACAGGACCACCAGGGCCGCGAGCACCACGAGGAGCACGGCGATGGCCGAGGCGACCGCGGCGCGGTACCTGCGCGCGAAGCGCTGCAACAGCTCCCAGGGGCTGTACTCGTAGGCGAGCACGCGACGACCGGTCATGTACGCCGAGACGTCCTCTGCCATCTCCTTGGCGCTCTCGTAGCGGACCGATCGGTCCTTGCTCAACGCTTTCGCAGCGATGGCCACAAGCTCCGGCGGCGCCTCGGGTGCGCGCTCCGCCACGGGCACCGGTGGATCGTGGATCACCCGCCCCAGCACCTCGAGCACGGTGGATCCCTCGAACGGCGCGCGCCCCGTGAGGATCTCGTAGAGCACGGCGCCCAGCCCCCAGACATCGGAGCGCTCGTCGATGTCGTCCACC
>CAYMUE010000011.1:1585-9490 GCA_964393505.1 uncultured Polyangiaceae bacterium
TGGGAGTGGGCATACGCGATCGCGTTGCACACGTGCCAGAACGCCCCGATGAGCTTCATGCGCTCGTTGGCGCTCTCGCACTCCTTGAGCTTGCGCTCGAGGGTCGCCCCGACGACCCGACGCATCGTGTAGTAGAGAGTGCCGTCGTCGCGCCGCCCGAGCTCGTGCACGGGCACGATGCTCGGATGCTCGAGCTGCCCGGTGATCCGCGCTTCGCGAAGGAACCGCGTCGTCCCCGCCGCCGTCCCCCCCGACAACAACTCCCCATCGTCGTCGTCGTACAGCAGCTCCTTCCACGCCACCTCACGCCCGATGTGACGGTCCCACGCCAGGACCACCCGCGCCTGCCCACCGCGGCCGATCTCCCCGCGCAGCTCGTACCGATCCGCAACCTCCGGCGTCACCGAACGCAGCTCCTGCTCGAGCTGGAGCTGGCCTGCTCCGGCGGCAATCGTGGGCGCGTTCGAGAGCGGTGCCGACGACGCGATCGTCGCAGCGTGCGGGAGATCGGCGCCGGGGTCCGACGTCGGGCTCCCGGAGCCTTCGTGAGTCGTGTCTCGTTCCTTCACCGCAATCGTGTCCACGGTCATGCTCGCCGAGAACCCCCGCGCGATCAACGCCGAAGGCGCACGGCGGCGCGTTGAATCACGCATTCGAATGCGGCACACTCGCCCCATGCAAAGCCGCCTCGTCGATGCTCTGCGCATGCCCCTGGCTCCGGTCGCCCTGCTCTGGTCCGACGAGCGCCCCGACGATGCGGTGCAGTTCCAGGAGGGGAAGTGGGGCTGCGTGATCTGGCATCTGGCCGCGGCGGCGAAGGGGAGGACGGCCGTCGCCGACGACAAGACCTTTGGCTGCCTCGGGGGTGCGGTCGGGCTCGGGTTCGGCAACGCCTACGAGCGCTGGCCCGGCGGGATCGAGTGCTTCCACGGCTTTCTGTCCAACGGGTTCGAGCAGCCTGCAGATCCTTCGGATTCCGAATCGTTGCACGGCCGCCGGGCTGCCTTGCACCGCGACGGCGAGCGCTACGTCAAGTCCCCGCGGCTCGTCGAGAAGTTCGTTCGCACGCTGCCGATCGCACGCATCCCCACCCGCTATGTCGTGTTCAAGCCGCTCGCTCACGTGGACACCGACCGCGAAACCCCGCAGGTCGTCGTCTTCGTCGTCCACCCCGACCAGCTCTCCGCCCTCATCGTCATGGCCAACTACGACCGCGACGACAACGAGAACGTGATCACCCCCTTCGGCGCCGCTTGCCATCAGATTGGCATCTTCCCGTACCGCGAGGCCGCCTCCGACCGCCCCCGCGCCGTCCTCGGACTCTCCGATATCAGCGCTCGAAAACACGTCAAACGCCAGCTCGGCGACCACCTGATGACCATGGCAGTCCCCTGGAAGCGCTTCCTCGAGCTCGAAGACAACGTCGAAGGCTCCTTCCTGCAGACCGACTCGTGGAAGGTGCTCGTCGAAGGCGAGTGATTCGCCCACAACGTCGCGCCTCTTCCTCCCTTGCGTCGCGGATGGCAGGCACGCAGATCCTCTGGGGGATCGATTCCAGTTCAAGCGGGGGGTGCATTCCGGGCAAGGGCCGGACGACTCACGGCGTCCCTGCCCCTGTACGTCGTCGCCTTGTCGATGGGATGCCGCGCCGATGTCCCGTGTCTCGAGACCTCCGCGGGAGCGGCCGGAGCGGCTTCACTGCCGGGGCTGGGAGCCATCGCTGCCCGACCCGCGGCTCAACCAGCAGCCCGACCCCCTCGCACCGACAGGCAGCTTCTTGCGGGGCGCGACGCCGGAGCAGGTGTTCGATCTGGTGGGCAATCTGCTCGAATGGACGCACGATCCGAGGCCGCTGCTGATGGGCCGGCACTGCGTCGATGTCCGCGAGAACGGCGAGGGGTGCGCGTACGCGACGATGTTGCACGGCCCGCAGCACCACGACTTCACGACCGGGTTCCGTTGCTGTCAGGTTCCGGGCACCGCAGCGCCGACGCGGGGTGGCTCGGGAGCGCCGACCCGGTCGTTCGACGATCCGCGCGCCCCGCTTCCGGCCAGCCCACCTTCTGTGAAGTACGCGTCTGCGGACGCGCCTTGCCCGTTGGACATGGTCCTGGTCGATGGCGATCGATGCGTGGGAGTCCGGCAGAACTGTCTGCCTTGGGCAGACCCACCGGGGGGGTGTTCCGCAGCGCACTGGGGCGGAGTTCGCGAGCCCGACGCTGTGCGAGGGGCCGAGGTGCAGGATGCGATTCTGCATCGATCGGCTCGAGTTCACCGCGCCGGGCGAGGAGCTGCCCCTGATGCACGTGTCAATGTGAGACCGTTCGGTGTCCAGAGTCTCGTGGGCAATGCCGACGAGTGGTGTGTGCGGCCGGGGGCCGTGCCGCGGTCGGTGTTGCGCGGGGGGTGGTGGCTGACGGGCAGGAACCGGTGTCGCGCGGTGACGGACAGCCACGGCGAGAGCCACGCGGGACCGCAGACGGGTTTCCGCTGTTGCAAGGCGTCGCGGTAGTCGCCTTGGGCCGCCCGGCCGGCGGGTCAAGTGGGGCGCGAACCGGAGCGCGCGGCGCTGGGATGCCCCGGCCAACCATGGTAGAAGCCCAAGATTCACCCTCCAGCATCGGGAGTGCGTCTCCATGTCCTTCGTCTACGAAAGACCGCGCACGGCGGAAGATCTCGGCAAGATACTGGCGTCCCACGGGCAACGCGCCTGCGTGCTCGCCGGCGGCACCGACCTGCTCGTCGCCCTGCGAGCGGGACACGCCCGCCCGGAAGTGATCGCCGACGTGAAAGCGATCGAGGAACTGCAGGGACTGCGGCACGAGTCGGACGGCCGCTTGTTCATCGGCGCGGGCGTCACGATCAACCGAATCGTGGACGATGCGCGGCTGCGCGCGGTGCATGGGGGGCTCACGGGCGGAGCGGGGGCGATCGCGACCTTCGCGATCCGCAACCGGGCCACGGTTGTGGGCAATGTGTCGAACGCCTCGCCGTGCGCGGACACGGTGCCGGCGCTGGCGCTGCTCGGGGCCGAGGTGGAGCTGCGCAGCGCGACAGGCTCGCGTCGCGTCGGACTGCGCGACTACATCGTCGGCGTGAAGCAGACCGCGCGCAGGGCCGACGAGTTCGCGGCAGGCATTCACGTGCCGGCGCAGGGCAAGGGGACGCGGACCTGGTTCTGCAAGCGGCAGCGGGTGCGCGGGCACGATCTGGCTCTGGCGAACGCGGCGTTGCTCCACGATCCGGAGCACAAGCGGCTGCGGGTGGCCGTGGGCTCGTGCAGCCCGCGCCCGGTGGTGGTGGAGCTCGACGACATGTTCGACAAGCCCGACGCGGAAGAGGCGGCGAAGCGGGCGATGGCGTCGATCGCACCCATCAGCGACGTGCGAGCGAGCGCGGAGTACAGGACGGACATGACGGGCATGCTGGTTCGCCGGCTGTTCGATGCGCTTCGAGGATGAGGAGGCGGCGATGGAATACGACGTTCGAATCACGGTGAACGGCGAGCGCTACCAGGCGCGGGTGCCCGCTTCGCTTACGCTGCTGCGCATGCTCCGCGAGGTGTTGCACCTGACGGGGACGAAGGAGGGCTGCTCGATCGGCGAGTGCGGAGCGTGCTCGGTGATCCTCGACGGCAAGCTGGTCAACGCGTGCATGGTCCTGGCGGTGGAGTGCGACGGCTCGGTCGTACGCACGGTGGAGGGCGAAGGCGCGTTGGACAAGCTGAGCGATCTGCAGCAGGCGTTCGTGGACAACCACGCGCTGCAGTGCGGCTTCTGCACTCCGGGGATGCTCATGGCCGCGCGCGAGCTGCTCGAGCGCAAGCCGGATCCGACCGACGACGACATCATCGAGGCGATGGCCGGTCAGATCTGCCGTTGCACCGGCTACGAGACGGCCATCGAGGCGGTCCGCCGGGTGGCTCGCAAGGGCCAGGCGGGAGGTGGCAAATGACGGTCCCGTTCCACAGCGACAAGCATCAGTACGTGGGCGGAAATTCGGAGCGCATCGACGCCGTCGACAAGGTCACCGGCGCCGCGCAGTACGTGCACGACATGG
Source organism: uncultured Polyangiaceae bacterium (assembly GCA_964393505.1). Lineage (GTDB taxonomy): Bacteria > Myxococcota_A > Polyangia > Polyangiales > Polyangiaceae > JACRCQ01. The sequence goes on from CAYMUE010000011.1 coordinate 5,645, forward strand.
CCGTGCCCCGGATGCTCTTCGGCCGCATGAAGCTCAGCCCCCACGCCCATGCGCGCTTCGTGCGCATCGACACCTCCAAGGCAGAGGCCCTGCCCGGCGTGCGCGCCGTGCTAGTCGGCAGCGAGCTCGACACCCGCCTCGGCCTCTACATGATCGACAAGTTCATCCTCGCTCGCGACGTCGTCCGCTACCAGGGCGAGGCCGTCGCCGCCGTCGCCGCCGAGTCCGAGGACATTGCCCGACGCGCCTGCGAGCTCATCGAGATCGAGTACGAGCCCCTGCCGGCGATCTTCGATCCCGAGGTCGCCCTGGCCGACGGCGCTCTGCTCGTGCACCCGGACCTGCACACCTACCGGTACATGAAGGGGGTTTTCTTCCCCCGCGCGCATTCCAACGTCGCCCACCACCAGAAGATCCGCAAGGGCGACGTCGACAAGGGCTTCGCCGAGGCCTTCCGGGTATTCGAGCACAAGTTCACCAACCCGCCGGTCGCGCACGCGCCCCTCGAGACCCACGTGACCATCGCCCAGTATCTCCCGGGCAGCCGCGCCCAGATCTGGACCTCGGCCCAGTCCCCCTTCACCGTGCGCAACCTGTTCGCCGTCGCCTTCGGACTCCCACACAACTCCATTCGAGTCCAGATCCCCTACGTCGGCGGCGGATTCGGCGGTAAGGCAGGAATCCACCTCGAGCCCCTCGCCTGGTGCCTCTCTCGAAAAGCTGGTGGTCGCCCCGTGAAAATCACCGCGACCCGCGAAGAGGAGATCAACACCCTGCCTTCGCGACAGGGGCTCAAGACGCATATCAAGACCGGTGTCACTCAGGACGGGAAGATCACCGCGCTCAAGGTCCAGTTCCTGTGGGACGCGGGCGCGTACGCGGATTACGGCGTCAATATCGGTCGTGCGGCCGCCACCTCGGGCGCCGGCCCTTACGAAGTCCCCAACTGCTGGATCGACTCCCTCGTCGTCTACACCAACAAGGTCTTCGGCACCGCCTATCGCGGCTTCGGACACCTCGAGGTGCTCTGGGGGGTCGAGCGCAACCTCGACCTCATCGCCCGCGACCTCGGGATTGACCCCTACGAGCTGCGCATGCGCAACGTGCTGCGCGCCGGTGCGTTGACGATCACCGGGGAGAAGGTCACGGCGAACCACGGACGCCCCGACCTGTGTCTCGAGAAGGTCGCTCAGGAAATCGGCTTCGCGGATCGTCCGAAGGAGCCGGTCGATCCGAAGAAGCTCCCGCTGCGCGGCAAGGTGCGAGGCAAGGGCGTGGCCCTGCTCCAGAAGGCCCCGGCCATGCCGGTCTTCACCGCGTGCTCGGCGATCATCAAGTTCAACGAAGACGCCTCGGTCAACGTCCTCATCAGCGGGGTGGACTACGGGCAAGGCACCTACACGATGCTTCGCCAGGTCGTGGCCCAGGAACTCAGCGTCCCCCTCGACAAGGTGCAGGTGGTGTTCGAATGCGACACCGCCACCCAGCCCTATGACTGGCAGACCGTCGCGAGCCGCTTCACGGTCATGGGTGGCAATGCCTGCATCGAGGCCGCCCACGACTGCATCGCACAGCTCAAGCACGTCGCGGGGCAGGTGCTCCGCGCGCCGGAAAACGAACTCATCTGCGAAGACGAGCGGGTCTTCGTGCGCCACACGCCCGATCATTCGCTGTCCTATCGGGAGATCGTGCTCGGCTACACCTATCCCAACGGCAACAGCATCGGCGGCCCCATCGTGGGCAGGGGCAGGTACATCGCCCAGGGGCTCACGCACCTCCACCCCGAAACCGGCCAGGGCAAGGCCGCTCTCGACTGGACCTACGGCGCCCATGGCGTCGAGATCGAGGTCGACCTGGAGACCGGCGACATCGAGATCGTTCACATCGCCTCGGCTTTCGACGTCGGCAAGGTGCTCCACGAGGGCATGTGTCGCACGCAGGTCCAGGGCGGCGTGATCCAGGGGCTCGGCTCGGCGGTCCTCGAGGGCTTCGTATTCAACGACAAGGGGCGCATGCTCAATCCCTCGTTCGTGGACTACAAGCTGCTCACGGCCAAGGACCTGCCCCGAAAGATGTCGGCGTTCTTCATCGAGACCCCCCAGCTCGATGGCCCCTACGGCGCGCGCGGCATCGGAGAGCACCCGATGGTCTCGGTCCCGAGCGCCATCGGCAACGCGTTGCGCGACGCGCTCGGCATCGACTTCCACGATCTGCCCCTCAACTCCGAGAGGGTCTATCTCGCGCTCAAGCGCGCCCGGACGGCGAAGGCCTGAGCTTTCCCTGACACGGGCCAGCGCCCGTGCCGAATCCTCGAACCAACCAGGAGACCTGCCTTGGACCGGTTGATCGTTCGCAAAGACACGTATCTCGACTCCGTCTTCCTCATGTCCATCTCGGCCGAGCTCGGCCGGATGGACGGCGTGCAGCTCGGACAGGTGGTGCTGGCCACCCCTGCGAACCGACAGTTGCTCACGGGCATGGGATTCGAGGCATCGACGCTCGATTCCCTTGCTCCCACGGATCTGGTGGTCGCGCTGCGGGCAGCCGACGCCGTGGTGCTCGACGCCGCGGAGAGGAAGCTCGCCGAGCTCCTCGCCCGCCGTGCGACGTCGCAAGCCACCGAAGGGCCCCGCCCCCTCGGCCTCGAGGGCGGGCTGCAGGCCCTGCCCGGCGCCAACCTCGCCCTCGTCTCCGTGCCCGGCGAGTACGCCGCGTACGAGGCCCGAAAGGCCCTCAACGCCGACATGCACGTCATGGTCTTCTCCGACAACGTCTCGATCGAAGACGAAATCGCCCTCAAGCAGGAGGCCGTCCGCAAGGGTCGCCTCCTGATGGGTCCGGACTGCGGGACTGCCATCGTTCAGGGCGTCATGCTCGGCTTCGCCAACAAGGTCCGCCGCGGCCCCATCGGCGTCGTCGGAGCCTCCGGTACTGGCACCCAGGAAGTCACCTGCCTCGTGGAGAAGGCCGGATTCGGCATTTCCCAGGCGATCGGGACCGGGGGACGCGACCTGAGCGAGAAGGTCGGCGCGCTCACCACGCTCTTGGCCATCGACATGCTGGCAAGGGACCCGAATACGAAGGTCATCGTAGTCATCTCGAAGCCCCCCGCAAAGCCCGTGGCCGACAAGGTCCTCGAGGCGCTCGCAAAGGCTCCGAAGCCCTCCGTGGTGCACTTCGTGGGATCGAATCGGAGTGACTCAAGAGGCAGCATCCACTTCGCTCCGGACCTCGAGTCCGCGGCTCGCAAGGCCGTCGAGCTCGCAGGCGGAAAGGCCGCCCCCCCCGCCACTCCGGACCCGGCCCTCGGCGCCCGCGAGCGCAAGGCAATGGCGCCGCAACAGAAGTGGCTGCGCGGTCTGTTCACGGGCGGCACCATGGCCGCCGAGGCCCTCGCCTTCCTGCGCGCCGCGGGGTGGAAGATCCAATCGAATCTCGACCACGGAGCGGCCGCACAGCCCGCACGCGGACACGAGATCATCGATCTGGGCGACGACGAGTTCACGCGCGGGCGTCCGCACCCGATGATCGAACCCGCACCGCGGGTCGAGGCCCTGATGCGGGAGGCAGAGGAGCCCTCCCTCGGTGTCGTGCTCCTCGATGTCGTTCTGGGCAATGGCTCCCACGAGGACCCGGCGGGCGCCATGATTCCCGCCATCGAACACGCCCGCAAGCGGGCCCGGGAGCGCGGGGGTTACCTCCCCGTGATCGCGTCGGTCACCGGTACCGACGGGGACTTCCAGGGACTCGCTCGCTCGACTGCTGCGCTGGAGCGCGCAGGGGTCGTCGTGGTGGGGAGCAACATCCAGGCAGCGCGTGTCGCGCGCGCCATCCTCGAGGAGGCCG
>CAYMUE010000011.1:9590-31896 GCA_964393505.1 uncultured Polyangiaceae bacterium
GTGGGGAGCAACATCCAGGCAGCGCGTGTCGCGCGCGCCATCCTCGAGGAGGCCGATCATGGCTGATCTGTTCCCGTCCGAGCTCGCCGTCATCAACCTGGGTCTGCCCGCCTTCGGCCAAGACATCGCCCGGCAGGGCGCCGCTGTCTCCAGCCCCGAATGGCGTCCACCGGCCGGCGGCGATCCCGCCACCGTGGCCGCCCTCACCCGCATGCTCTCCTGGCCCGAGGCCAAGCTGCAGCGCATCACAGAAGCGAACCGCGAGGCGGGCAAGCGCTTGGTCGCGGCGCAGCCGGTGGCCGTCGCCGTGGGCAGGGCCCTCGACCTAGTTCCGGGCATGACCCGCAAGCACATCCTGCACGCGGGTCCTCCCCTGACCTGGGATCGGATGTGCGGCCCCGTGCGCGGCGCCGTGATCGGAGGACTGCTGTTCGAAGGCCTGGCGAAGACCCGCGAGGAGGCCGAACAGCTCGCCGCCTCCGGCGAGATCACCTTCGACCCCTGCCATCACCACCAGGCCGTCGGTCCCATGGCCGGCATCGTCACCGCCTCGATGCCCGTCTGGGAAATCGAGAACCGCGCCTTCGGCAACAAGGCCTACTGCACGCTCAACGAAGGCCTCGGCAAGGTGCTGCGCTACGGCGCCTTCTCCCAGGAGGTGATCGATCGGCTCGCGTGGATGCGCGACGAGCTGGGTCCTGCGCTGCAGGCGGCGATGATGAGCCACGGACCCCTCGACATGCGCACGCTCATCGCGCAGGCGCTGCAGATGGGCGACGAGGGACACAACCGCAACCGCGCGGCAACCTCGCTGGTCATCCGGGCGCTCGGCCCGCACCTCGTCGAGTCCGATCTGCCGAAGGCCGTGGTGGCGAAGGTGCTGCGTTTCATCGACGGCAACGACCACTTCTTCCTGAACCTGAGCATGCCGTCGAGCAAGGCGGCGACCGACGCGATCGCGGACATTCCGTGGTCCACGCTCATTGCCACGCAAGCGCGCAACGGGACGGACTTCGGGATCCGCCTGGCGGGGCTTCCCGGCAGGTGGTTCACGGGGCCTGCGACGATGGTGGACGGCCTGTACCTGCCCGGGTTCAAGGCAGAAGACGCGGCGCCGGACATTGGCGACTCGGTTATCACGGAGACCGCGGGCATCGGTGGCTTCGCGATGGCGGCCGCGCCGGCGATCGTGCGCTTCGTGGGAGGCAGCGCCTCCGACGCGCTGCGCTTCACCCAGCAGATGTACGAGATCACCGAGACCGAGAATCCGGCGTACGCCATCCCGGCGCTCGACTTCCGCGGCACGCCGACCGGCATCGACGTGCGCAAGGTCGTCGAGAAGAACATTCTCCCGGTCGTGAACACCGGAATCGCGCACAAGGAGCCGGGCATCGGAATGGTAGGAGCCGGCCTCGTCAAGCCGCCGGTCTCCGCCTATCGCAATGCGCTCCAGGCGTTTGTGGAAACCTACGCAGACAAGTAGCGTCCGCCCCCCCTTGGCCCGCCCGGCTGCGTCCTCCGGCCCCCTATCCGAGCTTCCCCAACACCTGCTCACCGAACTGCCGGTCGACCTCGGCCCAACGCACGAATGTCAGCGCGCCGTAGAGCCCCGAGAGCATCCCGTGGATCCGCTCGTACTCCTCGAGGGGGATCGTCACGCCTCGCGGCCCCTCAGGGGTCAGCGCCACCATGCGAATCGCGCCGTCGGCCTCCCGCCCGTTGAACAGCAGCTCCGGCCCCTGCATCGACGGAACCTGCTTGCGCACGACCGCCTTGAGGACCTCGAGGCTCCGATCGTCCAAGCCCGATTCCGCGATATGGATCTTCTCAATCAGCGCGTTGTGCGACCTCACCAGACGCGTGGTCTGCGCGCCCATTCGCGCGAGGAACTGCTCGTCGCTCGTCCCGGCGTCGAGCTCGGTGGGATCGAAGTCCTCGTCGAACGAAAGCAGGATCAGGAGCGAGGCGCCCGGCGGCCCGCCGGGGAGGCACATGTCCTGATAGAGCATCTGGAACGGTACCGGCGCTTCGACCCCACACGACGGGCACGTGTGAGTCCAGAGACGCCCCTCGATCAGAGCGCTCTTGAGCTCAGGGTGATCGGTCACGTTGACGGTGTCCCAAGCGGACAGGACCGATTCCGCTCCACACCTGCACTTCAAAGCGATTTGCTTGCTGATCGTCACGTTCCTGCCGTATCGCGGATGGAACCCGGACACCAGCGGCCCGTCGCGCGGGACACCGTTCGCTGCTCCGAGCTTCCATCGGTGAAGCGCACCATGGGGAGCCGTGCAGCTCGGAGGGCGATTCGCCGCAAGTCCGAGGGGGACTTCGACGCTCTGCGAGGATGATTCGGGGTGCGACCGTTTCTAGCCGACGTCCTCTGGCGGTTCGCGAGTACCGTCGATCGATGGGTGCGGAGGCCAGAGCGGAGTCCCGTTCCCCTCGCGAGGACCGGAAGCCTTTGTCACGTTGCGTATTGGGCTCCAACTGAGCGCCCAGCGCACTTCGCAGTCAAGGAGACACGGACAATGGCAGCAACGTTCAGCCTGGATGGCCGAATGGTGACGTTCGAGGAGCGACAAACCCTGAAGCCCTGACCCCTCCCCAGGACACGCCCGATCGACGACGGCGCGCCGGCCACGGCAAACCTCGTGGTCCGGGCGCCAGCGTACCCCGTCGTCTGCCCGCAGAGGCGTGCATGGCCGAGTCGCTCGACGACGGCTCAGGCGGTGTCGTTCGGGGACCGCTGCGCGGAATGGGAAGGAAGACGGGAGGGGCGGCGGGGGGCTCGTTGCCTTCGGCTCAGCCTCTCGGCCGGAACGCCGCGTGCTTGATGTGATCGGGCACGACGTCGCCGAAGCGCGTCAGCTTGCGCTGCGCCTTGTCCTTCATCATCGCGTCGTACTCGGCGTCGTCCACCATCGCCACGATACGGCTGATGCACGACTCGCCGTCCACGAACCGCCACGGGAAGCAGCCGATCGTGGCGCGCTTGTTCTTGAGCAGATCGATATCGCCGCCCAGACACTCGGCGTGGATGATCCCGTGGTTGAACAGCTCGATGTGCATGAGCTGGTACTTGCCGTCGTCGAAGATCTCCTCGAGCCCCTTGCCGTACTTCAGCTTCATGTGGTCGTCGCAGTCCTTGGCGTACTTCGGCATCCACCCGCGAATCGCGGTGTTGAAGGGGTGATCGGCGCTTCCGCAATCGACTCCGATCCAACGGAGCTTGCGCTTGCGGGCCCACTCGGCGAACTCCCGATCCGGCCCGGGGTGCTTGATCATGTAGCGGATCTCGTCGGCCTCGGGCTGATCCCAGCCGTACTTGTGATAGCCCGTGTTGATGATCAGGATGTCGCCGTCGTGAATCTCGGCGCGCTCCTCGAGCATCTTCGAAGTGTAGATGTCGTAGTCGCCGACGGCGTCGGAGATGTCCACGACCACGCCTGGGCCCACGAGGTAGTCGAGGGGCAGGCTCGCGATGTCCTTGCCCGGTGTGTAGAAGTGGATCTCGCCGTCGAGATGCGTACCCACGTGGTTGGAATGCGTGACGAGCTGGCCGTTGGCGCCGTTGGGGGCCAGGCGCTTGAAGTACTTGACCTGGAGCGGCTCGTAGGTGGGCCACGCCGGGGTTCCGATACCAATGGGAATGGTCAGGTCGATGAGCTTCATTTGCCGTGTTTCTCCTGTGGCGAACCCTTCGAAGGGAAGTGAGAATCGGTCCGCTCATGGGGCATGTCAAGCTGCGTGCAAGGGGCCGCCTGCCGTGGCACGCTCGCTCACCCCGGCCGGCCTCGGGGCGCGCTTCGCCCGCCCGTTGCCAGGCCCTCCCAGGGAGAAAGCCCGCTCACCATGGCATTCGCTCAACACGCATCGGATATCGTCAGGCTCGTCACCGAAGGCGCTCTCACCGCGGGAGAACCCGGTCACGACGCCATCGAGCGCGCGCGCTCGCTCCAACATCTGCGTTCGATTCGCAGCCTCGCCCCGGAGCGCGCATCCCAGGCCGCCGGGCGCGTGTCCCAGCGCCTCCACGGCGGAGCCCGCCTCCCCCTCGCTGGCGTTCCCGTGCTCATCAAGGAGAACATCGCCCAGGCCGGCATCCCCGCGCTCGCGGGGCGCGCCGACCGCGGTCAATCGCCGGCCGAGGCCGATGCCACGGTAGTTCGCAGACTCGAGGAGGCAGGCGCGGTCATCATCGGTCGGGCGACGATGGACGAGCTCGCCTACGGGATCAGCGGAGGCAACGCTCACACCGGGCAGGTTCTCCACCCCGAGAACCCCGAGCTGCATCCGGGCGGCTCCAGCGCCGGCTCCGGCTCCTCGGTCGCGGCTGGGATCGTCCCCGTGGCGCTCGGCACCGACACCGCCGGCTCGGTGCGGATCCCTGCTGCCCTGTGCGGGCTGGTTGGGATTCGCCCCGGCACGGGGCGTTGTCCGCTCGACGGCGTGGCGCCCCTGTCACCGACGCTCGACTCCGTGGGCCCGTTGGCTCGCACAGTGCGTGACGCAGCCCTCGTGCTTTCGGTGCTCCTCGCAGATCGTTCGCTCTACGAAGCAACATCGTCAACGGATCGGCTCGACGGCAGCGCGCTCGCGCTCGACGGCGTGTTTCCTCTCGCGCTGGAGCCGGGCGTGGCGGAGCGCTTCGCACGTGCGCAGCAGGTGCTGCGCGCCCACCACGTGGCGACGGAGCGCGGTGAGCTGGCGTCGCTCGAGCAGTCCACGCGGGTGTCCGGTCCGGTCATCGGCGCCGAGGCCGCGTATGCCTGGGCCCGGGAGCTCGAACGCGACCCCGATCAGTTCAGCCCGGAGGTTGCCGGGTTGCTGCGCAAGGGAGCGACGATCCTCGCCACGCGCTACCTGCGCGCCATGCAGGATCGCGCTGCGCTGCGCGCCGACGTCGATCGTCTGTTCGAGAAGCATCGGTGGCTCGTGCTGCCCACCACGACCGGGCCGGCGACGCGTTGGGCCGAGCCTCTTCCGCAGCTGCGCTTCCTCGCGCTGACCACGGCCTTCAGCCTCAGCGGCCACCCGTGCGCGACGCTGCCGATGGGACGCGTGGACGGCCTGCCGGTGGGCCTCCAGGTCGTTGCGCGCTACGGAGACGAGGCCGGACTGATCCAGCTTATGACCGCGATTGAAGCAGACCTCGTAGCCGGGTGACGTCATGACCCGCGTGGGCGCGGCAACGCCGCGCCCCGGGGTCTTTCGTGGATCAGGGGTTCTTGCCGGCGGTCTGGGGGATCGGCACCGACAGACGCCCGCCGCTGTTGGCGGCCATGAGCGCGAGCCCCTTCTGGAAGAACGACTTGAGGAACGGGATCTCGCTGGGCGGAGAGGTGATCAACCCGGCGCGCTTCGACGCTTCTGCCGTCGCAAGCACGTCGATCGCCCTGTCCCGACCGAGCCGCGCGAGCACCGAGATCGCGCAGTCCTTCATTCGCTCCGCGATGACACCGCGGACCTCGGGGGTGAAGAAGCGATCGGTGGCCGCGGTGATCTCCTGGTCGAATATCTCGTTGACCTTCTCGGGAGCATGCTGGTCGGGAGCGGGGCCGAGACGCTCGCCGACCTTGGCGAGCAGTTCCTGCATCATGCGCGGCTCGGGGAGCCAGCCGCGGAACTCGGGCTCGTTGTGGAGCGTGCCCGACGTCTTCGCACGCAACAGATCGTCGTCGGAGACCTGGATCCCGGCCAGCGGGCTGATGGGCTCCTGCTCGGGGACCGGCTCGAGCAGCGGAGCGGCGCTCGTCATGCCCAGGGGGATGACCAGGCCGGACTTCGCGTTGCGCTCGCGCGCCTGCGCGATGCGCCACCTCGCCCACTCGACCGGCACCGGCGTGGGCAGGATGCCACGGCGACTGCGCGTGGTCTGGAAGGCGTTGCGAATCGAGCCGCCGGTGGCTTCGCCCGGGGAGACATCGATGACCCCCGCGACCTCGTGGACCTGGACGTCGACGACGTTCCAGCGCTCGCCGGAGGAGTGGGAGCCGATGGTGATGACCGCGACGCCGGCCGGGTCGGGCACGAGGAACCAGGCCTCGTGGACGACTTGGGGAGCGGGGGCGGCGACAGGCGCGGGCTTGGGCTCGGGGAGCTTGACGCCGCGGCTCTTGAGCACCGCAAGGGCCCGCTTGGCCTGCTTGCGCAGCTTCGATTCAGAGGCCACGACAGCCCCAAGCGCCGCGACATTCTGCTTCGCGACCCACGCGTCGATGAGGCCCTGTGCCTTGTCACCCGCCTGCTCGAGGGCAGCGATCGCCCCCTGCTCGTTGGCATCGATGACCGAAGCGTCGAACTTCGGGGCCTTGGATTCCTTGTTCTTCTTGGGCATGCTTCACGCTCCGAGGTGTGCGATGGCTTCTACCTCGACGCGGGCGCCTTTGGGAAGAGCGCTGACCTGGACCGTGGACCGGGCCGGCGGGGCGGTCGCGAAGAACTTCCCGTATGCCTCGTTCACCTTCGCGAAGTCCGCCAGGTCCACCAGGAAGATCGTGGTCTTGACCACCTGATCCATCGTCGCCCCCGCAGCCTCGAGCACCGCCTTCATGTTGCGTAACGACTGGTTCGTCTGGGCCACGATGTCCCCTGGCACCAACTCCCCCGTCGACGGATCCAACGGGACCTGCCCGCTGCAGAACACCAGCTCACCCACCCGGATCGCCGGAGAGTAGGGGCCAATCGCAGCCGGCGCCGCCGGCGAATGCACGCTCTGCTTGCTCATGATTCCGATCTCCTCTTCATGGGTCCAGCTTCCGACGCCCGTCGATCGCCCTTCCCAACGTGATCTGGTCCGCGAACTCCAGCTCGCCGCCGTGGGGGACTCCGGACGCCAGCCGCGTGAGCCGGACCCCCAGATCCGAGAGCTCGCGGGCCAACAGCAGCGCCGTCGCCTCGCCGTCCACCGACGGAGGCGTCGCGAGGATGACCTCCTTCACGCCCGCCTTCACCCGGCTCCGCAGCTCCGCAATCGGCAACTCCCCAGGCCCCACGCCGTCGAGCGGAGACAGCAGCTTGCCAAGCACCAGGTATCGCCCGGGCATCGCCTGGCTCCGCTCGATCGCCATCATGTCCTGTACCCGCGCCACCACGCACAACAGCGATTCGTCCCGCCGCGGATCGAGACAGACCGGGCACAGCAGGCGCTCTCCCTGCCTGACCTCCGCCAAGGCGCCGCACTGCTCGCAACGACGCACGTGCTCGTGCAGCGTCATCAGCTCCTCGCCCAGCTCGCGCGCGATCGCCTCGTCCGCGGTCACCAGGAACATCGCGTAACGCAGGGCCGTCTTCTCCCCGACACCGGGCAGACGCGACAAGCGTTGGACAACTCGACGAATCCTGTCGGGAAGCACGGAACGACTCCCGGTAGACAGCGAGGTGGGTCAGCGGACGGGTCGTTGCTCTAGCGCGCACCCGTCGCGGTGTCGAGGCCCGCGCCTCGCCGCATTCAACCGCTCTTGGCGAGCTTGATCTCCTGGATCCTGGCGCCGAGCTCGCGGACGGCCGCCTGCACCAGCGGGTGATCGGCGAGCTCCTTGCGTTCGGCAGCGACGCGCGCAGCGCGCTCCTTCTCCTCCACCGCGTAGAGCGTCTGGGCGCCAGTCGGCACCGCATCGAGCGTGAACGAGACCGCTGTGCTCGCACCGAAGTGATCCCGTACGACTCGAGTCACCAGATCGAGCACCCCTTCGTGTTTGGCCTGGGTCTCGTAGAACGATCCCGGCTCGAACCCGAGCTCCACCTTCTCCGCTGTCACTTCGAGCGGAACCGCGTGCTCCATCACCGATCCGTAGCCGGGATTCGCCGCGCGAACCCGATCCACGATCCGACGCCACGCCGCCTGTCCCTCGGCTGTGACGCTGGACGCGATCTGGGGACGGTGGGAGGCAGACGCGACAGCCGTGGCCTCACCGGTCGATCGGGGCTGAGAACGCGGCGGCTCCGAAGAAGGCGGAACCGAAGCGCTGCTCGCGGTCACGGGCGCCGGCTGGGGGCTCGAGGGAGCCGAGGGACGATGCCCCGCGTCGGCCACACACGAAGGGAGCGGGGGTTCCGAGAACCCTTCGGCGATCGCTCGCGGCCGCGCTGCAGGACGAGCGGTCGCGCCACCGGTTCCGTGGATGCGCTTCTCGAGCTGGGAGAGACGGCCGATGAGATCGTCGACCGGAAGCATCGGCGGGCGCCGCGCCATGCGCACGAGCATCATCTCGAAGGCCGCACGCTGCTGGGGCGCCTGCACGACCTGATCGAAGCTCTGGGAGACGCCGAGGTGCAGACGCAGCAGGTCGTCGAGCCCGGCCTCGCGCGCGATCGTCGCGATGGCCACAAGCTCTTCAGCGGTCAGGTCCACCATCCGCTCGTGGTCCTTGCAGAGCTTGACGACGACGAGGTCGCGCAACGCTTCGAGCAGGTTGCGGGCGACGTGCACGAGGTCGTAGCCGGCGCCAGCGAGGCGATCGACGATGGTCACGCACGCGGCGGCGTCACCGCGGACCAGCGCACTGGCGAGCTCGCGGACGTCGGTATGCCCCGCCACGCCGAGGACCTGGGCGATCTCGTCGCCAACCAGCTTCTGCCCGCCCCACGCGATCGCCTGGTCGAGCAGACTCATCGCGTCGCGCATCGAACCGGCAGCCTCCCGAGCCATGAGCGCCACCGATGCGTCGTCGGCCTCGATGCTCTCCTGGTCGAGCACGTAGCGCAGACGCTTCGCGATGACCTGGGCCGGGATGAGCTTGAAGTCATAGCGCTGGCAACGGCTCAGGATGGTCACCGGCACCTTGTGGACCTCGGTCGTCGCGAAGATGAACTTCACGTGCGGCGGAGGTTCCTCAAGGGTCTTGAGGAACGCGTTCCACGCAGCCTGCGACAGCATGTGTACTTCGTCGACGATCACGATCTTGAACCGGTCGCGCGAAGGCCGGTAGGGCAGGCTCTCCTGCAAGCGGCGAACCTCGTCGACGCCGTTGTAGCTCGCGCCGTCGATCTCCTGCACGTCGATGTCGGCGCCCGTGGCGATCTCCAGGCACGCGGGGCACTTCAGACACGGCTCGTGAGTGGGCCCCTTCTCGCAGTTCAACGCCTTGGCGAGGATGCGCGCCGAGGTCGTCTTGCCCACGCCGCGAACGCCCGTGAACAGGAACGCATGGGCCACGCGCCCCGCTCCAATCGCGTTGGATAGCGTGCGCGACACGTGCTCCTGGCCCACCAGGTCGGAGAAGGTCATCGGACGCCACTTGCGCGCCAGGACGAGATAGCTCATGACCGATCAGCTAGCCCGTTCGTCAATGGAAGGGAACAGTGCGTCGCGCGGAACCGTCAGCCCGATGCGTCGGGTCGCATGCTCGGTGTCGGGATGGAGTCCACACGCGGGCGCTGCGACGACCGCGGCTCGGGTGGAGGAATGCTCTCGGAGCCCAGGGGCAGGAACACCGTGACCGTGGACCCTTCTCCGGAGCGGCTCTCGAGGGTGAGGTGACCGCCGTGCGCCTCGACGATCCGATCGACGATCGCCAGGCCGAGCCCGGTGCCCGCCGGCCTCGTGGTGAAGAAGGGGTCCTTGGCCCGGTTGCGCACGACCGTGTCCATCCCCTCGCCTTCGTCCGCAACGCTGACCGCGAACCCCTCCACACCTTCCTGGGCAGCCGCCTTGACCGCGATGGTCACCGTGCCCGCTCCCCCCATCGCCTGCACCGCGTTCTCGATCAGGTTGTCGAACACCTGGCGCAGCAGGTTCCCGTCCGCCCAGATCTGCCCCCGCGCCGAGCTGTCGTCGAACTCGAATCGCGCCGTGCCCCGATTGCCCACCAGCATCGCCGCCCGCTGCACCAGGTCCTGCAAGATGACCCGCTGACGCTGCGGGTTGATCGGCCGCGCGTAGGCGAGCAGATCGGACACGAGACGGTTCAGCCGCACCGACTCCTCCTCGAGAATGCCCAGCAGCACGTCGTGATCCTCGCGGCACAACCCCTCGCGCTTCAGGCTCGCGACGGCGTTGGAGATGACGGCCAGGGGATTGCGCACCTCATGGGCGATGACCGCGGCCATCTCGCCCACCGCCGCCAACTGCTCCTTCCGACCGAGCTCGGTCTGCAGCGCATGCAGATCGTTGCGCACCTGCACCAACTCGGTCATTCGCTCGCGCACCTCCCGCTTCCTGCGCGTCAGATCGCCGGTCAGCGACGAGTACCGCGCAACGAAGTAGGTCGCGACTCCGAACGCCTGGGCGAGCACTCCTACGGGCGCAAGGTGAATGCCCCGCAAGTACCCCAGCATCACCGCTGCGTCGTTCAGCACCGAGAGCCACAACACCGCCGCGCCGATCGTCAGCCCTAGGGCTTCCTTGCGCCCACGCACCCACTCGGTCGCAAACGCCGCGCACGCCGCCAACTGGATCACGGGCGCCAGTACCGACAGCAACGTCGCCGCAATGCCGGGTGGCGTCCAGAAGAAGTGCGCCTGCATCCCGAACGCGCGGACCACGAGCGGAGCCCGGGGATCGAACGACAGGGGTTCGAACAGCACGCCGATCGCGATGGAGGACGCGAGGCCCCAGACCCCCGCCGTCACGAGCCGCTCATGGCGAATCTTGCCGTAGCGCAGGGCGAACTGGAGGCTCGTCGCGACGCCGATCGCCGCGACCGATCGCGAGATCCGCGAGCCCAGGATGACCAACTCCGCGGTCGCGGCGTGATAGTGCAGAGCCAGACCCAACGCGTACACCGCGGAGAACGCCGAAATCGCCGAGAGCAACAGGTAGTTCACATTGCGGCGCCCCGAAAGGTGGACCGCGACCGACAGCAAGGCGTTGAAGGCGAGCCCCAACGCAAGGGCGTAGTAGCCGCCAGCAATCAGGTGCGTGTGCACGGGACCTCGAGGGCAATCAACATGCAGAGCCTGTCTCGTGGGAACTCGATCCGCGGCGGCGAAACGACGAGGGGCCCGATGGGGCCCCCTTCGTGGTCGCGCCGCAACAGGCGATCCGATCGCCCGGCTGCCCGGACTTGCCAGGTGCAAGGGTAGTGTACCTGCCGACGCCCCGCCGGCAACGTCTTCGCTCAACTGCCCCGGACTGCGCGACAATCCTCCGACACACCGGGCGCGGATGGTTCGCTCACCGAGCGATCCGCACGAACGACGCCCCCGCGGCCCGCAGCGTCGTGGGGACGTTCTTCAGCTTTCGCCCCAACGCCTCCAGCGCCTCGAGATCCACGAACAACCCAGGCCCCCATCCTTCCTGCTCGCCGTCCTCGTCGTCGTGGGCGAACGCCTGTGCCCCCGACGCCCTCAAGAACGGCTCGCTCGGACCGAAGCTGGCCAGCCTCGTCACTTCCCCGAACGCAGGTCCCGACGCCCCCGCCGCCGCCACCCACCGGCCTCCGTACGTCACCACCCCGAACGTGGACCACTCCCCCTGCTCGAGATACGCACGCAACGCCCTCAGCCAGGCGATCGGATCCTCGGTGTGATCGCCGTCGGCGACCTCGAAGTAGAACGCCGTGCCCACGTCGATCAGCGAGACGTTCGACCCGAGCGGGAACCCCTCGCAGTAGTCCGAAACCGCCGCTCGCAACACGGTGAGCCGCGGCGGGAACTTGTCCGAGGACGCGGAGTACTCCACGTCCTCGGCATCGAACCACGACACCCACAGGCCGAACGCGTTCTCGTCGGCGTACAGTGCCTCTTCGGATGGGGAACGGTCCTCGTCAACCATGCGCTCGCTCGCGAATCCGCCAGTGCCTCAAGGCTCCGCGCGCGCCCCCACCCGGGAGCTGATGATGCGCGCCCGCAGCGCTGTCAATGCTGGCCCCAGCGCCTTCTCGATCTGCCGGAGCTCGTCCGCAAGCTCCCCCTGCGACGCCCCCGCGTCGATCGCTTCGCGCAGGCAGCTGAACGCTGCCACGTAGCGATTCCGACGCAGGAACGCGCGCGCGAGCAGGGGCTTGACTTGGGCTCCCGGGGCACCGAGCGCGGCGGCGCGACGCAGCGGTGCGATGGCCTCTCCTGGGCGCTGGTTCGTCAGGAATCCCTCGCCCAGCATGATGAAGATGTCCGCGGCGATGGGACGCTCTCCCGCGTACTGCACGCCAAGACGGAACACCTCCTCGGCACGGCTCATGTCCCCCATCTTCATCGCGGCCGTTCCCAACAGCTTGAGCCCCTTGGCAATGAGCGCCGTGGCTTCCGGCGCCAGGGCCTGCCCTTCCGGCGTGCGCAAGAAGATGGCGAGCGGAGCGGGCCAGCTGCCCAGCAGCTGCGCCACGCGACGCCATTCGCCCGCGAGCGACGCCGCCTCGGCCACGGCCACCTGCGCGAGATCGATCGTGGCCCGGTTCCCCGAGGTCGCGCGATCCAACTCCTCGCGCACGTGCGCCCGCATGCGCGCCTGGAACACCGGCAGCCGGTACTCCACTTCTCGACCGTCGATCGTCGCCGTGATCAACGAGTCGTCCCCCGAGACCTGCAGGCTCCGCAGACTGTAGCCGTACAGCGGCGCCAACAGCAGGTTGCGCACGCCGATGTGAAGCTGCAGCCCCTCGAGATCCGTGTCGCGCTGCGGCGGAGGCGCCACCGGGTTCTCCACCAGCAACGCCGCCACCAACCTGCGCCGGAAGTCCGGCAGCGTCAGACGCTGCGAGTCCCCGTCCGGCCCATAGTCCCCTTCCGCACTCACGGTGAAGTCCACCATCGTCGCATCCGGATTGCGCCGATCCACCGTCAGCGCCGTGATGCGCGCGCCCGTGATCATCGCGAACGCAAAGAAGCGTTCGCCAAGGATGTCACACAGCGTGTGGAAGCTTCCGATCCCCTGGCCGATCCGCTCGAACCACCCGTCGGTGCGCACGGCGTCCAGGGGAAATACCTTGGTATTCGACATGGGATACTGAAGTTCGCGCCAAGAATCGCACGGCGTTCGCCCGCTCGCAACCTCCTCGCACCGCCCGAATCAGCCGTCCCGATCCTCCCCCTCCCGCTTTTCCTCCGCCCCCGCTGCGCCCCCCACCCCCTTCGGCTCCAAGTGCTCCCCTATCGACATCAGCGCCTCCATCACATCCATCGTGACCGGCACCTCTTCCACACTCAACGACGGCGAGCTCTGGGCGTCGGTCAGACGACGCCTCGCCGCGTCTTCCGCGATCTGCGAAGCATGCGCCCCCGTCTGCTCCGTCGGCTCCTCCGTCGGCTCGTCCGATGGCTCCGTGTCGGCCCGCAGACGGAAGGGCATCGGCCCCTCAATCGTCACCGTCGGCTGCGAGTACTCCGCGTCATCGTCCGCACTCTCCCCCGTGAGATCCACCAACACCGGGATTACCCCGTCGCCCTGCGATGCACGCCCCGGAGCGAACGCGGGTGACACATCCTCCGGCACTGGCGCCGCAGCCGACACCGAAGGCTCCGGAGGCGGCGGCGTCGAGGATCGCGTCAGCGCCGAGGGGAGATCTGCGACCGCGACCCTCCGCGCCAGGCGATCCACAGCCTCGGACAGCTTGCTCATCTGCTCGGCGTGCTCCCGGAACGCCCCCTGCACCGCCGCCGTCAAACGAATCAACAGGCTTTCGTTCGCCCAATCGAAACCAAGCCCCGGGTCGTGCAGCTCCCGGTGCGCGATCAGCGCCGCCTTGCGCAGCAGCGCCGCCTGGCGCAGCTCCCCTCCCCGGGCCTGCGACGCCCCCTCGGCGAGGGCCTCCGCCCACACGCGTCGCACCGACGTGCCCCCAAGCTCCTCGTCGGCCTGGCTCGCCGTGCGCTCCAACCCCACCAGATCGGCGTCGTTCGTCGAGGTTGAAATGCCCAGGGCAAACAGACGTCGACAGCGCGCGTTGAGCTTCAACCGCGCGGCCACCATGGCTGCCTCCGCCAGCGCCGAGAGGCGCTCGTCCTTGTGAACCGAGCGGGCCACCTGACGTTCGTAGATCGCGAGCCGGTCTTCGGGTGACGGCGCAAGGGCCGCGAGGCGCGGCACGAAGACGCGCGCATCGCGCGGCTCGATGCTCTGGAACAACGTCTCGGCAGCGACCACGGCCTGCGCCCGATCCGCCCCCGCACCCACGAGCACCTCGGCCTGTCGTACCGCCTCCTCCGCGGCCTCCCGGCCGCTGCGCCCCTCGAGCAAATACCCCTGGGCCGTCCGCACCACCTCCAGATCGCCGGCCTTGAGCGCCCCCTCTTCGAGGCGGTGCGCCACCTGACGCCCCACGTCCACGCTCCCGCGCAGGCGTCCCGCCACCCGCGACGCGTCCTGCAACAGCCTCGACTGCAGGAACCGGTCGAAGGCCGCAACCAGCCCGTCCACGTCCCGCTCCGAACCGTCGTCTCCCGTACTCCATCGCTCCAGCCGCAGCGCCGCCAGATCCTTCCGCGATGCGTCATCGGCGATCCGGACGTACGCGATGCGACACGGCTTGTCGCCCAGATCGGCCAGCTCCACCAGGGCACCCAACGCGTCCTGCACGCGCCCCAGCCGCTGCTCCAGCACCGTCGCCCGTCGAATCGCCAGCGACGACAGCTCGTCCAGATCGTGCGCATGCTGCACCATCGCGGCGAGCACCTCGGAGAGCTGCTCCCAGAGCGCCGAGGACTCGAGCAGCGCCGCCAGACGCCGCAGGATCCCGAAGTCCGACGGCGCCAGCTTGCGCGCCTGCTGCAGGTACTCCGCCGTCCTCCCGGTGTCGTCGAGCCGCTCCTCCGCCACCGCCGCCAGACGCAGCACCAACGCCAGCTCCCGCTCCGGGTCGGTCGCCGCGGCCCGCGCCCGCTCCAGGATCGACGCGACGCCGGACCAGTCCCCGCGCGAGGTCAGCAGATCCACGCTCAGCTCGATGGCTTCGTTGCACGACGGATCGACGTCACGCAGCACGCGATCGAGGATCGCAAGGGCGCCGTCGGAGTCGCCGAGCGCCGATGCGCGCATGCGCGCCAGCCTCAACAGCAGGCGCAACCGGTCCGCCGGCTCGGTGACCCGCGCCTCGAGACGCTCGAGCAAGGCAGCGGCCTCCTTGTGTCGGCCCGCGCGCTCCGCATCGTCGGCGACCCGCTCCAGCGCCTCCGGATCCTCCTCGTCCTCGAGCAGCAAACGCAGCACCGCAATCGCGCCCGCGCCGTCCCCGAGACGCTCGCCCAACACGCGGGCGGCCTGCCGGCGCAGCTTGACGCGCAGGGGCTTGTCGGAGAGCCCCTGGCTCACGCGCGATGCGGTTTCGACGAAGCGCCGCAGGAGCTGACGGTCCTCGCAAGCTCGCTCGAGCTCGGACCAGTGGGGCTCGCACCCCGGATCCAGCTCGCACGCGTGCTCCAGCGCGGCGACCGCATCGTCGTGCTCCCCTGCGTTGGCGAGATGCCGCGCCATGCGCACGTGCAGCGTCGCCTTCCCCGCCGGGGACTCCTCCAACCCGACCAGCTCCCGAATCGCTGCCACCGCGTCGGTCCAGCGCTGCGCTGCCGCCGCGTGCCGCTCGGCCGAGACCCAGTCCTCCGCTGCGCCGGTGAGCCGCGCGCGCGCCGCCGAGGCTTCCGCCGCCTCGGCGTGGTTGCCGAGCTTCTCCCGGATCAGCGCCAGACGCGAGTACGCCTTGGCCCGGGGCTCCTCGGCTTCCATGCGCTCGATCGCGCCGGACAGCAGCATGTCCGCCTGGTCGAGCCGATCCCCCTTCTCGTACAGCTCCACCGCGTGCATCAACGTGGACTCGTCGTTGGGCGACAGCTTCGCGATCCTCGACCACGTGTTCGCCGCCTGCACCGCGTCGCCCCGCTTGTGCTCCTGGATCTCCGCCAGCTCCCGCAACAACCCCACCAGCCCCTCACCGCTGCGCTCCGACCCGATCTCCCGATCCAGAATCCGGATGACGTCGTCCCACCGCCCCGACTCCCCCAACACCCGCTTGAGCTGGCCCCGAACCGCCTCGTCGTTGCGATTCGCTTCGTACACCTCCGTGAGCAGCTCCCGCGCCTGCTCCAGATCCCCCAGCTCGTGGCTCAGCTCGCCCGCCTCCCGCAGCATCGCCCGCCGCCCCTCCGGCTTCGTGCTCGTGTGCCGCGCCGCCGTCACCAGCACGTCCCGCAACGGCCCCTTCTGCCCCTTGCCGCGCATCCACGCGGTCACGTGCTCCACCGCCTCCGGCTGCGCCGGGTGCAGGCTCAGCACCTGCAAGTACCGCTGCGCCGCACCATCGACTCGCTCGTGCTTACTCAACAGCCGCGCCGACTCCAGCAACACATCGAACCGCGCCGCCGGTGACAGTGTCGCCGCTTGCGCGTCCAGCCGCTCCACCAGATCGTCTACCCGCCCCGCTCGCTGGATCAACGACATCACCTTCGCCGACGCATCCTCGTTGTCCTTCTCGATCGGCAGCAGCACCTTCAGCGCTTCCTCCGTGCGCCCACTCTCCTCGTGCGCCTTCGCGAGCGCCAGGCGGATCGAGGTGGCATGACGCCCCTTCGGATTCGTACCCAGGTACGCCACCCAGAACGGCACCATCATCGCTTCGTGGTGCATCGACGCCGCCAGCTTCCCCGCGAGCCCGATCGCGCCGTCCTCGCTCGGATTTGCACGCAGCGCGTTGAGCGCGTGCGACAGCGCGATCTCGCCGTCGTACGTCTCCGCCAACGACACGAACAGCAGCGCCGCCTCCGCCCGCTCCTCCCGGCTCACAACGTCGCCCCCCGTGATCCGCGCCAGGATCGAGTTCGCCAGATCCTCCGCCAGATCGAGGTCGTCCTCGTCGAGCAGGTGCGCCAGCCGCAACGCCTGCACCATCCCCGCACGATCCCCCGCGGTCTTGCGGACCGACGCCTCCTCCCGCAACGACGTGATCTGCTCGGAGCGATCCCGCAACAGCATGCGCTCCTTCTCGAACGTCGCGATCACTTCCGGCCAACGCCCCGCGCGCAGGTGCATCGCTCGCACTCCGCGGATCGCGTCGAGGTTCTTCGGATCGAGCGAGAACGCCCGCTCGTAGGAAACCAACGCCCGATCGACCCGCCCTCCCTGCCCGGCGCTCCAGCGCCGGCCCAGCTCGACCCACATCGCAGCGAGACGCTCCGATCCATTCGGCACCTCGCCGATCCGCGACGCGCACACCATCGCGCGCTTCTCCAACGCCACGAGGACCGCATCGTGACGTCCCGCACCGTCCAGCGTGTGCGCGAGACGCTCCGCCGCACGCTCGTTCCACGGATCGGTCCGGATCGCCTCGCGCAGCGCAGCCTCTGCCCGGCGCTCGTCACGAAGCGTCGTCGACCACACCGCCGCGGCCTCCACGAACCAGTGGCTCGCGTTGCGACGGTCTTCGGTTCCGTGGGCAACCTTCTCGAGCAGCAACGCGTAGGTCGCCGGATCGGCCATGCCCATCCTGCGAGCCGCCGCCAACGCATCCAGATCGTGCGCGTTGTCGATCAATCGCCTTGCAAGCACCGAGTATTCCGCTGGATCCATGTCGGTTCCATCACACCCCGGAGCGCGCCGGGGTGCAACCGCCAAGCATCCCCCATCCCCACTCGCCCATTCCGATGCGGGAATCGCGATCACTGCTCCCATCGCCTCGCGAACCTTCGTCCCGCTCCCCTGCCCCCAGCCCTCTGCACGCCCTCCTCGCCCGTCCCGCCCCACTCGTATGACGCTCCATCCTTCGTGCCGCTTGAATCCTCTCCACGCGTCTGGCACCCCACCATCACTCATGTCCCATTCCCATTGCCCCGTTGTCGTCATCACCGGCGCCAGCCGCGGCCTCGGCCTCGGCCTCGCCTGCCTGCTCGCTGCCCAACGCGTGCCCCTCATCCTCACCGCACGCTCTCCCCTCCCCCTCGACTCCGTCGCCCGAACGCTCCGCACCGCTGGCGCCGTCGTGCAGGCTTGCGTCGCAGACGCCGCCGACGATCGCGCCATGTCCGATGCCTTCGATGCCGCCTCCCGCCTCGGCCCCCTCGGTGCGATCGTCAACAACGCCGGCGTCCTCGAGCCCATCGGCCCCGTCGCCGATCTCGACCTCCACGCCTTCGAGAATTCTCTCCGCACCAACCTCATCGGCGTGCTCGTCGGCACGCGCCTCGCGCTCGCTCGCCGATCCCCCGACCACACCCTGCGCATCGTCAACGTCTCCTCCGGCGCCGCTACGCACCCCTACGCCGGCTGGGCCGCCTACTGCTCCTCCAAGGCCGCCGTCTCCATGCTCACCCGCGTCACCGCCGTCGAAAACCCCGATGCCATCGCCGTCTCCGTCGCCCCGGGCATCATCGAAACCCGCATGCAACGCGTCATCCGCGCTACTCCCGCCTCCCGCTTCCCCGCCGTCGACCGCTTCGTCTCCCTTCACGAATCCGGCAGCCTCGCCCACCCGATCGACGCCGCCCTGACCGTCGATTGGCTGGCCCGATCGGCGCCGCCATCCATGTCGGGGGAGCTCGTGGACGCGCTCGGCGACGCGATGCGATCGACGCTCGACGCGGTACGTGCGACGGCACCGATGGTTGCGGCCATCGCGCAAGCGCGCGCCTGGTTCGACGCCCTGGAGCCTGGCGCGCCGGGGAGCTAATCGACGCGGCGAGGAGGAACGGTCGAGCGAATCGCGCGTGCGTGGCGCCGCAATGTTTGCGTTACACATTGACGGTCCGGTCGCTCCTACGCACATCGCGTGGGGGACCGACGCGCCCCTCGCGGCGAGTCGGTGACCCCTTCTTGAACAGGCACGCCGCGCTGTCGCCCCCCTCGATCCTCGAGGGAGCGGGTCGCGCACGCGAGCCGACCGGAGGAGATCACCATGGGACGACCCGATCGCCTGGACAAGCTTCCCAGATTCGACGAATCCGTCGACTCCCGTCGCCCTGAGATCCCGCCGCCGCCGAGGCTTCCCGCTATCACGCCCCCTACGGTCTCTCGCCACGTTCCCCCGCCGATGCGCGGCGCACGCCCTTCCCCCTCCGCCGAGGTCGGATCGCGTCCACCGCCACCTCTCCCTCGACGACGCGCGACCAGCGCGCCCCCTCCCCCGCCCGCTCGTACCCGCTCGGCGGCCCCCGAGAACGACCCCGTCGAGCGCGTCGACCTCCACGCCGTGATGCACCAGACCATCCCCATCCCCCTCGATGAGACCGACCTCGACCAGGTGTGCGGGGCCGTCGAGCCGTCGGCGCAGGTCGTTCGTGTTCCGAAACATTCCGAGGATCAGCCTTCCCTCGCTCCGGTGTCGATGAGCTCCGACGAGCTGGAGGAGGAGCTGCTTCCGCAGGCGCAACCGCCCTGGGCCCGCGTTGCCGTGGCCGTGGGGTTCGGCGCCTTGCTGCTCGGTGGCCTGTTCCTCTGGACGATGCAGTCGCCGCGGTTCTCTCGCGCGGCTTCGGCCGCGATCCCGGAACCGACCCCGCTGCCCCTCACGCAGATCGCTGCGTTCGCCCAGCACGCGACGCCGACGATGGCCCCCGAGGCGACCGTCGCCGCAGCGCCGATCCCCGAACCCGCCGCGGACCGCAACACCGAGACCACTCGCGCTGTCGCGTCGGACAAGCCCGCTTCGACGATCGCCGAGCCGCACCGTCGATCCCCTCGCGCCCGCCAGGCTGCTGCCCCCGCGGCCACGGAGGACTACCCCCCGGAGTACGAACAGCAGGAGGCGCCGGCTCCCCCTGCCGCGGAAGAAGGAGCTGCGCCCTCCGAGATCCCGCCGGAGCCGCAGGTCCCGCCGTTCAACGCGGCCGCCGCACAAGCAGCGCTCGACGCTGCTGCCGGTCGCGCGGGCAGTTGTCTCGCCGCAGGCGAGCCCGCAGGCCTCGCCCGTGTGAACGTGACCTTCGCCCCCTCCGGCAACGTCACCGTCGCCTCGGTCGTCGGGCCGCCCTTCGCCGGCACGCCCACCGGAGGGTGCATCGCACGCGCGTTCCGCTCCGCCCAGGTCGCGCCCTTCGACGGCAAGAACGTCACCGTAGGCAAGACCGTCTCGCTGCGCTAGTTCGCCTCCTACTTCCCCGCCCGCTTGATCGTCACCTTCTTGATCTCCTGCGGCGTCTTCGGCTTGTCCTTCTTGTCCGTCGGCACCGTCGCGATCTTGTGGACCGTAGCCAGCGGCTTGCACTCGCCGAAGATCGTGTGCCCCGCCTTGTCCAGGAAGGTGTTCTTCGCATCCGTGATGAAGAACTGCATGCTGTTCGTGTTCCGCCCGCTGTTCGCCATGCACAGTTGCCCGGCGCGATCGTGCGTCATCCCCTCCCAGATCTCGTCCTGGAAGAAGTACCCCGCGTTGCTCGCCTTCTCGCAGTCCGACTTGTAGCAGCCCCCCTGGATCATGAACTTGCCGATCACACGGTGGAAGCTGCTTCCGTCGAACGCAGGCACGTCCTTCACCCACTTGCCTGTGTCGTCCTTGAACGGCCGCATGCCCCGCGCCAACCCAACGAAGTTCGCCACCGTCAGCGGCGCCTTGTCGTCGAACAGCGTGCACGTCAGCTTGCCCGACGTCGTCTCGATCTCCGCGATCAGCTTGCCGCTCCCCTCCAGCCCCTTGGTGGCGTCCTCGAGGGTGAACCTCCCGTAGAACGGGTCGATGTCCGGAGCGGGCTTGGGCTTGGGTGTCTCGGCAGACGCCAACGCTTCGGGCGCGGCGACCGGGGAGACGGTTGCGGAGGGCGCCGCGGGCGCGGCCTGCTTGTCCTCGCATCCGATCGTTGTGGAAGCAGCGAGCACGACGAACAACCACGGCCAGACATGGCGAGTACGCATGGCTCGTCGTCATGCCTTCGGCACGCGGCGGGGTCAAGCGAGCAGCCGGTGGAAACGCGGCGCGGTGCGGCGTCGATCGACGCTCGCCGCATGGCCGATTGCGCTGGACTCGCTCCGCCGTCGGGAGGAGGTTGCCGCGCGATGCTCTCCCCCTCGATCGAGCAGATGGCCTGTCTCGACCCGTTCGAACGGTTTGCCTTCCGATTGTGCCACTCGGTGAATCGGCACGCCATGCTCAAGCGCGCTGCGCACGCGTACCTTCGCGGCTTCGGCGCCTGGTGGGTCCACCGCTGCACACGCCACCTGCTTCACGTCGAGGGCGAGGACAACGTCTGCGACCTGCACCCCCACACCGGCGTCGCCCTCGTCTGCAACCACCGCTCGTTCTTCGACCTGTACGTCGTCTCCTCGATCCTCCTGCGACGCACCTCCTGGATCGAGCGGATGTACTTCCCCGTGCGCTCCTCGTACTTCTACGAGCGCCTCGACGGCATCGCGGTGAACGCAGCGATGAGCGCCCTTGCCATGTACCCGCCCATCCTGAGGGCCCCCTCGAAACGCTCGTTCAACCAGTTCTCCGTCGACGTGCTCACCGAGCTTGCGCGCGCGCGCGGCACCGTGGTCGGCCTGCACCCGGAAGGCACACGCAACAAGAGCGACGACCCCTACGACCTGCTGCCTGCACAGCCCGGGATCGGTCAGATCGTGCATGCCGCCCGCCCCGTCGTGGTCCCGGCCTTCGTCCTCGGCCTCGGCAACGACCTGCCGCGCCAGGTCCGCGGCAACTTTGACCGCTCCGGCGAGCCCATCACGATCCGGTTCGGCAAGCCCGTGGAGCTGGGCGATCTGTTCGAGGCGCAGGGGCGCCTGCGGACCTACAAGCGCGTGGCGGATCGCCTTCGCGACGCGATCCTCGAGCTGGGTCGGCGCGATCGGGAGCTGCGACGCGCGCGTGGCTGGCCGTACAAGGCTCCTGCTCCCGCGCCGGCCCGGACGGACCCGCTGCACGCCGCGCCTCCGTAGCCCCTTGCACTCTCTCGCCCAGAGGCCTTTCGCTCTGCGCCCCTCGGCCACACACCCCTCCCATGGGGCCGTTCAGGAGAAAGCTTCTCGTCGCCGTCGCGACGCTCGGCGTCTACGCGGCGTGCCATGCCTCCGCGGAGCCCGTCTTCCCCCTCCACGCCGCCCTCGACTCGAGCGACGGAGGCGGGGGATCGGACGCGGCAGCGGAGGGCGCTGCGGACGGCGGAGACGACGAGCGCGACGCGTGGGAGTACGACTCTGGGCACGATCCGGTGGCATCGGGCGCTTCGAACAAGGAGCCCTTGCCGTGGTGGTGGGGCGGAGGCATCGACGGAGGGCGTCCCTGGTTGGAGGCCGATGGAAGTGCGCCGGCGGTGCTCGCGGTGGTCGATGTCGTGGAGGTCGTGGGGAGCCCGTCGCCTTCAGCGATTCGCGCTCAACTGCTTGGGAATCATGGGCGCGTCGTGGAGTGCTATCTCAACGCCGTGGCACGGGACCCGAAAGCGCGGGGGAGGCTGCGTGCGCGGTTCATCGTGGGGAGCGACGGAAGGATCGTGAAGGCGGCGCGAGGCG